>NZ_JBVJCT010000038.1:0-77763 GCF_055588305.1 Streptomyces sp. NPDC042002 | reverse complement strand
AAATACGCGAAGGGGCAGGCGTCCCTGTGGGATGTGGGCTTCGCGGCGCTGGACTGCATCCCCATGATGAAGGGGATCACCACCCTCGGCGGGCTCGCCAAGGGGCTCAAGGGACTCAAGGCCTTCGGTAAGACCGGCCTCAAGGGCATGGCGCTGGGGGCCAAGGGGTTCGGACGGAGCACACGCTCTCTCGGGCGCCAGATGAAGAAGCTCTTCACCTGCGGCGACCCCATCGACATGGCGACGGGCCAGATGGTGATGTCCGAGACCGACGTGGCTCTGGACGGTGTACTGCCCCTGGTGCTGGAGCGCCACCACCGCACCGGTCTGACCGGTGGCCGGTACTTCGGGCGAACCTGGACCTCCACTCTCGACCAGCGACTGGTGCTCGACGCCACGGGCGTGCGGTTCTTCTCCGCCGACGGCATGATCCTCACCTACCCCGTGCCCGATCCGGACGCGCCCGTCCTGCCCGTGGAGGGCCCGCACTGGCCGCTGAGCTGGGACGGCGGCCCCGGCGGGACACTCGCGGTGAGCCAGCCGGAGATCGGCCGCACCCTGAGCTTCCGGCCGCCGCACGGCCGGCCGGCGCAGGAACTGCCCCTCGCCGGGATCGGCGACCGGAACGACAACACGATCACGATCGGGTACGACGCCGACGGCAGCCCGGCCGAGATCGCCCACCACGGCGGCTACCGCATCGGTGTGACCTGCGAGGCAGGGCGGGTCGTGGACCTGACCCTGCTCAGCGACCCCGGGCGGCCGACCCTGATGAACTACGGCTATGACAGGCACGGCCGTCTCACAGAGGTTCGCAACTCCTCGGGCCGGCCTCTGAAGCTGGCCTACGACGACCGGAACCGTCTTACCGGCTGGGAGGACCGCAACGGCGCCTGGTACCGGTACACGTACGACGACGGAGGCCGCTGTGTCGCTGTCCACGGCGTGCACGGGATCCTCGACTACACCTTCGACTACGACGACGAGAGGCACCTGACCCGCGCCGTCAGCTCCCTCGGGCACACCACCTCCTACCAGTTCAACGACGCCTATCAACTGATAGCCGAGACCGGCACCCTGGGCCACACCGTGTTCCAGGAATGGAACAGGCGAGATCAACTGCTTTCACGGACAGACGAGTTGGGTCATGTCACCCGCATGGAGTGGGATGACCTCGGTCGCCTCACCGCTGTCCGTCTGCCCGACGGGACGGTCTCCGGAGCCCGTTACAACGACCTGGGTCTGATCGACGAGCTCACGGACTACGACGGCACGGTCGTACGGCAGGAGTGGGACGAGCGGGGCAACTGCACCACGCTCACGGACACCGACGGGACGACCACGGCGTTCACCCGGGACCGCACCGGGGCCGTCACCTCGGTGACCGATCCCCTGGGAGCCGTCCAGCGGTTCGTCAACAACAGGGCAGGGCAGGTCGTTTCGGCGGTCGACCCGCTGGGGGCGGAGACCGGATTCGCGTACGACTCCTTCGGACGGGTCACCGCCGTCGTCGACCCGCTCGGGGAGGCGACCCGCCAGGAATGGACGGTGGAGGGACACCTCGCCGCCCGGACCGGCCCCGACGGTGCGATCGAGACATGGACGTACGACGACGAGGGAAACCGGCTCACGCACACCGACCCGCTGGGCCGGGTCACCCGGTTCGAGTACGGTGCCTTCGATCTGCTGACGGCGCGCACGGCACCGGACGGGACGCGGTACGCCTTCCGCCACGACAGCGAACTGCGCCTCTGCCAGGTCGTCGACCCGCAGGGACTGACCTGGGACTACACCTACGACGCGGCGGGCAGTCCGACGTCCGAGACCGACTTCGACGGGCGGACCGTCAGCTACGGCTACGACGCGGCGGGTCGGCTGACCAGCAGGACCAACCCGTCGGGGCAGAGCACCACCTTCGCCTATGACGCCGTCGGCAACCAGGTGGGGAAGACCGTGGACGGCCGGACCACGGTGTTCACGCACGCCCCCGCCGGGCGCCTGCTGCGGGCCGCGGGCCCGGACGCCACCCTCACGCTCCGCTACGACACGGCCGGGCGCATCGTCGGAGAGTCGGTGGACGGACGGGAACTCGCCACGTCGTACGACGCCGCGGGCCGGCCGGTCCGCCGCACCACACCGGCCGGTGCCACGACGACGTACACCTACGACGCCGCGGGGAACCGCACGGCGCTCAACGCCTCGGGTCACGTCCTCACCGCGTCCTACGACGCGGCGGGACGCGAGACGGCCCGTGCGTTCGGTCACGGCCTCACCCTCGGTTTCGGATGGGACACCGGGGACCGCCTCGGCTCCCAGACGCTGGAGGACTCCCGTTCCTCCCGTCTCCTGGCGCGCCGGACGTACACCTACGGCGCGGACGGGAACCTGACCGGGGTCGACGACCCGGTCGCGGGCCGCCGCACCTTCGACCTCGACGCCCTGGGCCGGGTCACCGCCGTGCGTGCCGCGGACTGGACCGAGTCGTACGCCTATGACGGGACGGGCAATGTGACCAGCGCGGACTGGCCCGGGCACCGCACCCAGCCCGAGGCGCGGGGTGCGCGTGCCTACGCGGGCAACCGCCTCGTCCGTGCCGGTTCCGTCCACTACGAGTACGACGCCGCCGGCCGTGTGATCCTGCGGTGCCGGACCAGGCTGTCGCGCAAACCGGACATCTGGCGCTACTCCTGGGACGCCGAGGACCGGCTCGTCGGCGTCGTCACCCCGGACGGCACGCGCTGGCGCTACCTCCACGACGCACTCGGCCGCCGGGTGGCCAAGCAGCGGCTGGCGGCGGACGGGGTCACGGTCGCCGAGGAGACCCGCTTCGTGTGGGACGGTCCGCACCTCGTCGAGGAGACCAGCCGCGTACCCGGCGCGCACGGGCGAGCCGCCCGCGAGACGACGCTCACCTGGGAGCGCGATGACACCCGCCCCTTGACCCAGACGGAGCGCACGACCGTGGCCGGCGCGCCCCAGGACGTCGTCGACGAACGGTTCTTCGCCATCGTCACGGACCTGGTCGGCACCCCGACCGAACTCGTCGACGAGACCGGCGGGATCATCTGGCGTGGCGACACCACACTCTGGGGACTGCGCCCCTACCCGGATCCGGGTGCCCGCTCGGACCCGGGCTCCGGCGCGTCCACACCACTGCGCTTCCCCGGTCAGTACCACGACCCCGAGACAGGGCTGCACTACAACTGCTTCCGGCACTACGACCCGGCGTCGGCCACCTATCTCAGCCCCGACCCCCTGGGCATGGACGCCGGGCCCAACCCGCGCCGCTACGTCGTCAACCCGCTGCTGTGGTCCGACTATCTGGGCCTGAAGCAGTGTTCCAAGATCCTTGGCGAGAACATGGCCAAGGAGGGCCGCCCGGTGGGAGCGGGCGGGGCGGCGGCCCACATCGTCCCCTCCGGGTTCTCCCGCGGTGGCGGCCCGCGGATGCGGTCGCTCCTGGCGAAGTACAAGGTCGACATCAACGACGCGGCGAACGGCATCCCGCTGGGGCATCCGAGGCCGCACAACTTCACCCACAGCAACCGGTTCCTCGGCCGGCTCGACGCCCATCTGCACAACGTCGTCGCGGACCGCGTCGCCCGGGGCTTCGGGGACCGCGCGATCCGCACGGTGCTCCGCAGGGAACTGCGCAGTATCGGCCGGCAGGTCGAGTCAGAGCTGGCAGGCGTCACCACCGCGGTGCCGAGCACCGCCTACTGGACGGCGTGATGATGTCCTTCATGAACTCGAAGCCCCTGGCCGTGTACCGACTGATGCCGAGCATGCGGGAACTCCGCACGCTCCGTCTGGACGACTCGCTCATCGACCTCAAGCGCTGGCAGTTCCAAGGCGACCGGGTGCCGCGGCCCACCGTGTTCGCGGCGGAGTGGACGGGTGACCCGAAGGCCCGCAGGGCCGAGTTCGCGTCCGACTATCCCGGCGCTCCGATCCTCGGCGGCCGGCTCGCGGACCGGCTGCGCGGCGACCTGGAGAAGTCGGGCGGCCTGCTGCCGGTCCGCGTCGAAGGGTCTCCCGCGGACGCGTACCTCCTCCACCTCGTGGACCAGGTCGTCGACTGCGTGGACACCCGGAAGTCGTCGCAGCCGAAGAAGGCGACCGGCGAGATGCAGAAGACCGTCTTCCGCCCGGACGCGCTCCCGCTCGCCCTGCCTTCTTTCCGTGTGCCGCAGTTCCCCGTCGGGGTCCAGTGGAACGGCTGGGCCGCCGACCGCCTGACCGAACTCCTCGGCGACGACCTGGAGACCCGCCTGATCTGGTCGGAGGATCCGGCCGCCACACCTCATCCCAGCCCTTGGGGGTTCTGAGCCCGGTCGCGGTCATCGTTCAGGAGGCCTCGACGTCACCGCCGTCCAGCGGGGTCCCCCGTGTGGCTGAAAGATCACACCCCTCCCGCCCCCACCCGTAAGCACCTCGTGCAGGCATCGTGTACACCCGGTGACGGACCGTCCGGAATGTGCACGTCAGAGATTCGCTGCCGCACAGTCCGCCGGGTCGGCGGATCGCCGGGCTCAACAGGGAACCGGAAGGCTTCCGTTGCGCGTCGATAACGTCGAGTCGGGTGCGCTTCAGGGGCCTTGAAGCGCCTTGAGGGGCTTATGCGCGGCTGATACGGTGCCATGGCTTGACACTCACTCCAGCGTTGGCTGTTCGGCCAGGTCGCACGGTACGTCCCGTAAGGGGGCACGGGGGTGAAGTGTCCTACTTGGCGCGTGAATTGACAGACATTTTCTTGGGTGTACGGGGAGCGGTTGCGTGAAGATCCAAGAGCGTACGGGGGCGGGCAACAACCGTTCCGCATCGTCGGCTCACCCGGCGATGGGCGAGCGTCTTCCCACGCCGCCTCGCGAGCGCAAACCCGCGCTGGCCGCTCTCGCGGTGCTCCTCATCCTCGTCGGCGCGCTGGGCGCCACCATGCTGGTGCTGCGCGCCGGGGACCGTGTCGAGGTCGTGAAGGTGACGAGCGACGTCCAGGCCGGTGACTCCGTGGGCGATCACGTGATCTCCGCGCTGGTGGCGGACGACCCCTCCATCCACTACGTCAAGTGGAACCAGCTCGGACAGCTCAGGAAGCTCAAGGCCAGGTCCCCGATCTACAAGGGGACCATCGTCATCGGCGAGATGTTCGCCGAAGGCGCCACCATCCCGGCCGGCAAGGCCTCCGTGGGCGTCTCCCTCAAGGAGGGCCAGTACCCCGCGGGCATCAAGTCCGGTGACACGGTGGCCGTCTACCGCGTCGGCGACAGCGGCTCCAGTGGCAGCGGATCCAGCGGCAGCCACGGTTCGTCGAGTTCGAGTTCCTCGGCTTCGGGCTCGTCGAGCACGGGCGGCGCTCCCATCGTCGAGCGCGCGAAGGTCATCTCCGTCCAGGAGCAGGACAGCGGCACGATCAGCAGCACCAACCTGCCGGTCACCCTCATGGTGGACAGCGGTCAGGCGGCGTACGTCGCCGAGGCCGCCTCGGCCGGTCAGGTCGCCCTCGTCATCGTCCCCGGCAACTAGAGGCGAGTGAGTAGACAGACATGGCGCTCATCGCCCTCGCCGCAGACAAGGGTTCCCCCGGAGTCACCACCGCAGCGGTGGCGCTCTCTGCGGTCTGGCCCCGCAGGGTCCTGCTCGCCGAGACCGACCCGGCCGGCGGCGACCTCGTGTACCGGAGCGCGGCGGCCCACGGCGGCCCGCTGAACCCCAACACCGGCATGCTGTCGATCGCGGCGACCGCCCGGCGCGGTCTCGTGCCCGACCAACTCTGGGACCACGTACAGCCGTTGAGCGGCGGACTCGAAGTCCTCGTCGGGCTCGGGATCGCCGAGCAGGCCGCCGGTCTCGCCGGACTCTGGCCCACCCTTGGCCGGGCGTTCGCGCAGCTCGCCGACTCGCCGAACGCGCCCGCCGACGTCATCGCCGACTGCGGACGGATCAGCGGAGACACCCCGGCCGTCGAACTCTTCCCGCACGCCGCCCTGGTGCTCCTGCTCTCCCGCACCGAGCCCGAGGCCATCGCGCGGGTCCGCGACCGCGCCGCAGCCCTCTCGGCCAAGCTGCACGGCGGTCCGCGCGGCGCCGCCGGACTCGCCACCCCGTTCATCGGCGTCGTCCTCGTCGCCGACCCGGGCGACTCCGCCAAGCTCGTCCACCAGGTCAACGACATGCTCGTGGCGGCCCAGACCGGCGCCCGCGTCGTGGGCACGCTCGCCGACGACCCCGCGGGCGCCGACCAGTTGGCCGGACGCAGACGCGGACGCCTCGACAAGTCGCTGCTGATCCGCTCGGCCCGCAAGGTGACCGCGGATCTGTACCAGCAGTACGGCGCCGCCTGGTCCGTACCCGCCGACGGACCCCATGGGACGCACGGACCTCACGGCACGGCCGGGACGCACGGGCAGCCCGCTGCCGGGGCGGGCCGATGACCGCCGTCGACCACCAGTTGGTCAAGCGGTTCCGGCAGGACGCCGGTGACCGTATCTCCGAGCAGCGCCGCGAGGACCAGGTCCGGGGCGTCACCCCGATGTCCAACGAGGACGAGCGGCACTACGCCCGCGCCGTCATCGCCCAGATACTCGAGGACTACGCCCGCACCGAGATCAACCTCGGCCGCACCCCGCTCGACGCGGAGACCGAGGAGCAGTACGCGGCCGCCGTGCACGCCGCGCTCTTCGGCGTCGGCCGTCTCCAGCCGCTGCTGGACGACCCGGAAGTCGAGAACATCGACATCAACGGGTACGACCAGGTCTTCATCGGCTACGCGGACGGCCGGGAGACGAAGGGGGACTCCGTCGCCGAGACCGACGAGGAACTCATCGAGCTGATCCAGGTCCTCGGCGCGTACTCGGGTCTGTCGTCCCGGCCCTTCGACTCCGCCAACCCGCAGCTCGACCTGCGGCTGCCGGACGGCTCCCGCCTCTCCGCCGTCATGGACGTGACCCGCAGACCGGCCCTGTCGATCCGCCGAGCGCGCATGGGCAAGGTCTTCATGTCCGACCTGGTGGGCAACGGCACGCTGACCCCCGAGGTCGCGCACTTCCTGGCCTGCGCCGTCCGGGCCCGCAAGAACATCATGATCGCGGGCGCCACCAACGCGGGCAAGACGACGCTGCTGCGCGCCCTCGCCAACGAGATCCCGCCGTACGAGCGTCTCATCACCGTCGAACGCGCCCTGGAACTCGGCCTCGACGCCTTCGCCGACCTGCACCCGAACGTGGTGGCCTTCGAGGAGCGCCTGCCCAACTCGGAGGACCAAGGCGCCATCACCATGGCCGAGTTGGTCCGCCGGTCGCTGCGCATGAACCCCTCGCGCGTCATCGTCGGCGAGGTCCTCGGCGACGAGATCGTGACGATGCTCAACGCGATGTCGCAGGGCAACGACGGCTCGCTCTCCACGATCCACGCGAACAGTTCCAGCGAGGTCTTCAACCGTATTTCCACGTACGCGCTCCAGGCGACCGAGCGACTGCCCATCGAGGCGAGCCAGATGCTCATCGCGGGCGCGGTGAACTTCGTGGTCTTCGTCCAACGGCGCAACGACTACGAGTCCGGCGGCCGCCTCCAGCGCATGGTGACCTCCGTGCGCGAGGTCAACGGCGTCGACGGACGGGTGCTGTCCAGCGAGGTGTTCGCCGAGGCCCCGGACGGCCGGATCGTCCCGCACGCGCCCATCGCCTGCCTCGACGAACTCGTCGCGCAGGGCTACCGGCTGCCCGGCAGCGGGAATTGGTGATGACGATGACCCAGCACATGACATCCGGGCCGACATCGGGCCTGACGTCCGACATGGCATCGGGCCTGACATCGGGCAGGACGTCCGGCATGACGTCGCTCGCGGCGCTCGACTCGCTCGGCTCCATGGGCGGACTGTTCTCCCTCCCCGTGCTGTACGCGCTCGGGTGCGGGATCGCCGTCGGCGGCGGCCTCGCGCTGTTCGCCGCCGCCGTGCGCGGACTGCCCGCCAAGCCCGAGCACGAGAAGCAGAAGGCGAGTGAACGCGCGAGTGAGCTGATCCGGTTCGCCGGACAGCGCGGCTCGATCGCCGCCATCGCCGGTCTCGTCGTCCTCCTCCTCACCCGCTGGGCGGTCGCCGGTATCGCGGCCGGCATCCTCGTCTTCTTCTGGGACAAGCTCTTCGGCGGCGCCTCGGAGGAGCGGGCCGCGATGCGCCGGGTGGAGGCGCTGGCGTCCTGGACCGAGTCGCTGCGCGACACCATCGCGGGCGCGGTCGGCCTGGAGCAGGCCATCCCCGCCTCGGCGCGCGCCTCCGCCCCCGTGCTGCGGCCGCATCTCGACGCGCTGGTGGACCGGCTGCGTTCCCGGACCCCGCTGCCCGATGCCCTGCAACAACTGGCCGACGAGATCGACGACGCGTCCGCGGATATCATCGTCGCCGCGCTGATCCTCAACGCGCGGCTGCGCGGCCCCGGTCTGCGCCAAGTGCTGGGCGCGCTGGCCAAGTCGGCGCGCGAGGAGGTCGACATGCGGCAGCGGGTGATGGCCCAGCGCGCCTCGACCCGCCGCTCCGTGCAGATCGTCGTCGCGGTCTCCATCGCCTTCGTGCTCGGGCTGTCGGTCTTCAACCGTGAGTTCGTCCAGCCGTACGGCACGGCGGTCGGGCAACTCGTACTCGCCGGTGTCTGCGGCCTGTTCGGCCTCGGCTTCTGGTGGCTGCGCAAGCTGTCCACGATCGAGACACCGGAACGGTTCCTGGTACGGGACGAGTCGTCCGTGCGGTTCGTGCGCCCCCGTACGCCGGTTCCTGGGGATGAGGCGGTACGCCGATGAACCTGACCATGCCGATCCTGATCGGCGCCGTCCTGGGCCTGGGCGTGTACGCCCTCGTCCGCGCGCTCATGCCGTCGAAGCGCAGCGCGGTCGCGCAGGTCGCCCGCATCGACGCGATGCGGGCCCGCGGTGCGGCGTACGAGTCCGCGCACCGCGGGCGGCAGGACACCGGGCGGTTCGGCAGCCTGCGCGCCCAAGTGGGCGCGCAGGTCGCCGAGCTCTATCTCCAGCAGGGCTGGGAGCAGCGCTCGCTCCGTGCCGATCTGGCGGTTCTGGACCGGAGTTGGGAGAGGTTCCTGGCGACGAAGGTGCTGCTGGCCGCGGCCGGTGTCTTCTTCGGCCCGCTCCTCTTCGCCGTCGTCTGGACGCTCGGCGTCGGCCGCAGTCCGATCATCCCGGTCTGGCTCGCGCTGCTCTTCGCGATCGTCTTCTTCTTCCTGCCCGATCTGGAGGTGCGACGGGACGCGGTGGCCAAGCGGCGCGACCTGCGCCGCGTGATCGGCGCGTATCTGGACCTGGTGTCGATGAGCCTGGCCGGCGGCCGCGGCCTGCCCGAGGCGCTGATGGCCGCCGCCGAGATCTCCGACGGCTGGGCCACCCAGCGCATCCGCAACGCGCTCAACGACGCCCGGATCACCGGCATCAGCCAGTGGCAGGCGCTCGGCTCGCTCGGCGAGGAACTCGGCGTCGAGGAGCTGAAGGACCTGTCCGCCTCCCTGGCGCTGGTCGCGGACGACGGCGCCAAGGTGCGCGAGTCGCTCGCCTCGCGCGCCGAGACGATGCGCCACCGCGAACTCTCCGAGATCGAGGGCAGCGCGGGCGAGAAGTCGCAGTCGATGCTGGTCGCCCAACTGCTGCTGTGCGCGGGCTTCCTGGTCTTCCTGATCTTCCCGGCGGCGATGCGTGTGTTCCAGGTCTGATCGTCGTCGTCCGCGGGGCCAGAAACGTCACCAGTCGACCACCACTATTCTTCGAGAGGACAACTCACCATGAACGGACGGAACTTCAGCACCGGGATCCCGGGGGTGGACTTCCTGATCACCTTCCTCCAGGGCCGGGCGCAGCGTGCCCGCTCCGGCGAACTCGACCGGGGCGCGTCCGCGGTCGAGTGGGTCATCATCTCCGCCGTCGTCGTCGCCATCGTCGGCGTGGTCGCCGCGATCATCAGCAATGCGCTGAGCACCGGCGCGACGAAGGTCGGTACCTGCATCGCGGGCACCACAGACAAAAAGACCTGCTGACTTCATACGGGGATACGGGTGCGCGAACATCGAGGGATACGTCACTGGGTGCGCCGCAGGGTGGAGGCAGCCTCCGCCCGCGGCGACTCCGGCATGACCGCGATCGAGTTCGTGCTGCTCACTCCGGTGCTCTTCTTCATGATCTTCGCGACGGTGCAGTTCGCGCTGTACTTCTTCGCGGACCATGTGGCCCAGGCGGCGGCCCAGGCGGGCGCCCGCAAGGCCCGCGCCACCGCCGACGCGCAGCCCGGCGCCTGGCGAGGCGAGGCGGGTGACGTCGTCGACAGCTACATCCGCCAACTCGGCCCGAAGCTGGTGCTGTCGCCCGACGTGACGATGCTCCAGCCGGAGCGGAACACCGTGGGTGTCGAGATCACGGCGAGGGTTCCCGCGGTCTTCCCGGGCCTGGACCTGAGGGTGCACGCGCAGTCGTCGGGCCCGGTCGAGCGGTTCGTGAAGGGGGACAACTGATGGGAGCGAACGTTTTCTTCGCCGCCCTTCGGCACCGGATGTCCGGCCGCCTGCGCGACCGGGGGCTGTCCACGATCGAGGTGGTCATCCTCGCCCCGGTGATGATTCTCTTCATTCTGGTACTCGTGGCCTTCGGACAACTGGTCAACGGGCGCGGCGCGTTGGACGGCGCCGCCCGGGACGCGGCGCGGGCCGGCTCGATCCAGAAGGACCACGGGATCGCCATGGCCGAGGCGAGGAAGGCGGCCGAGGCGGACCTCGGCGACATCTGCTCCGGCCCGGTGACCGTGACGCAGACCAGCGCGGGCTTCGTACCGGACACGCTCTTCACCGTCGAGGTGAGCTGCGAGGTGCGTGGCCTCGCGATGATCGGCCTCGATGTGCCCACCACCCTCCAGGCCAGCTTCAGCTCGCCGCTCGACCCGTTCCGGAGGACGGCATGACGCCGCGTTCCGCTGTACGCGGCTGGGCCGCTGCGCGCCGCGCCCGCCTGGACGACCGGGGCTCGGGCGCCGGCGCGGTCATCATCTTCGCGCTCGTCTTCCTGTCGCTCTCGGCCTTCGTCATCGACGGCGGCCTGTCCATCTCCAAGCGGGAACGCGCCGCCGACATCGCCGAACAGGCGGCCCGCTACGCCGCCCAGGACATAGACCTCGAGTCCCTCTACGAGAACCAGAACGGCCCGGCGCCCATCAACTTCCAGGACTGCGGCGCCCGCGTGAAGGCGTTCGCCCGCGAGATGGGCATGTCCGGCCCCGATATCGCCGCCACCCACTGCGTGACCGCCGACGCCGAACAGGTAGAGGTCGAGGTCCAGTTGACCTATTCGCCGGTCTTCACGGGTATGTTCTACGGCGGTGACGTGACCGTCCACGGCAGCGCGGTGGCGGAGAACGAGGTGGGCTGAGGGCGGTCGTTGGCGGAGAGCGGCGTTGCCTGAGGGCGGTCGTTACTTGGACCCGCCCGTCTGGCCTCCCTTGCCGTCCTCCTGCTTCACTCCGTCCTGCACTTGCTTGGCCAGCTGGTCATCGAGCTTTCTGAACTCCCGGACGACGGCGTCGGACATCTTCGCGAGGGCGTCGAGGGCCTGGCCGATGTCCTCGCGGCCGTCCTCCCAGCCGGACTCGAAGTCGTCCAGGGCGTCGTAGACGGTGTGGTCGCCGAGATCGTCCTTGTAGGACTCGAAGAGCTTCTTGGTGTGGTTCAGCCGGGTCTTGACGTCCCGCAGCCGGCCGCCGTAGTCCTCCAGCTCGCTCAGCGGGAGCGCGAGGTCGCTCTTGCCGTCACTGCCCATGTCGGTTCCCCCTCGGGTACGTGTGAACGTATCGCGTTGATCGTTGCTGGTGGAACGCCGAACGAGGCTTCGTCGAAGGGTTGTTACGTCCGTGGTGCGGTGACCGCTCCGGTGCGTATGGCCTCCAGGAGGTGGCCGACGGAGGCGGGGGGCGTGGAGAGGACGGCGGCGGGGTCGTCGGACTCGCGGAGGTGGAGGGTGGCGGGGGTGGAGGCGAGTTCGACGCAGGCGTTGCCGTCGCCGCCGCCGGAGAAGGAGGACTTCTGCCAACTGTGCGGGGTCATCATGGGCGCCTCACAGTTCCTTCGTCAGTCTGTGGATGAAGTCACGCGACCTTGCGGGTTCGAGTGACACGTCCTCCACTCTACGGAAGAGCGTTCGAAACCCACCGAGTTGAGCCTCGGAATCCACGAAGGCCGAGGCGTGCGGTGCGTCACGCACGACGGTGTCCAGTTGAGGGACGGTGCCGCCCGCGTAGACCATCGCGCTTCCGGCATCGGTGAATCCGTTCAGGTCGAAGGGGATGACGCGTACGGTCACATGGTCGGCTTCCGAGAGTTCCAGGACCCGGTTCAGCTGAGCCCGAGACGCGGCACGGTCGCCGACCCTGATGCGCAGTGCCCCTTCGTGCACCACTGCCTTGTACGGGACGGCTTGGGCGCCCTCGATGATGGCCCGCCGTTTCATCCGGTGTACGACGCGCAAGGCGAGTTCGCTGTGGGTGAGTTCGGGCACCCTGTGCGAAAAGACTCCGTGTGCGTACTCCTCGGTCTGGAGGAGACCCGGGACATGCAGGAATTCCACGTCCCAGCGAAACGTGGCGTGGTGCTCCAGCTCGGAGAGATCCAGGAAAGACGTGGGCAGCAGGCCCCGGTACTCCTCCCACCAGCCGCGCGTACGGTCCGTCGCCCATGCCGCCAGCGCGTCGATCAACTCCGTGTCCGCGCAGGAGTAGTGCGAGGCCATGCGGCGCAAGCGTTCCTCGCTCACCCCTGCGACACCGGCCTCGATCTGGCTCATCTGGGCTGAGTTCACTCCCAGCAGGGCCGCCGCCTCGGTGGCCTTGAAGCCTGCGGCGTCCCGGAGTTTGCGCAGCTCAGCGCCTAGTCGCAGCTGTCGTGCGGTGGGGTGTCGTCGTGTCGCCATGCGCTCAGCTCCCTGGGTTCAACTCGTCTGCTGAGGTGCCCCGTTCGGGTGTCAGGTTAGGCGAGCGGCTTGCCTGGTCGCAAATTTCAGGCATACCGTCGGTGATGCGACATACACGCTGCGGTATCCCGGAACCCCGGAAGCGCACCACTCCGTCCTGCCGTGACGGCTGTGACACTGCCACCGCCCGACGCCGCTGAGCCCTGTCAACTCCTCACCCCACGAACGGAGTTCACGCATGCCCGAAACCGAACCCTGGACCTACGCCCTCCACATCCCGCAGGACGTCCGCGCGGTGACCGTCTGCCGCCGCACCGTCCGTCTGATCCTGACCCTGCATGGCCTGATCCGTCTCGCGGGCGTCGCCGAGCTGCTGGCGGCGGAGCTGGTCTCCAACGCCGTACGGCACACGAAGGGGCCGGCGGCCCTGCGGCTGCACTGGCGGGGCGGGGTTCTGCGGATCGGAGCGTGGGACGCGAGCCCGGTGCCACCGCCGTACGACCCGGCGGCGACCCCCGACGCGGAGGCGGGCCGGGGTCTCGTCCTGGTCCGGGCCTGCGCCGACGACTGGGGCTGGCATCCGCTGCGCCAGGGCGGCGACATCGGCAAGTACGTGTGGTGTGACCTGGCCGCGGCGTGATCGTTGATCACGTCGGACAGAAAGGAGAGCCGATGGTCAGCTCGTCGCACGAGGCACTGCACCGGATCTTCCAGAAGGACCCCGCGCTGCTGACCCGCGCCCTGCAACGCGTGCTGCGCATCCCGTTCCCCGAGCCACGCGAGTTCGCCGTCCTGAACGCGGACCTGACGGAGATCGAGCCCGTCGAACGACGCGTGGACACGCTGATGCGGGTGGAGACGGACGAGGGCACGTATCTCCTCGTCGTCGAGTCGCAGGGGAAGAAGGACGAGGACAAGCGCGGCAGCTGGGCGTACTACCTGGCGTATCTCTACGCGAAGTACCGCTGTGAGCCGGTGCTCATCGTCATCACCCAGAGCAGCGCCACCGCGCGCTGGGCGGCCCGTCCCATCCGGCTCGGACTGCCTGGGTGGCATTCGCTGACCGTACGGCCGCTCGTGCTGGGACCGGACAACGTTCCGGTGATCGCGGACGAGCGGGAGGCCGAGCGGGATGTACCCCTCGCGGTTCTCTCGGCCATGACACATGGCAAGGGGCCGCAGGCTGCCGCCATACTGGAATCCCTGGCTACCGCCCTGCGGACCGTCGATTCCGAAAGCGCGGCGGTCTTCGTGCAGTTCGTCGACTCGTGCCTGGTCGATCCCCAGGCGAAGCAGATCTGGAGGGACCTGATGGCGACGATCAACTACTTC
Source organism: Streptomyces sp. NPDC042002 (assembly GCF_055588305.1). Taxonomy (NCBI): domain Bacteria; kingdom Bacillati; phylum Actinomycetota; class Actinomycetes; order Kitasatosporales; family Streptomycetaceae; genus Streptomyces; species Streptomyces sp. NPDC042002. The sequence goes on along the minus strand of NZ_JBVJCT010000038.1, from coordinate 63,486 downwards.
TTCCGGCACCCTGTGGCTGAGCAGGTGCGGGAGGAGGGCCGGGAGGAAGGCCGGGAGGAGGGCCGGGAGGAGGGCCGCGCCGAGTCTCACGCCGAGATGACGCTGCGCATTCTCGAGTGGCGCGGTATCCCGGTCTCGGACGCGGTCCGTGAACGCGTGCACGCGAGCAGCGACCTGGCGCAGCTCGAAACCTGGGCGAGGCGTGCGGTGAACGCGAAGGCGGCGGAAGATCTGTTCGCCGACGACCGGCCCTGATCCTGCCGGCCCTGGCGAACTCGATCCACGCCCATGGTGTCGGTTTCCCGGCGGTAAGGCCCTGCCGAGAGGGCCGGCCGCTGTGGCTGCGGGCCGAGAGGGTGATTGTGCGGGGATCGTGAGGACCGTCCTGCGGGTGTTGTGAAGGGCGTGAAGGGTGAAGAGGGTCGAGGGATGCCGGGGCGGTACGGCAACTCGGTTCTACCGGGCGGTTGGTGACGAAACGGGCGGCTGCTGGCCGTTGCCCCCTGCCCGGTCTTCGACACCCTCCTTAAACTCTCAGTAGGCTCGGTTCACCCCCGAACTCACGCCCTTCCCATACGACCCCAGGACACCCGCCATGGCGCGACGCACCACTTCCAGTTCGACGGGCGGCTCGCCGGGTCCGAGGAATCGGACGCCGCAGCCCCTGCCCCGGCGTCGTCGGACGTTCGGGGACTTCGTGAAGGCGTTCGGGGCGTTCGTCGCCCTGCTGGTGCTGCTCGTCGGCGTGCCCGGCGCGCTGGTGGCCGCCGTGGGGTGGCCGCTGCCGCACGGAGCGCCCTCGTGGGACTGGCTCCAGCAGGAGATCACCGTCGGCACGTTCATCCATGTGCTGACGGTCATCGTGTGGTTCGCCTGGGCGCAGTTCACGGCGTGCGTGCTCGTCGAGATGAAGGCCGCGCTGTCGGGCGTCGGGCTGCCGAACCGTGTACCGGGCGCCGGGCCGAGCCAGTTGCTGGCCCGTCAGCTCGTCGCGGCGCTCCTGCTCGTCAGCGCCGCCGCCGCGAGCTTCACGCCGGGCCTCTCGCAGCTCGGCCAGAGCCTGGAGGGCACCCCGCACGGCTCTGTCGCCGCCGCTCAGCAGACCCCCGGCGGGCTCTTCGGGCAGCAGCGGGAGCAGGCCGCCGCAGGCGTCGCCGCCGCGGTCGCCGAACAGGCCGCCAACGCCGCTTCCCAGGCCGCGTCCCAAGCGGACAGCGGCACCTCCGCCCAGCACGGCGACACGAAGTACTACCGGATCCAGCCTCCCGAGGGCCGGCACCACGACTCCCTCTGGGAGATCGCGCAGCGGCACCTCGGCGACGGGCGCCGGTACAAGGAGATCTACCAGCTCAACAAGGACCGTACGCAGCCCGACGGGTCCAAGCTGTCCGAGGCCAGCCTCATCCGGCCCGGCTGGATCATGGAGATGCCCGGCGACGCCCACGGCGGCGAGCTCGTCGAGATGCCCGAGGCGGCGCCCGGGATCCCGGAGCAGGTCCAGCAGCAGATCCACGACTACTCCAGGTCCGGCGACCACCAGCAGGCCGGCGGCAAGCAGGGCATCGGCAAGCAGGGCGTCGGCAAGCAGGGCGTCGGCGGCGACCGGCTGAGTGACCAGGGCGACCGGGACACCGCGCACATCCACGTGCCGCAGCAGCGCGTCGGCGGCCAACGCGGCGCCGACGACAGCGGGCAGCGGGAACACGCCTCCTCCGAAGCCGCGTCGGACTCGCCCGACGAACAGGGTGAACAGAACCAGCCGCGCGAACAGAACGAACAGAGCCAGCAGGGCGAGCAGAACCAGCGGCACCAGGGGAACGGGCAGAGTTCTCAGGTCTCCGGGGAGGGCGGGTTCGGGCTGCCCCAGGCCCTCGTCGGCGCGCCCCTCCTCGCCGCGGGCCTCCTCGGCGCCCTCGGCCGGCGCCGTCGCCAGGCCCTGTGGCAGTCGGCCCTCGGCGCGGTCGGCGGGCGGCGCGGCATGGAGCCGCCGGTGCCGACCGGTTCCGCCGCGGACGCCCAGGACGCGCTGCTCGTCGGCGCCGACCCCGAGGGCGTACGCCTCCTCGATCTGTCGCTGCGCGGCCTCGCGGCCGCTCTCGCCGCCGAGTCGCGTCCGCTGCCGACCGTCTACGCGGCCTGGCTCGGCGGCAACGGCGATCTGCACCTCCAGCTCGCCCAGCCCGCCGGAAAGCCGCCCGCGCCCTGGCAGCTCGGCCAGGACCAGACGTTCTGGATGCTGGCACGGGCGGACGCCGAGCGGTACGAAGAGGTCGACACCGCCGCCCCCTACCCGGGCCTCGTCAGCCTCGGCACCATGGACGACTCGCGGCTGCTGCTCAACCTGGAGGCCGTGCCCGGCATCGTCTCCCTGAGCGGAAGCGCGACCGACCGTGCGGGCGTCTTCGCCTCCGTCGCCGCCGAGTTGGCCACCAACGGCTGGTCGGACCGCATGACGATCACGCTCGTCGGCTTCGGCGAGGACCTGACGCCGCTCGCGCCCAGCCGGCTGCGCCACCTCGACGACGTCGAGGCGCTCGTCGAGACGATGGAGGCGGAGACACGGCAGCGGCGCGGCGCGCTGGGTGCCGCGGGCCACGACTCCGTGCTCACCGGCCGCACCGGGCCCGCCCAGCACACCCGTTGGGCCCCGCACCTCGTCCTCCTCGCCGTCGAACCGTCCACCGAGGACGCCCTCAAGCTCGCCGAACTGTCCGCCGACGCGGGGCGGTTGGGAATCGGCTATCTGGTCGGCACCGAGTCCGGCGAACTGCCGGGCGCCGCCTGGGAGATGGAGATCACCCGCGAGGGCAAACTGCTCGCGCCGCTGCTCGGCCTCGAACTCGACGCGCAGATGCTGCCGGTCGCGCAGCAGCAGGCGGTCGTGGAACTCTTCGTCGAGGCGGACCCGGACGGCGGGCCCGACGGTCCGACGGACTCCCCGCCGTTCCTCGTCGACATCAGCGAACAGGGACGGCCCGCCGTGTACGCGCGGCTCGTGGGCCCGTACGAGATCATCGGTCTGGAGACGCCCGACGGCGAACGCAGTCCGCTGCTGCACGAGGCGCTGGCGCTGCTCCTGCTGCACCGCGAAGGCGTGCACCCGCGCGTGCTGTCCTCCGCGCTGTGGCCGCGCGGTGTCACCGAGGACGTGCGCGACGCGCTCGTCGAGCGGTTGCGCGGCTGGCTCGGCAACGACCCCGACGGCACGCCCCGCCTCGGCGCCGACGCGACCGGGCGGCTCACGCTCGCCAAGTCCGTCGTCTCCGACCTGGACGTGCTGCGCTCCCTCTACCACGAGGCCACGCAGGGCAAGGGTGTCAACAGCCGTGTGGTGCGCGGGCGGTTGCTCACCGACGCGCTCGTCCTCGTCCGCGGTCCGCTGCTCGCCGACCGCCCCGGCGGGCGCTACGGCTGGCTCACCCACGAGATCATCGACGCCCAACTGCCGCTGCTCGTCGCGGACATCGGCCTCGCCCTCTCCGCGTTCCATCTGGAGAAGGACCGGGCGGAGAAGGCGATCGAGGCGCTGAACGCCTCGATGAACTCGGCCCCGGCGGACGAGCGGCTCTGGAACGAGCTGCTGCGCGCGACGCACGCGACGGGGGACAGCGACCGGCTGAAGCGGCTCGCCGCCGATCTGGTCGCCCGCAGCGGGGCGCGGGGGCTGCCGCCCCGGACGGAGGCACTGCTCGACGAACTGCTGCCCACCTGGCGGAGCGGTGCGGCCGCGGTGGGATGAGATACGGCCGCCCCGGCGACCGCCGACCGGCGACACGGTCGCTCTCCGCCGGGGCTGAACGGCCGGTGTTGAACAGCGGAGGCTGAACGGTCGGGGCTGGCCGAACGGCCGTGGCTGCGCCCGGCGACATGGCCGCCCTCCGCTGAGGCCGAACGGCCGGGGCTGGGACTGAGGCCGATGCCGTGGCCGTCGTAACGGAACTTCCTGGGGGAACGCGTGGATCTCGACCTCTGGCTCACCGCCGTCGCCGCGCTGTGGGGCGCGGCGGCGGGGCTCCTGGTGCCCCGGCCCGCGTACCGCTTCGCCGTCGAGCCGGACGAGCCGTGGCGGGACCGCTGTCCCGAAGGGCAGCCGATCACCGGGGCCGCGCGCGGGTGGCTGGGGCTCGCCCGGTCACCCGGTGGAACCCGGTACGGCCCGAGCGTCCGCCTCGTCCCGCCGGTCACCGCGCTGCTCTGCGCGGGGCTCGCCCTCGCGACGGGGACGCGTCCGGAGCTGGGCGTCTGGCTGCTGCTCGCGCCGCTCGGCGTCCTGCTCGCGTTGGTCGACTTCCGGGTGCAGCGGCTGCCGGACGCGCTGACCCTGCCGCTCGCGGCGGCGGCGCTCGCGCTGCTCGGGGTGGCCGCCGCCCTGCCCGAGCACGCGGGGGAGTGGCCGACGGCGCTGTTCGGGGCACTCGCCCTCGGGGGCGGGTACTTCGTGCTGTTCCTCATCAACCCGAACGGCATGGGCTTCGGCGATGTGAAACTGGCCCTCGGTCTCGGCGCGGTGCTCGGCTGGTACGGCTGGAGCGTGGTGATCCTGGGGACCTTCGCCGGGTTCCTGTTCGGCGGCCTCTACGGGATGGGGCTGGTGGTCGTGCGGCGCGCGGGGCGCAAGACGTCGATCCCGTTCGGCCCGTTCCTGATCGCGGGCGCGTACGTGGGGCTTCTGATCGGGGCCTTTACGGCCTGACGTCGGTCGGCGCGGCGGGCCCGCGCGGCCGGGAGTCGGTCGGCACGGGAGCCGGTCGGTGCAGGAGTCGGCCGGCGCATCGGAATCACGCGGCCGGGTGCCGGCCGATACGGTGGGTCCACGCGGCCGGGTGCCGGCCGACACGGCGGGCAGGCGGCAGGACGTGGGCCGGCGCAGCGGGCTTACGCGGTCTGACGTCGGCCGCCCGGTGGGCTGACGTCGGCCCGCGCGGTGGGCTGGCGTAGGGTGGTTGAGTCTGTCCACAACCCTTACGAAAGGGACGCTCCCGGTGACCGAGAAGGCCGACCTTACGTCTTTTGATGTCACAGCCGTCCTCGACCGTGCCGCCGAGGGTGGGCGGATCACCCCGGAAGAGGCGCTCGTCCTCTACCGCGACGCCCCGCTGCACGCGCTCGGCGCAGCCGCCGACGCCGTACGCCGCCGCAGGTACGCGGGTACCGAGCACATCGCGACGTACATCATCGAGCGCAACATCAACTACACGAACGTGTGTGTCACGGCGTGCAAGTTCTGCGCGTTCTACGCGGCCCCCAAGGACACCGCCAAGGGCTGGACGCGCGACCTCGACGACATCCTGCGCCGCTGCGCGGAGACCGTCGAGCTCGGCGGGACGCAGATCATGTTCCAGGGCGGACACCACCCGGACTACGGCGTCGAGTACTACGAGAAGCACTTCGCCGCGATCAAGGGCGCGTACCCCGAGCTGGTCATCCACTCCCTCGGCGCGTCCGAGGTCGAGCACATGGCCCGGATCTCCGAGGTGAGCGTCGAGGAGGCCATCCAGCGGATCCACGCGGCCGGTCTCGACTCGTTCGCCGGCGCCGGTGCCGAACTGCTCCCGGCCCGCCCGCGCAAGGCGATCGCCCCGCTCAAGGAGTCCGGCGAGCGGTGGCTGGAGATCATGGAGATCTCGCACGGGCTGGGCGTCGAGTCGACGTCCACCATGCTGATGGGCACCGGCGAGACCAACGCCGAGCGCATCGAGCACCTGCGGATGATCCGTGACGTACAGGACCGGACGGGCGGCTTCCGCGCCTTCATCCCGTACACCTACCAGCCCGAGAACAACCACCTGAAGGGCCGTACGCACGCGACGCTCTTCGAGTACCTGCGGATGATCGCCATCGCCCGCCTCTTCCTCGACAACGTCGCCCACATCCAGGGCTCCTGGCTGACCACCGGCAAGGAGGTCGGCCAGCTCTCCCTGCACTACGGCGCGGACGACCTCGGCTCGATCATGCTGGAGGAGAACGTCGTCTCCTCCGCCGGCGCGAAGCACCGCTCCAACCGCATGGAGATCATCGACCTGATCCGCAAGGCGGGCCGCGTCCCCGCCCAGCGGACCACGACGTACGAGCACATCGTCGTCCACGACGACCCGGCGAACGACCCGGTCGACGAGCGCGTCATGTCCCACATCTCCTCGACGGCGATCGAGGGCGGCACGGCCCACCCCGAGCTGAAGCTGCTCGCCTCCAACTGATCCCACTGTGCTGACACTTCATGTAGCCGAGCGGTCGACCGGGACCTCGGTCCTGGTCGACGGGGCAGCCGTCGCCGCCGTCGGCCCGTACGAGGAACTGGCCGCCGCCCACCCGGATGCGAGGGTGCGGCGCTGGCCCGGCATCCTGACGCCGGGACTGCTCAACCCGTACGGCCCGGAGCTCCTGGAGGCCGTGTACCACCCGGACCCGCGCGAGGCCGAAGGCTTCGGCACGGAGCCCATCGGCGGGGAGCGGGCCAAACGGATCTTCCGCGCCGATCCCGCACGCGTCGGCGCGAGCGCGCGGCGCGGGATCCAGCGGTTGCTGGCGCACGGCACGGTGGCGGTGGCCGGTGACCTGCGGTCGCGAGTCGTGGTCGACGCGGTGCGCAGGGTCGGTCTCGCGGTGGGGCGACGGCCGGACCCGCTCGCGGGGCCGGCATCGCTGTCCCCGACCCCGCTGATCCTGCTGCCGGGGCTGACGCCGGGCGGTCCCGCCCGGTTCGCCGTGTTCGACGTGGCGGACCGCGCCGAACTGGTCCGGCGCGGTGCCGGGACCTGCGTGGCGACCGTGATCGGCGGGCGGCTGGTGTACCGGAGCCGCTGATCACGGCACGTGTCGCCGGCTCAGCCCGCGAACGCCTTGGCGAACGCCCCCGAACTCTGCTTCACACCACTACAGTCGGTCGACGCGTCGCCCGCGGTGGCGCTGCCCTTCTCGCACTGCTGGTCCCGGAACGTCGCCCACATCGACAGCCACGCCACCCCCTTCTTCTCGGCGAACGCCCTTACCTGCGCCGCGTCCGAGAGGCCGAACGTCTCGTTGGCGACGTCGTTGACGCCGATCATCGAGGTGAGCGCGAGCCCCCGCCAGGCGTCGGCGTCCGACAGCCCGAACACCTTCCTCAGCTGACCGTGGGCCGCCTCGGCGGACGTGATCGCGTAGTCGCCCATGTCGTCGGCGTACGAACTGCCGTAGTTCATAGTCATGATGTTGACGGTGGAGACGTCCACGGAGTGGTCGTTGGCGGACTCCAGGAGCGCCAGGCCGTCGGCGTCGAGGCCGGACGGCATGACGGGCAGGGTGAAGGACACCGTCAGGCCGGGGCGCTTCTTCTGGAGCAGCGCGATGGCCTCGGAGCGCCGCGCGACCGAGCCGGAGTCGCTCAACCGGGCGCCCTCGATGTCGAAGTCCGCCTGCGTGGAGCCGGCGGCGTCCAGGGCCGCGCCGTAGGCCGCCGCGAGGGCGCTCGCGCTGTCGCACGTCGACGCCAGTTCCTTGCCGTCCGCGCCGCCGAACGACACCCGCACACTCGCGCCGGACTTCTTGAGCGCCGATATCCGGGACTTCACGGCCGTGTCGCCGATGGCGTACATCCCGTCCCACTTCGGCGTGCAGGCGCTGCCGTCGGAGATCACGAAGGCCAGGTTGTACGTGGTCGGCGCCCCCGCCGAGTCGGTGCCGACAGGGGTCGTGGCGCTCACGTACGGGGCGTACGAGGTGGCCGACGACTTCGTCGATCCCGGGTTCGGTGCCGCGGCCGTCGTCCGGCCGGGCCGCGCGGACGCCGTGTCCGAGGCGCCGCCGCCGGTCGAGGAGCACCCCGCACAGGCCAGGGCCGCCAGGCAGACGACCCCCGCGGCCGGCCTCAGGAAACTCCGCATCGTGTACGCACCCGCTCTCGTGATCTCTCGCGATTTCTGTCTCAGGACGGAAACAAACGGTCGTTTCCCAACTGGAAATGTGTCACACCCGGACTGGATTGCCGAATGCAGATCAGACATCGGAATCGCGGGAGAGAGTGTCGACAAACCGGGTGATTCGGACTTCATAATGGTGCATATCTTCCATATCCATCTGGCCTGAGCTGCGCGGGCATTCCTTGATTCTCATGGAGAAAATACAGGTTGGGGCATCCCTCATGGGCCGCTCACACGGAAGTCAGAGTTTCTGACACATAAACGCGCCCTACCGTCTGGGGAATGCAATCCGAGTCCGCCATCGAAAACCATGCCCAGGTGCGTGGCCGCCGCCGCAAACGCGGTAGCGGGGCCGTGGACGGCCCCGTGTTCGTTGACAACTCCGGGCGCCGCGCCCGCCTGCTGAGCAGAGTCGGCATGCTCGTCGGCGTCGTCTGCCTCGGCTACGCCGTCGTGCTCGGCATGGCCTTCATGGGCTGGGGCACCTCGCTGACGCCGTCCTCGCTCCTCCCCTTCGACGGCGGCCGGGCCGGTTCCGCGCCCGGCGGTGGCTACGGCGTACAGCAGGGCGGCCTCGCCCCCAGCGGCGTACCCGGCGGCGCCCCGACCGGAGCGCCCACCGGCACCCCGCCGTCGGGACCGCCCACCGGGTCCGCGCCCTCCTCCGCGCCCTCCTCCGCTCCCACGACAACCGCCGGGGCGTCCGCCTCCACCGGCGCCAACTGACGGGGGCGCACCCACTCTCATGACTACGACGACGCCCGCGCGCGGCCGTCGGCGTGCCCCCTCCAGGATGGAGCGGGCCGCCGGCAAGGCCGCGGCGCTGCAGAAACCCCGTGTGATCCTCGCCCTGCTGCTCCTGCTGGCACTCGTCAGCGTGATGCTGCTCGACGGCTATCTGCGCTCCGAGATCGGCAACGACGCCCGGGTGCGCGACGGCGCGGCCTACGACAAGGTCCCCGAGGAGATCCTCGACGGCGGGCCCATCCTGACCTTCGCGGGCGGCGCCGCGAAGACGCAGTCCGTACCGAAGAAGACCATCGTGCTGACCTTCGACGACGGGCCGACCGCGAACTGGACGCCCGAAGTCCTCAAGGTCCTTGAGGAGAACGACGTCGAGGCCACCTTCTTCATGGTCGGCTCGATGGTCTCCCGCTACCCGGACGTGGTGAAGACCCTGGTGGACCAGGGCAACGAGGTCGGCATCCACACCTTCACCCACGTCGACCTCTCCTACCAGAGCACCGCACGCCTCCAACGCGAGCTGAAGCAGACGCAGTTGGCCCTCGCGGGCGCGGCCGGTATCACCACCACGCTGTTCCGCGCCCCGTACTCGTCGGAGATCAGCGCCGTCGACAACTACAGCTGGCCCGTCTACAAGCAGCTCGGCGGCCTCGGCTACACCAGCGTCTTCGTCGACACCGACAGCGACGACTGGAAGAAGCCGGGCGTCTCGAAGATCGTCCAGTGGGCGACGCCGAAGAACAACCAGGGCGCCATCGTCCTCATGCACGACGCGGGCGGCGACCGCTCGCAGACGGTCGCGGCGCTCGGCGCGTACATCAAGAAGATGAAGGCGAAGGGCTACACCTTCACCACCGTCAGCGGCGCCCAGGCCGAACGGAACCGGGCCGCGTCCCGGGCGCGCGGCAACGGAACGGCCACCGGTTCGAGCCCCGTTCCTGGCGGTCGGACGAACAGCGGGCAGGAGACCGGCGGTAAGACGGGCAGCGGGCAGGCGAACGGGCAGCAGGCGGGCCCCGGTTCGACGTCGGGCGGCGCCGCGCAGGCCGCCCAGCGGAAGGCCACCGGCGCGACCCTCTACGAGGGCAGGGCGCTCGTCTACGCCGTGGCGGTCGCCGAATGGGTCGTACCGGCCCTGTCCTGGTTCCTCGTCGTCGTCGGCGTCGCCGTCATGGGCCGGTTCGCGATGATGCTGGTCCTCGCCCGCCGCCACCACCGGCAGCGCAACCGCGGACGCGGCCGGGGCGGGAAGTTCAGCTGGGGGCCGACGGTCACCCGGCCGGTGACCGTCATCGTGCCCGCGTACAACGAGAAGGAATGCATCGCCAACACCCTGAGGTCGCTGGCGAGGAGCACGCATCCGATCGAGATCATCGTGGTCGACGACGGTTCCGAGGACAACACGTCCGAGATCGCCGAGTCGCTCGGCATGCCGAACGTCCGCGTCATCCGGCAGGAGAACGCGGGCAAGCCCGCCGCGCTCAACAACGGTGTCCGCAACGCGCGTTACGACATCGTCGTGATGATGGACGGCGACACCGTCTTCGAGCCGGACGCCGTGCACCAGCTCGTGCAGCCCTTCGCCGCCCCGGAGATCGGGGCGGTCGCGGGCAACGCCAAGGTCGGCAACCGCGACACCATGATCGGCGCCTGGCAGCACATCGAGTACGTGATGGGCTTCAACCTCGACCGCCGCATGTACGACCTGCTGCGCTGCATGCCCACCATCCCCGGCGCCATCGGCGCGTTCCGCCGGGACGCGGTGCTGGAGGTGGGCGGCATGAGCGAGGACACGCTCGCCGAGGACACCGACATCACCATCGCCATGCACCGGGCGGGGTGGCGGGTCGTCTATCAGGAGCACGCCAAGGCCTGGACGGAGGCGCCCGGTTCGTTCAGGCAGCTGTGGTCGCAGCGCTACCGCTGGAGCTACGGCACGATGCAGGCGCTGTGGAAGCACCGCAAGTCCCTTACGGACAAGGGGCCTTCGGGCCGCTTCGGTCGCGTGGGCATGCCGCTGGTGGTCCTCTTCCAGATCGTCACGCCGGTGTTCGCGCCGCTCATCGACGTGTTCACCCTCTACTCGATGATCTTCGTGGACTTCCGGGCCGCGCTCCTGGCCTGGCTGACCGTCCTCGCGGTCCAACTGGTCTGCGCGGCCTACGCGTTCCGGCTCGACCGGGAGAAGTACCGCTACCTCGCGATGCTGCCGCTACAGCAACTCGCCTACCGCCAGATGATGTACCTGGTTCTGATCCACTCCTGCGTCACGGCCCTGACCGGCGGCCGCCTCCGCTGGCAGAAGCTCAAGCGCACGGGCGAGGTCGGAACCCCGGCAGGAGTGAGCTAGATGACCTGGGGCGCGGAACAACAGGGACAGCAGGGCTACGACGACGGATACGGCCCCGGATACGCGTACGACCCCGGGTACGGGCAGCCGTACGACCAGCCCCGGCCGTACGGACAACAGCCCGAGCAGCCGATGCCGTACCAACAGCCGGTGCAGTACCAACAGCCGACCGGGTACAAGGACCCGGTGCCGGTGCCGGTGCCTTACGAGCCTCCGGTGCCGTACGAGTCTTCAGTGCCGTACGAACAGCCGGTGCCGTACGAGGAACAGTGGCAGTACGGTCCCGAGACCCCTCCCCGGACCCCTCCGGAGGAGCCTGCCCCGACGGAGACACAGACGGAGACGGAGACGGCCAACGCGTCAGCGAAGGCGAGAGGCGGCGCAGGGGGCCGCGACCGCTACTTCGACGCCCTCCGCGCCGTCGCCCTGGTCCGCGTCGTCACCTACCACACCTTCGGCTGGGCCTGGGCGGGCCTGGTCTTCCCGTCGATGGGCGTGATGTTCGCGCTCGCCGGCACGCTGATGGCCAAGTCCCTGGAACGCCCCGCGTTCAAGGTGGTCAGAAGCCGGATGCGGCGACTGCTGCCGCCGTTCTGGTTCTGGGGCTTCTTCGTCGTGATGGCGATGCTGGTCCACGGCTGGATGCCGGGCTGGCAGATCGTGTTCTGGATCGTCCCGGTCGGGGACCCGCCGGGCAACCAGTGGGGCGTGCAGGCCTGGGAGATCCTCTGGTACCTGCGGACGTACCTCTGGTTCGTACTGCTCTCCCCGCTGCTCCTGAAGATCTTCCGCAAGGCCCCGATCCCGGTGCTGCTGCTCTCGCTCGTCCCGATCGTGGTCTTCCAGTACGGCTGGCAGCCGTCGTACGACCGCTTCGGCAGCGCCCTCACGGACCTCGCCACCTACCTGTTCTGCTGGCTCGTCGGCTTCGCGCACCGCGAGGGGGTGCTCCGGCGCCTGAAGCCGGCCGCCGTGGTCCTCGCCTCGCTGGGGGCCCTCGCGTACGGCGGCTGGTACGCCCTCGCGCACCAGGCGGAGTTCGGCACGTACGACCTCGACGAGATCCCTCTCGCACAGGCCTTCTGGTCGGCGGGCTTCGTGACGCTGCTGATGTACTTCAAGGCGTACCACGACGTCGACTTCGCGTGGCTCGCCCGCTTCAAGCGGCTCGACCGCACGGTGACGATCTTCAATGGGCGCGCGGTGACGATCTACCTCTGGCACGAGATCGCGCTGATCCTGGCCGTCCCGCTGATCGACCAGTTCTGGAACGTACCGGCCTTCGAGAAGTGGCTGCCCCTGGAGAGCCAGTGGTTCATGTTCGCGATCGGCTGGGCGCTGATCTGGATCGCGATCCCCCTGTTCGGCTGGGTCGAGGACGTGGCCGCCCGAAAGAAGCCCCGACTGCTGCCGTGACGACCGCCCCGCGGGCGTCTGACGCGGGCTCCGGCGGGGCCGCATGGCGGGAAGGGCCGACTGGTCCTGGACAGGCCGGTATCCGAGTGAACCTGGCCCCGGTTGGCCGTGCGAGCACGTGCAGAAGGTGCCGGGCGCGATCTTGGTTACGAGCATGAGGAGAAACCCCCACAGAGAGGCTGACGTACCTCATGCGTCGTTCCCTGCTCGCCGCCTCCACCGCGGCGACCGCCCTCACCTCCACCCTCGCGCTGGCCCTGAACACCCCTGCCGCCGGAGCCGTCGGCGGGCACGACCACCACGAGCCCTGGGTGAAGCGCAGCGCCGTGATGCGCACGGATCCCCAGGAATTCCGTTCGTTGTGCCGTAAGGAGACGGACGGGAAGCCCGAGCGCCGCACGTTCCCCCTCTTCGACCACGGCAAGGGCTTCACGGCGGTCGAGGACTTCAAGAGCCTGGAGGCGGACGGCACGGTGTTCTGGGCCGGTCACGACCCCGGACATCCCGAGAACACCATCTCCGTGTCCGTCATCGGAGCCTGCACCGCCGGGCCCGTCACCCTCTCTGGCGAGATCGAGGTCGGCTTCCTCCAGTACCAGTACTCGCCGTTGGCCAAGCGTCCGGGCCGGTACCTGCTCCAGGAGATCGACACCCTGAAGCTGCCCCCCAGCGGACAGGGTGTCGACACGGTGACCCTGCCGCCGAGCAGGTCCCACAAGCCCCACAAGCCGGGTCTGCGGGTCGCCACCCCCGAAAACCCCGCGGCCATCGACATCGTCGTCGCCTACACCCCGGCCACCGTCACCGAACTCGGCAGCGTCGGGGCGGTCCAGGGCCGGATCAACTACGGCGTGAACCAGCTCAACAGGGCGCTCGCGACCAGCGGAGTGCCTGCCAGCGTCCACGTCGTCCACTCGTACCAGACCCAGGCGACGGGCGTCGCCCGCGAGAACGCCGGAACCCTGCTGAGCATGATCAGCAACCCCGCGAACCTGACCCTCGGCGCCACGGCCGCCGCCCAGCGGGCGGCATTCGGCGCCGACCTGGTGGCGCTCGTCGCCGCCATCCCCCCGGAGGACAGTTCCGGGCAGGCCGACCTGCCCAACCCGGCGGGCCCGGCGACCGACAACGACGCCTTCTCGGTCACCAGCGCCTACTCCATCACCGGGTGGGAGAACCTCGCGCACGAGATCGGCCACAACTTCGGTCTGATGCACGACCGCAAGACGGTGGTGAACCAGGGGGGAACGACTCCCGTGGGCACCTTCAACTACGGCTGGGTCACCCCCGACCAGCGGCACCACACGATCATGGCCTACTCCAGCGCCTGCACCCTGCGGTGCCAGGTCGTCAACCAGTACTCCAACACGGAGAACCTGCTCAACGACCAGGCCCTCGGTGACGCGGACAACAACAACGCCGCCGTCGCGACACAGGCCGCCGAGTTCCTGGCCGGCTACCGCGCCTCGACGGTCACCGACCGTGTCTCTCTCGACCTGGCCACCAGCCCCGTCGCCGGAGGCAGCGTCAAGCCCAGCGAGTACGGCCCGTACGACCCCGGTTCGGTGGTCACCGTCACCGCCACCCCCAACGGGGGATTCCAGTTCGCCGGCTGGGAGGTCGACGGCGTCCCCCAGAATGTCACCACGCCGAGCTACCGGATCACCATGAACGCCAACCACAGGATCGTCGCGCTGTTCACCGAGATCCCGTAGTCCGTCCGTCGGAGTCCGTCGTAGTCCCCGCGGTGGCCCACGGCCGTCCGCGGACCCCGATCGGCCGGCGGCGGACACCCGGGCCGCCGGGCAGCGCCGCACCCGTCCCCACGGTTCACCGGGACGGGTGCGGCGCTCGTCCTCGTGCGCGGAAGGCGGCCTTTGACCTGCGCGAGGAACCAGGCCCCGGGCGGGCGCCCCCGACCGCGTCCGATTCTGCGGCCGGGCGCCGGAGAGTCGCCCGGCCCGTACTGCCACAATGGGATCGTGACCCGCGCATCCCTGGACAAGCAGCCGCACGAAGTCGCCTCGATGTTCGACGACGTGGCGGAACGGTACGACCTGACGAACGACCTGCTGTCGCTCGGCCAGGACCGGGTGTGGCGCAAGGAGGTCGCGAAGGCGGTCGACGCGCGCCCCGCACAGAAGATCCTCGACCTCGCGGCCGGTACGGCGACCTCGTCGCTCCCCTTCGCCCGCACCGGCGCGTACGTCGTCCCCTGCGACTTCTCCCTCGGGATGCTCCGCGTCGGCAAGCGGAACCACCCCTGGCTGCCGCTGACGGCCGGTGACGCGACCAGGCTGCCCTTCAAGGACGACACGTTCGACGCCGTCACGATCTCCTTCGGGCTGCGCAACGTGCAGGACACCGACACCGCGCTCCGCGAGCTGTACCGCGTGACCAAGCCCGGCGGGCGCGTCGTGATCTGCGAGTTCTCGCACCCCACCTGGGCGCCGTTCCGCACGGTCTACACCGAGTACCTGATGCGCGCGCTGCCCCCGGTCGCCCGTGCCGCCTCCTCCAACCCCGACGCGTACGTCTATCTCGCCGAGTCCATCCGCGCCTGGCCGACCCAGCCGGAACTGGCCGAGCGGCTGCAGAAGGCCGGCTGGTCGAAGGTGGCCTGGCGCAACCTGACGGGCGGCATCGTGGCCCTCCACCGGGGCTACAAGCAGGCCTGAACCACCCGGCCCCGCCCACCCCCCGGAGAGACTGCCCACGCCGGAGAGACTGCCCACCCCGGAGGACCGGCTACCTGGGAACCGGCTGCCTGAGGTCCGATTACCTGAGGTCCGGCTACCTGAGAACCTCGAACGGGTCGCCGGGCTGGTCGAGTTCGCGGCGCAGCCCGCCCGACGGCGGGCGGGGCGGCCGGGGTTCGCGCACTCCGGCGCCGCCCTCCGCGTCCCCGAGGTCGAACCACACGGTGACGACGGCTCCGCGCGGCACTTCGGCCCCGGGCTGCGGAAATTGCCGTACGACGTAGTCGACGACCGTCCGATGGAAGTCGGGCCGGTCGGGCGCGGCGAGCAGCACACCCCGCGCCTCTGCCGTCTCACGCGCGTCCACGGCCATCAGACCGACGAGTCGCGGTACGCGTACTTCGGGTGTCTTGGGTGTTATGCGCACAGACGTCACCCCCAGCGGTACCGGCAGGGTAAGCCTCGCCCGTGCCCTTCCGGAAGCCGTGAGGAGGCCTTCCGGATTCCGTCAGAGGGCCAGTCGGTAGCAGTGGCCCTCCTGCGTCGACGAGGGCAGCGTGAACCGATCCGTGAGCTCCATGCCGAGCCGTTGAGTCACCGCGATGGAACGGGCGTTGGCCGCGTCGACCATCGCGACGACGTCCGTGACGCCCGCCGCGCGGACTCGCTCCAGGGTGGTCCGCGCCGCCGCCGTGACGTACCCCTTGCCCCAGTGCGCCCGCCCCAGCCGCCAGCCGATCTCGATCTGTCCGGCCGGCCCCCAGGAGTGCGGCCACGGCTGCGCGCCCGTGAAGCCCAGCACCTCGTCCCCCGGGCCGACCATCGTCCACAGGCAGAATCCGTACTCAGCGTCGTGCCGCCGCTGGCGCGCGGTCAGTTCCTCGTACACGGACGGCTCGGCCGTGTGGCCCCTGAGGAACTCCATGACCTCGGGGTCGTCGAAGACCCGGTGCCACGCGAGGGCGTCCTCGTCGGTGGGGACGCGCAGGCGTACGTCGGGGAGAGCTCGGTTCACGGGGCAGCCCTTCAGCCGGGTGATCGGTACCGCTGCATAGACTGCCCATGTCCAGTGCCCGTCGGCACGTTGATTTCGAGTCTTGGGGAGACCCCGCCGTGACCGAGCCCCAACCCCTCTCCGAAAACACCGCCGACGTCATCGTCGTCGGGGCCGGGCCAGCCGGTTCCACCACCGCGTACTACCTGGCGAAGGCGGGGCTCGACGTCCTGCTCCTGGAGAAGACGGCCTTCCCGCGCGAGAAGGTCTGCGGTGACGGGCTGACCCCGCGCGCCACCAAGCAGTTGGTGTCGATGGGCATCGACATCTCCGAGGAAGCCGGCTGGCTCCGGAACAAGGGCCTGCGGATCATCGGCGGCGGCGTCCGCCTCCAGCTCGACTGGCCGGATCTCGCCTCCTACCCCGACTACGGACTCGTGCGAAAGCGGGACGACTTCGACGAGCAGCTGGCGCGGCAGGCGCAGAAGGCGGGCGCGCGGCTGTACGAGCGCTGCAACGTCGGCGCCCCGATCATCGACGACCGCACCGGCCGCATCACCGGCGTGCACGCGAAGCTGGGCGACGCCGACTCCAAGGAGAAGCGGGAGGTGACCTTCCACGCCCCGCTGGTGGTGGCGGCCGACGGCAACTCCACCCGCCTCTCCCTCGCGATGGGCCTGCACCGCCGCGAGGACCGCCCGATGGGCGTCGCCGTCCGTACGTACTTCACCTCGCCGCGTCACGAGGACGACTACCTGGAGTCGTGGCTGGAGCTGTGGGACCGCCGGGGCGCCGAGGACCGCCTGCTGCCCGGCTACGGGTGGATCTTCGGTATGGGCGACGGCACCTCGAACGTCGGCCTCGGCGTCCTCAACACCTCCAACTCCTTCAAGGAGCTGGACTGGCGCGAGGTCCTGAAGGCCTGGTGCGCCTCGATGCCGGAGGACTGGGGCTACACCCCCGAGAACATGACCGGCCCGATCCGCGGCGCCGCACTCCCGATGGCCTTCAACCGTCAACCGCACTACACCAAGGGCCTGCTCCTGGTGGGTGACGCCGGCGGCCTGGTGAACCCCTTCAACGGCGAGGGCATCGCCTACGCCATGGAGTCCGGCCAGATCGCCGCCGACGTCATCGTCCAGGCCCACGCGCGTGCCACCCCGGGCCAGCGCGAACTGGCCCTCCAGCGCTACCCGCGCGTCCTCAAGGACACCTACGGCGGCTACTACACCCTCGGCCGCGCCTTCGTGAAGCTCATCGGCAACCCGAAGGTCATGAAGATCGCCACCCAGCGCGGCCTGAGCCACCCGATGCTGATGAAGTTCACGCTGAAGATGCTCGCGAACCTCACCGACCCGACGGGCGGCGACGCGATGGACCGCATCATCAACGGCCTCTCGAAGGTGGCCCCGAAGGCCTGACCGGACGGGCCGCCCGAGCGGTCACCGGGACAGCTCCGACTCCTTGGCGGCGCGACGGGCCACCACCCGCTCGCGCCGCTCGGCCACCTGCCGCAGGGCGTCCTTGCGGTCCCGCCGGGAGAGCCGGTCCAGGTAGACGTGTCCGTCGAGATGGTCGCTCTCGTGCTCCAGACAGCGCGCGAAGTACCCCGTCCCCTCGATGACGAGCGGGTTCCCGTCCTTGTCCACGCCCCGCACGACGGCCCGGTCGGGGCGGGGTACGTCCACGACGGCCCCCGGGACGGACAGACACCCCTCGCCCTCGTCCAGGAGGCGTCGGCCGGAGGGTGCGAGCCGCTCCAGGACCGGGTTGGCGATGTGGCCGACGTGCCGGACCCCGTCGTCGTCGGGGCAGTCGTAGACGAAGAGCCGCAGATCCACACCGACCTGGTTCGCGGCGAGGCCGGCGCCGTCCGCGGCGTACATGGTCAGGAACATGTCGTCGATGAGCGCGGCGAGATCGGGGCCGAACTCGGTCACGTCCCGACAGGGGCGGTGCAGAACCTCTTCCCCGACCTCGGTGATCCTGCGGACCGTTCCGCGTCGGGCCTCCGGCGTGAGCGGCGGGTACGAGCCGACCGGGCTTCCCTGGACGAACACACGGGGCATCGCTGTCTCCTTCGGGCGCGGGCACCGCGGCCGACGGCGGTCCGCCGCCCTCCGGCGCCGGTTCCCACCCTGGCGCATGCCGTCGCGCGGCGTACCCGAACAGCCCGGCCCGGGCCGGAGAACCGCCTCCCGAGCAGGCCGCCGGAGAACTGCCCTCTGGAACTGGCCGCCGGAGAACCGGCCTCCGGATCAGGCCGCCGGAGAACCGCCTCCAGGACAGGCCGGAGGGCCGCTCCCCGCACAGGAAGCGGCCCTCCGGAAGACACCCGTGGGTCAGAGCACGCGCACCGCGCCCGTCGCCGGGTAGCCCGAAAGGTCCTGGATCACGACACCCTTGCCGGGGTTGGCCGCGTCCAGGTACTGCCCGTTACCGATGTACACACCGACGTGGTACGCCGAACCCGCCGAACCCCAGTACAGAATGTCGCCGACCTGAACATTGGACAGCGAAACCGGCGTACCGGACACCGACTGGTCCTGCGAGACACGCGGCAGGTCGACGCCGACCTGCTTGAACGCCGCCTGCACCAGACCGGAGCAGTCCCACGCGTTGGGTCCGGTGCCGCCCATGACGTACGCGTCGCCGACCTGCGCCTTGAGGAACGCGATCACGGTCGCGACACTGCCGCTGGCCGGAGCGGCGATGTTCGTGGACGTGGAGGCGCTGGCGGACAGGACGGTCCGCGCCGAGGAACGCGAGACGGCGTCGGCCGCCGCGGCCTTGCGTGCCGCCTCGGCCTTCTGCTTGGTCTCCGCCTTCTTCTTGGCGTCGGCCAGGTCGGCCTTGGCCTGCTTGGCGGCCTTGGCGGCGGCCGCGTCGCGCTCCGCCTGCAGCTCGTAGTTGGCCGCGGTCTGCTGCGTGGCGTCCGCGGACTGCGCGACCTGGGTGGCCAGATCGGCCGTCAGGGTCGGCAGTTCCAGCGTCTGCGTCACGGGCTCGGCGGCACTCGCCGAACCCGCTGCCCCGGCCACTGCCAGGGTGCTGAGGACGCCACCGGCAACTCCGGCGCGCATCGCGAGCGACGGGGCGTTGCGGCGGGGCTTCCGGTGGCTTCGTATGTGTGCGGTGTGGGACATGGGTACTAGCGGTACCAGGGGCTCCCTCATACCTTCAAGAAACGTGTGGTGCGCCACAGTTGTTCAATCGGCGGCCGAATTCGTCGCGCGTCACTCTTTATTGACGCCGTAACGGGCATTGCGGACATCGTCCACTAGGCCCGTGATCATGGCCTTTCAGTATTACGTCCGAATTGCCCTCCGCCTACCACCGGTTGAAACCGATGGCCAAGCCCGGCTTATCTGACTCATAGGTAGATGTGGCGCAGGTCACGGAACGGTCACTCGGGCGGTGGCGTCCCGCGCGTGAACCCCGGCAGCCTCCAGGCCGCCCCTGCTCGTGAACGCGCGCACGTGTCCACATCCGTCCAGTGATCCCCCCCTGAAGTGTGAACGCGCTCCTCTATCAAGGGGGTGCGTCCAACACCAATTTGCATGCAGCGGAAGTCTCTTGATATTGAGACGCCCCCCTGGGCCTGCGGCGATGAACGAAAATGTCACGTCTGGTGACCGACCTGACGCTTCGCGTGTGAAGATCACCGCTCATCCGACTTCATGATCGTTCGTCAGGTGGTGGAGATCACAAAGCTTGTGCAATACCCCGTGTCGCAGATCACAGACCGCCGGGCATAAGATGCGAGGCAGTTGGGCTTGTGACCTGCTTCACATGTCCGCGATCTTCGCCGGGACGGGTGAGGTTCGCGGTGCTGGTGAGGCAGGGGCGCAGGCTCGTCGAACCGCCACCAGTCAGTGCCGACTGAGAGGAGCGAGGAGCGTGAACGCGTATGCGCCGATCCTCGTACTGGGAGCCCTCGGGGCAGGCTTTGCGATCTTCTCCGTGGTCATGGCCACGCTGATCGGTCCGAAGCGGTACAACCGCGCCAAGCTCGACGCGTACGAGTGCGGCATCGAGCCGACCCCCACGCCGGTCGGCGGCGGGCGTTTTCCCATCAAGTACTACCTGACGGCGATGCTCTTCATCGTCTTCGACATCGAGATCGTCTTCCTCTACCCCTGGGCCGTCACCTTCGACGCCCTGGGTGTTTTCGGGCTCGTGGAGATGCTGCTCTTCGTGCTCACCGTCTTCGTGGCGTACGCGTACGTATGGCGGCGCGGCGGCCTGGAATGGGACTGAGGGGCCTTTAAGACATGGGACTCGAAGAAAAGCTGCCGAGCGGATTCCTGCTGACCACCGTCGAGCAGGCCGCGGGCTGGGTGCGCAAGGCGTCCGTCTTCCCCGCGACGTTCGGACTCGCCTGCTGTGCCATCGAGATGATGACGACCGGCGCCGGGCGTTACGACCTGGCGCGCTTCGGTATGGAGGTCTTCCGTGGGTCACCTCGCCAGGCCGACCTGATGATCGTGGCCGGCCGGGTGAGCCAGAAGATGGCGCCGGTGCTGCGGCAGGTCTACGACCAGATGCCCAATCCCAAGTGGGTGATCTCCATGGGGGTTTGTGCGTCATCGGGCGGAATGTTCAACAACTACGCCATTGTGCAGGGCGTCGACCACATCGTCCCGGTCGACATCTATTTGCCCGGATGCCCGCCGCGCCCCGAGATGCTGATGGACGCGATCCTCAAGCTCCACCAGAAGATCCAGACCTCCAAGCTCGGCGTCAACGCCGAGGAGGCGGCCCGCGAGGCGGAGGAAGCGGCGCTCAAGGCGCTTCCCACCATCGAGATGAAGGGCCTGCTGCGGTGAGCGACGCGAACGGCAACGGGGTCAACCCCGAGAAGGACCTCGGCGCCTCCAACCTTCCCGGCCAGCGAGGCGACAAGGGCGAGGAGATCCGCGTCCAGCGCGGCATGTTCGGCGCGGAGAACGGCGGCGACACCTCCGGCTACGGCGGCCTGGTCCGCTCGATCCGGCTCCCCGGCGCGGCCGCCCGCCCCTACGGCGGCTGGTTCGACGAGGTGGCCGACGAACTGGAGGGCGCCCTGGAGGAACAGGGACTCGTCCCCGAGAGCGTCATCGACAAGACGGTCGTCGACCGCGACGAGATCACCTTCCACGTCGAACGCGAGTACCTGCTCCGCGTCGCCCAGACCCTGCGCGACGACCCGGCCCTCCGGTTCGAGCTCTGCACCGGCGTCTCCGGCGTCCACTACCTGCACGACAAGGGCCGCGAGCTGCACGCCGTCTACCACCTGCGCTCGATCACCCACAACCGGCTGATCCGCCTGGAGGTCAGCGCCCCCGACGCGGATCCGCACGTCCCCTCGCTCGTCTCCGTCTATCCGACGAACGACTGGCACGAGCGCGAGACGTACGACTTCTTCGGGCTGATCTTCGACGGTCACCCGGCACTGACGCGGATCATGATGCCGGACGACTGGCAGGGCCACCCGCAGCGCAAGGACTACCCCCTCGGCGGCATCCCCGTCGAGTACAAGGGCGCCCAGATCCCGGCTCCGGACCAGCGGAGGTCGTACTCATGAGCACGCAGACCCCTTCCGGGGCATCAGCCGCTTCGCCCCGCGAGACGACCGAGGGCACCGTATATACGGTCACCGGCGGCGACTGGGACGAGATCGCGCAGTCGGCGGCCAAGTCCGACGACGAACGCATCATCGTCAACATGGGCCCGCAGCACCCGTCCACCCACGGCGTGCTCCGGCTCATCCTGGAGATCGACGGCGAGACGGTCACCGAGGCCCGCTGCGGCATCGGCTACCTCCACACCGGCATCGAGAAGAACCTCGAGTTCCGTACGTGGACGCAGGGCACCACGTTCGTGACGCGCATGGACTACCTGACGCCGTTCTTCAACGAGACCGCGTACTGCCTCGCCGTCGAGAAACTCCTCGGCATCACGGACCAGATCACCGACCGCGCCACGATCATCCGCGTGCTCCTGATGGAGCTGAACCGACTCTCCTCCCATTTGGTGTGCATCGCCACCGGAGGCATGGAGCTGGGCGCGACCACGATCATGATCTACGGGTTCCGCGACCGTGAGCTCATCCTCGACATCTACGAGCTGATCACCGGCCTGCGGATGAACCACGCGTACATCCGCCCCGGCGGACTCGCGCAGGACCTGCCCCCGGGCGCGGTGGACCAGATCCGCGAGTTCGTGAAGAAGATGACGAAGAACCTCCCCGAGTACGACAAGCTCGCCACCGGGAACCCCATCTTCAAGGCCCGTATGCAGGACGTCGGCTACCTCGACCTGGCCGGCTGCATGGCCCTCGGTGCCACCGGCCCGGTCCTGCGCTCGGCGGGTCTGCCGCACGACCTGCGCAAGTCCCAGCCGTACTGCGGCTACGAGACCTATGACTTCGAGGTCCCGACCGCCGACACCTGCGACTCCTACGGGCGCTTCCTGATCCGCCTGGAGGAGATGCGCCAGTCGCTGCGGATCATCGAGCAGTGCCTGGACCGGCTGCAGCCCGGCCCGGTCATGGTCGCCGACAAGAAGATCGCCTGGCCCGCCCAGCTCGCGCTCGGCCCCGACGGTCTCGGCAACTCGCTCGACCACATCAAGAAGATCATGGGCACCTCCATGGAGGCCCTGATCCACCACTTCAAGCTGGTGACCGAGGGCTTCCGCGTGCCGCCGGGACAGGCGTACGCGGCGGTCGAGTCGCCCAAGGGCGAGCTCGGGGTGCACGTCGTCTCCGACGGAGGCACCCGCCCCTTCCGGGTCCACTTCCGTGACCCGTCCTTCACCAACCTGCAGGCCATGGCGGCGATGTGCGAGGGCGGCCAGGTCGCCGACGTCATCGTCGCCGTCGCGTCCATCGACCCCGTGATGGGAGGCGTCGACCGGTGACCACCACCCCCGAGGGCGTCAGCCTGGGCATGCCCCAACTGCCAGCGCCCGACTACCCGGCCGATGTCCGGGCCCGGCTGGAGGCGGACGCGCGCGAGATCATCGCCCGCTACCCCGACTCCCGCTCGGCGCTCCTTCCGTTGCTGCATCTCGTGCAGTCGCAGGAGGGCCATGTCACGCGCACGGGACAGCGGTTCTGCGCGGAGGTACTGGGTCTGACGACGGCCGAGGTCACCGCGGTCGCGACCTTCTACTCGATGTACCGGCGCAAGCCGAGCGGTGACTACCAGGTGGGTGTCTGCACCAACACCCTGTGTGCCGTCATGGGCGGCGACGCCATCTTCGAGGCCCTCCAGGACCACCTGGGCGTCGGCAACGGAGAGACCACCGGTGACGGCAAGGTCACCCTGGAGCACATCGAGTGCAACGCGGCCTGCGACTTCGCGCCGGTCGTGATGGTCAACTGGGAGTTCTTCGACAACCAGACCGTCGACTCGGCCAAGCGTCTCGTCGACGACCTGCGCGCGGGAGTGGACGTCGACCCGACCCGCGGCGCCCGGCTGTGCACCTTCAAGGACACCGCCCGGATCCTGGCGGGCTTCCCCGACGAGCGCGAGGGCGCGGTGGAGGCCGGCGGCAGCGCGGGCCACGCCTCACTGGTGGGACTGCGCCTGGCCAAGGGAGAGAGCGCCCCCGCGCGCGTGGTGCATCCGCGAGGCGGAGGGGCACCTCAGAACCAGCGGCCCGCCGAGCACCCGAGCTCGCACGACGCGCCGCAGGACACGTCGGCCTCCGACCCGTCCCACCCGGCGGGTCCCGTGGCAGAGGAGGGGGAGTGATGACCTTGGCAGCCGAGATCAACGAAACAAGTCCCGAAAAGCTGCTCGCACCCGTGCTGTCGGCCTTCTGGGACGAGGACAGGTCCTGGTCGCTGGACGTCTACCGAAGGCACGAGGGGTACGAGGGCCTGCGCAAGGCACTCGCCATGTCGCCGGACGACCTGATCGCGTACGTCAAGGACTCCGGACTGCGCGGCCGCGGCGGCGCGGGATTCCCGACCGGAATGAAATGGCAGTTCATTCCCCAGGGAGATGGAAAACCCCACTATCTAGTTGTCAACGCCGACGAGTCGGAGCCGGGAACCTGCAAGGACATCCCGCTCCTCTTCGCGAACCCGCACAGCCTCATCGAGGGCATTGTGATCGCGTGCTATGCCATCCGGTCTTCGCATGCCTTCATCTATCTCCGCGGTGAAGTGGTCCCCGTACTGCGGCGGTTGCACGAGGCCGTACGTGAGGCCTACGCGGCGGGCTACCTCGGCGAGAACATCCTGGGCAGCGGACTCGACCTCCAGCTCACCGTGCACGCGGGCGCGGGCGCGTACATCTGCGGTGAGGAGACCGCACTGCTCGACTCGCTCGAAGGCCGCCGTGGTCAACCGCGGCTCCGCCCCCCTTTCCCTGCTGTCGCGGGTCTCTATGCGTGCCCAACTGTTGTAAATAACGTCGAGTCGATCGCGTCAGTTCCCGCAATTCTCCAAAATGGCAAGGAATGGTTCAGGTCGATGGGAAGCGAGAAGTCTCCGGGCTTCACGCTCTACTCACTCAGCGGCCATGTCACCAGTCCCGGCCAGTACGAGGCACCGCTCGGCATCACGCTGCGCCAACTCCTCGGCATGAGCGGCGGGATGCGCCCCGGTCACCGTCTGAAGTTCTGGACGCCGGGCGGCTCCTCGACCCCGATGTTCACCGACGAGCATCTCGACGTCCCCCTTGATTACGAAGGAGTGGGCGCCGCGGGTTCCATGCTCGGCACGAAAGCACTCCAGTGCTTCGACGAGACGACCTGTGTCGTCCGCGCCGTCACCCGCTGGACCGAGTTCTACGCCCACGAGTCCTGCGGCAAGTGCACGCCCTGCCGCGAAGGGACGTACTGGCTCGTGCAGTTGCTGCGGGACATCGAGGCAGGCAAGGGCGCCATGTCCGACCTCGACAAGCTCAACGACATCGCCGACAACATCAACGGCAAGTCCTTCTGCGCCCTCGGCGACGGTGCCGCCTCGCCGATCTTCTCCTCGCTCAAGTACTTCCGCGAGGAGTACGAGCAGCACATCACGGGCCGCGGCTGCCCCTTCGACCCGGCCAGGTCCACGGCCTGGGCGGACAAGCACACGGAGGTGAACGCATGACAGTGACCACCAGCGCTCCCTCCGGAGGCGGGGAAGCGGCGGTCCCGCCGGAGGATCTCGTCTCGCTGACGATCGACGGCGTAGAGATGAGCGTGCCCAAGGGCACCCTGGTCATCCGGGCCGCCGAACAACTCGGCATCGAGATCCCCCGGTTCTGCGACCACCCGCTCCTCGACCCGGCCGGCGCCTGCCGCCAGTGCATCGTCGAGGTCGAGGGCCAGCGCAAGCCCATGGCTTCCTGCACGATCACCTGTACGGACGGGATGGTCGTCAAGACTCAACTCACCTCGCCGGTCGCCGAGAAGGCACAGCACGGTGTGATGGAGCTGCTGCTCATCAACCACCCGCTGGACTGCCCGGTCTGCGACAAGGGCGGCGAGTGCCCCCTGCAGAACCAGGCGATGTCGCACGGCAACGCCGAGTCCCGGTTCGAGGGCAGGAAGCGGACGTACGAGAAGCCGGTCCCGATCTCCACACAGGTGCTGCTCGACCGCGAGCGGTGCGTGCTGTGCGCCCGCTGCACCCGCTTCTCCAACCAGATCGCGGGCGACCCCATGATCGAGCTGATCGAGCGGGGCGCGCTCCAGCAGGTCGGCACCGGTGACGGCGACAAGTTCGAGTCGTACTTCTCCGGCAACACGATCCAGATCTGCCCGGTGGGCGCGCTCACCTCGGCGGCGTATCGCTTCCGCTCGCGCCCCTTCGACCTCATCTCCTCGCACTCCGTGTGCGAACACTGCTCCGGCGGCTGCGCGACGCGCACCGACCACCGGCGCGGCAAGGTGATGCGGCGCCTCGCGGCGCCGGACCCCGAGGTCAACGAGGAATGGCTGTGCGACAAGGGGCGGTTCGGGTTCCGGTACGCGCAGCAGCGCGACCGCCTCGACACGCCCCTGGTGCGCAACGCCGAGGGCGTCCTCGAGCCCGCTTCCTGGCCGGAGGCCCTGGAGGCCGCCGCGCAGGGGCTGACGGCGGCCCGCGGCCGGGCCGGTGTCCTCACCGGCGGCCGGCTCACCGTCGAGGACGCCTACGCGTACAGCAAGTTCGCGCGCGTCGCCCTCGACACGAACGACATCGACTTCCGCGCGCGCGTGCACAGCTCCGAGGAGGCCGACTTCCTGGCCGCCCGGATCGCCGGACGCGGCCGGGACCTCGACAGTACGGGCGTCACATACACCTCTCTGGAGAAGGCGCCCGCCGTACTGCTGGCGGGCTTCGAGTCCGAGGAGGAGGCGCCCGGCGTCTTCCTGCGACTGCGCAAGGCGTGGCGCGGGCACGGGCAGAAGACCTTCTCCCTCGCCACACACGCCACACGCGGCCTGGAGAAGGCGGGCGGCACGCTGCTGCCGGCCGCGCCCGGCACCGAGACCGAGTGGCTGGACGCGCTCGCGAGTGGTGTCGGCCTGGAGGGCGACGGCGCCAAGGCCGCCGAGGCGCTGCGCGCCGAGGGCGCGGTGATCGCCGTCGGTGAGCGGCTGGCCGCCGTGGCGGGAGGGCTGACCGCCGCCGTGCGGGCCGCCACCGCCACCGGTGCCCGGCTGGTGTGGATCCCGCGCCGGGCCGGGGAACGCGGCGCGATCGAGGCGGGCGCGCTTCCGTCGCTGCTGCCCGGCGGACGGCCGTCCACCGACCCGCGCGCGCGGGACGAGGTCGCGGTCGCCTGGGGCGTCTCCGAACTCCCGCACCGCTACGGCCGGGACACCGGCCAGATCGTGGAGGCGGCCGCCGGCGGCGAACTGCGGGCCCTGGTGGTCGCGGGCGTGGAGGTCGCCGACCTTCCCGACCCGGCACGCGCGCGTGCGGCCCTGTCCGAGGTGGGCTTCCTGGTGTCGCTCGAACTGCGGCCCAGTGAGGTCACCGAGCACGCGGACGTCGTCCTGCCGGTCGCCGCGGTCGCCGAGAAGGCCGGAAGCTTCCTCAACTGGGAAGGCCGGGTCCGCTCCTTCGAGGCGGCCCTCAAGCCCGACCAGATGACCCGGCGCCTGGCACCCACCGACGCGCGCGTCCTACAGATGCTGGCCGACGCCATGGACGTACACCTGGGGCTGCCGGATCTGCGCACCACGCGCGCGGAACTCGACCGGCTGGGCGCCTGGGACGGGCCGCGTGCCACCGAACCCCTGGAGACCGGGGTGCAGTTGCCCCGTCCGGCCGCCGGCGAGGCCGTACTGGCCGGGCACCGGCTGCTGCTCGACCGGGGGCGTCTCCAGGAGGGCGACGAAGCGCTCGCCGGGACCCGGCACGCCGCACACGCGCGCGTGTCGGCCGCCACGGCCGCCGAGGCCGGGGTCAAGAACGGCGACGTCCTCGCCGTGACGGGTCCCGCCGGAGTGGCCGAACTCCCGCTGCAGATCACCGAGATGCCCGACCGCGTGGTCTGGCTCCCGTTGAACTCGACCGGTGGGGGCGTCGCCTCCGACACCGGCGCGCTGCCCGGCGCACTCGTCCGCATCGGCCCGGCGACGATCGCCGCCGAGGCCCCCAAGGAGGTGGAGGCATGAAGCCGTACCTCGCCGCTGAAGATCTCTCGATGTTCGGCAACGACCCCTGGTGGCTGGTCGTCGTCAAGGCGGTGTTCTGCTTCGCCTTCCTGATGGTGACCGTGCTCTTCTCCATCGTGTGGGAGCGCAAGGTCGTCGCCTGGATGCAGCTGCGCATCGGCCCCAACCGGCACGGGCCCTGGGGCATGCTCCAATCGCTCGCCGACGGCGTGAAGCTGATGCTCAAGGAAGACCTCATCGTCAAGCGCGCGGACAAGGTGGTCTACGTCCTCGCGCCGATCGTCGCGGCCATCCCGGCCTTCATGGCGATCGCGGTGATCCCCTTCGGGCCCGCGGACGACGAGGTCTCGATCTTCGGTCAGCGCACCACGATGCAGCTCACCGACCTGCCGATCGCGATGCTCTACATCCTCGCGGTGGCCTCGGTGGGCATCTACGGGATCGTGCTCGCCGGCTGGAGTTCCGGATCCACCTATCCGCTGCTGGGCGGTCTGCGGTCCTGCGCGCAGATGATCTCGTACGAGATCGCCATGGGTGCCGCGTTCGCCTCGGTGTTCCTCTACTCCGGGTCGATGTCGACCTCGACGATCGTCGAGCAGCAGCACGACCGCTGGTACATCGTGCTGCTGCCGGTCTCGTTCCTCATCTACATCGTGACGATGATCGGCGAGACCAACCGGGCCCCCTTCGACATGCCGGAGTCCGAGGGCGACCTTGTCGGCGGCTTCAACACCGAGTACTCGTCGATCAAGTTCGCGCTGTTCATGCTCGCCGAGTACGTGAACATGGTGACGGTCTCGGCCGTGTCGACGACGCTCTTCCTGGGCGGCTGGCGGGCCCCGTGGCCGATCAGCAGCTTCTGGGAGGGTGCCAACCACGGCTGGTGGCCGATGCTCTGGTTCGTGGTGAAGGTGCAGTTGCTGCTGTTCTTCTTCATCTGGCTGCGCGGCACGCTGCCGCGCGTCCGCTACGACCAGCTGATGAAGCTCGGCTGGAAGGTGCTCATCCCGGTCTCCGTGGTCTGGCTGATGCTCGTCGCGACGGTACGGACGCTGCGCAACGAGCACGTCGCCTTCGCGGACATCGCCCTGTACGTCGGCGGAGGCGTCCTCGTCCTCCTGTTGCTGTCGTTCATCGCGGACATCTTCCGCGACAAGCAGGGAGCCCAGGAGACGCCCGCCGAGCCCGCCGCCTTCGACCCGATGGCCGGTGGATTCCCCGTGCCCCCGCTGCCCGGCCAGGAGCTGCCGCCGGTACCGCGGCGCCGTCCGCGCCACGAGCGGGAGCTGGTTGTCAGTGGCGGGTCCGATACTGCGAGTGATGGATCGGTTACCGGATCTCGTGACGGAAAGGAGGGGTCCGATGGCTGAGGAGCCGAAGGAGACCAAACCGGGTTTCCAGAACCCCGTCGCCGGTTTCGGCGTGACCTTCAAGGCCATGTTCAAGAAGCGGCTGACCGAGCAGTACCCGGAGCAGCAGAAGACCACCGCGCCGCGGTTCCACGGCCGGCACCAGCTCAACCGCCATCCGGACGGCCTGGAGAAGTGCGTGGGCTGCGAGTTGTGCGCCTGGGCCTGCCCCGCGG
This sequence comes from Streptomyces sp. NPDC042002, assembly GCF_055588305.1. Classification (NCBI taxonomy): domain Bacteria; kingdom Bacillati; phylum Actinomycetota; class Actinomycetes; order Kitasatosporales; family Streptomycetaceae; genus Streptomyces; species Streptomyces sp. NPDC042002. The sequence continues at coordinate 34,208 of NZ_JBVJCT010000038.1, read as the reverse complement.
ACGCCATCTATGTGGAGGGCGCGGACAACACCGAGGAGGAGCGCTACTCCCCGGGCGAGCGGTACGGCCGCGTCTACCAGATCAACTACGCCCGCTGCATCCTGTGCGGCCTGTGCATCGAGGCGTGCCCCACGCGCGCGTTGACGATGACGAACGAGTTCGAGCTCGCGGACAGCAGTCGCGCCAGCCTCATCTACACCAAGGAGCAGCTGCTCGCCGGCCTTGAGGAGGGCATGGTCGAGACACCGCACTCGATCTTCCCGGGCACGGACGAGCAGGACTACTACCGGGGTCTGGTGACCGAGGCCGCGCCCGGCACCGAGCGTCAGGTGGCCGTCTCCAAGGGCGAGTCGCACCCCTCGGCCACTCCTTCGGGTACGGCCGCCGGAGAGGGGGAGAAGGCATGACCGACCTGGCCGCGTACTCCACCTCCACCGGAGAGGCCTTCCAGTTCTGGGTCCTCGGCACCGTCGCGGTGATCGGCGCCCTGTGCACCGTCTTCATGAGGAAGGCCGTGCACAGCGCGCTGTGCCTCGCCGGGACCATGATCATCCTGGCGGTGTTCTACCTCGCCAACGGCGCGTACTTCCTGGGCATCGTCCAGATCGTCGTCTACACCGGCGCGATCATGATGCTCTTCCTCTTCGTCGTCATGCTCGTCGGCGTCACCGCGGCGGACTCGCTGAAGGAGACCATCAAGGGGCAGCGCTGGCTGGCCCTGGTCTGCGGACTCGGCTTCGGAGTCCTGCTGTTCGCCGGTATCGGCAACGCCTCCATCGAGGACTTCGACGGCCTGGCGAAGGCGAACGCGAACGGCAACGTGGAGGGCCTCGCCGCCCTCATCTTCACGAAGTACGTGTTCGCCTTCGAGATCACCGGCGCCCTGCTCATCACGGCCGCCGTCGGCGCCATGGTGCTGACGCACCGCGAGCGCACCGAGCGGCCCAAGACCCAGCGCGAGCTGTCCGAGCAGCGCGTGCGCGAGGGCAAGCACGTCCCGCCGCTGCCGGCGCCGGGTGTCTACGCCCGGCACAACGCGGTGGACATCGCGGGCCTGCTCCCCGACGGCACTCCGTCCGAGCTGACCGTCAGCAAGACGCTGCGCGACCGCGGGCAGATCCGTGACGTGTCGGCCGAGGCGCTGAACGATCTGAAGGCGCTGGAGCAGCGCGCCGAGGAGCGCCTGGAGCGCACGAAGACGGAGGAGGCGTCCAAGTGAATCCGGTCAACTACCTCTATCTCGCCGCCCTGTTGTTCACGATCGGCGCCACCGGTGTGCTGATCAGGCGGAACGCGATCGTGGTGTTCATGTGCATCGAGCTCATGCTCAACGCCTGCAACCTCACCTTCGTGGTCTTCTCCCGGATGCACGGCAATCTCGACGGCCAGATCATCGCCTTCTTCACGATGGTCGTCGCCGCCGCGGAGGTCGTGGTCGGGCTCGCGATCATCGTGTCGCTGTTCCGTTCCCGCCACTCGGCCTCGGTCGACGACGCCAGCCTGATGAAGCTGTAAGGGGTCGCTGAATCGTGGAGAACCTGATTGCGCTGCTGGTAGCGGCGCCTCTGCTCGGAGCGGTCGTCCTGCTGTGCGGCGGACGGCGGCTCGACGCCGTCGGCCAGTGGGTCGGCACCGCGTTCGCGGCCGCCTCCTTCGTGATCGCCGCCGTGCTCTTCGCCGACATGCTCGGGAAGGGTCCTGAGGACCGGACCTTCACCCAGCATCTGTACAGCTGGATCGCCGTCGGAAACTTCCGCGCGGACGTCGGCTTCCAGCTCGACCAGCTGTCGATGACGTTCGTCCTGCTGATCACCGGTGTCGGCTCGCTGATCCACCTGTACTCGATCGGGTACATGGAGCACGACGAGCGCCGCCGCCGCTTCTTCGGCTATCTGAACCTGTTCCTCGCGGCGATGCTGCTGCTCGTCCTCGCCGACAACTACCTCCTGCTGTACGTCGGCTGGGAGGGTGTCGGTCTCGCCTCGTACCTGCTGATCGGCTTCTGGCAGCACAAGCCCAGCGCGGCCACCGCCGCCAAGAAGGCGTTCCTGGTCAACCGCGTGGGCGACATGGGCCTGTCCATCGGCATCATGCTGATGTTCACGACCTTCGGGACCTTCGCCTTCGGGCCCCTGCTCGGCTCCGAAGGACACCCGGGGGCGGCCGGGGACGCCACCCAGGGCAAGCTCACGGCCATCGCCCTGATGTTGCTGCTCGCCGCCTGCGGCAAGTCCGCCCAGGTGCCGCTGCAGTCCTGGCTCGGGGACGCGATGGAGGGCCCGACCCCGGTCTCGGCCCTCATCCACGCCGCCACCATGGTGACCGCTGGTGTGTACCTGATCGTGCGCTCGGCCGCCGTCTTCAACGCGGCGCCCGACGCCCAGCTCGTCGTCACCGTCGTGGGCGGGGTCACGCTCCTGTTCGGTGCGATCGTCGGTTGCGCGAAGGACGACATCAAGAAGGCGCTGGCCGGCTCGACCATGTCGCAGATCGGCTACATGGTGCTGGCGGCGGGCCTCGGCCCCATCGGCTACGTCTGGGCGATCATGCACCTGGTGACGCACGGCTTCTTCAAGGCCGGCCTCTTCCTCGGCGCCGGTTCGGTCATGCACGGCATGAACGACGAGGTCGACATGAGGAAGTTCGGCGGCCTCAGGAAGTACATGCCGATCACGTTCGTGACCTTCGGCCTCGGCTATCTCGCGATCATCGGCTTCCCTGGCCTGTCCGGCTTCTTCTCGAAGGACAAGATCATCGAGGCGGCCTTCGCCAAGGGCGGCACCGAGGGCTGGATCCTCGGCAGCGTGGCCCTGCTGGGCGCCGCGATCACCGCGTACTACATGACGCGCGTGATGATCATGACCTTCTTCGGGGAGAAGCGCTGGCAGCCCGACGCCGAGGGCCACGAGCCGCACCCGCACGAGTCGCCCAGGTCCATGACGATCCCGATGATCGTGCTGGCCTTCGGGTCGGTCTTCGCGGGTGCCTACTTCAGCATCGGCGACCGCTTCCTGCACTGGCTGGAGCCGGTCACCGGGCACTCGGAGGGCGACTCGCCCGTGAGTGCCCTCACGGTCACCCTGGCGACCATGGTGCTGCTGGTCGTCGGCGCCGGCATCGCCTACCTCCAGTACGGCCGCAGCCCCGTTCCGGTCGTCGCCCCGCGCGGCTCCCTGCTCACCCGCGCCGCCCGGCGCGACCTGCTCCAGGACGACTTCAACCATGTCGTGCTGGTGCGCGGCGGTGAGCACCTCACCCGCTCCCTGGTGTACGTCGACCACACCCTGGTCGACGGAGTGGTCAACGGGACGGCGGCCTCGGTGGGCGGCCTCTCCGGGCGGCTGCGCAAGCTGCAGAACGGCTACGCGCGCAGTTACGCGGTCTCGATGTTCGGCGGTGCGGCGATCATCGTCGCCGCGACCCTGCTGATGAGGGCGGTCTGATACCGATGTCCTTTCCTCTGCTGACAGCGACGGCGGTGCTCCCGGCCCTCGGGGCGATCGCCACGGCCGCCGTGCCGGCCGCGCGGCGCGTCGCCGCCAAATGGCTGGCGCTCCTCGTGTCCCTCGGCACCCTGGCGCTCGCCGCGGTCACCCTGGTGCGTTTCGACCCCGGCGGCGACCGCTACCAGCTCACCGAATCCCACGCCTGGATCCCGGACTTCGGGGTGCGCTACCAGTTGGGCGTGGACGGCATCGGGGTGGCGCTCGTCGCGCTCACCGCGCTGCTGATGCCGTTCGTGATCCTGGCGGGCTGGCACGACGCCGACCCGCACGAGACCGGAAGCAGGCGCTGGCGTCCGACCCAGGGTTTCTTCGCCCTGATCCTGGCCGTCGAGGCGATGGTGATCATCTCCTTCGAGGCCACGGACGTCTTCCTCTTCTACATCTTCTTCGAAGCCATGCTGATCCCGATGTACTTCCTCATCGGCGGCTTCGGGGACCGTGCCCACGAACACGGGGACGAGGCGGCGGCGACCCAACGCTCGTACGCCGCGGTGAAGTTCCTCCTCTACAACCTGGTCGGCGGCCTGATCATGCTGGCCGCCGTGATCGGCCTCTACGTAGTGGCCGGAAGCTTCTCGCTCCAGGAGATCGTCCAGGCGCGGGCCAACGGGTCGCTGCACATGGCGACCAGCACCGAGCGGTGGCTGTTCCTCGGCTTCTTCTTCGCCTTCGCGGTGAAGGCGCCCCTGTGGCCGCTGCACACCTGGCTGCCCAACGCCATGGGCGAGGCCACCGCGCCGGTCGCCGTGCTGATCACGGCGGTCGTCGACAAGGTCGGCACCTTCGCGATGCTCCGCTTCTGCCTCCAGCTCTTCCCGGAGGCGAGCAAGTGGGCGACACCCGTGATCCTCGTCCTGGCGCTGATCAGCATCATTTACGGGGCGCTGCTCGCGGTCGGACAGCGGGACATCAAACGACTGGTCGCCTACGCGTCGATCTCGCACTTCGGGTTCATCATTCTGGGCATCTTCGCGATGACCAGTCAGGGCCAGTCGGGCGCGACGCTCTACATGGTCAACCACGGGATCTCGACCGCCGCCCTGATGCTCGTGGCGGGCTTCCTGATCTCGCGGCGCGGCTCGCGTCTGATCGCCGACTACGGAGGGGTGCAGAAGGTAGCCCCGGTGCTCGCGGGCACTTTCCTGATCGGCGGCCTCGCGACCCTGTCGCTTCCCGGCCTCGCGCCCTTCGTGAGTGAATTCCTGGTCCTGGTGGGCGCGTTCGAGCGCTATCCGGCCGTCGGTATCGTCGCCACCTTCGGCATCGTCCTCGCCGCGCTCTACACCCTCGTCCTCTACCAGCGGACGATGACGGGCCCGGTCAAGGCGGAGGTGGCCGAGATGCCTGACCTCAGGGTGCGCGAGCTCCTGGTGGTCGCCCCGCTGATCGCTCTGCTGATCTTCCTGGGCGTCTACCCGAAGCCGGTCACCGACATCGTCAACCCGGCGGTCAAGCAGACCATGTCAGATGTACACAAGACGGACCCCCAGCCCGCGGTGGAGGCGGCCAAGTGAGCGCATCAGCCGTCCACAGCCTGTGGACAACGGCGGCAACCGCAGCCGAGCCGATCTCCAAGATCAACGCACCGAAGATCGAATACGGGCAGTTGTCGCCCACCTTGATCGTTCTCGGCGCGGCGGTCATCGGAGTTCTGGTCGAGGCCTTCGTGCCGCGCAAGTCGCGTTACTACGCACAGGTGTTCGTCGCCGTCGTCGCACTGGCCGCGGCGTTCGCCGCGGTCGTCGCGCTCGCGGCGGACGGATACGGCACCACCAAGGCGCACATCGCGGCGATGGGCGCTATCGCCGTCGACGGACCGTCCCTGTTCCTCCAGGGCACGATCCTGCTCGCCGGAATCCTCGGTGTCTTCACCTTCGCCGAGCGGCGCCTCGACCCCGAGGCGCACGGGAACCGGGTCGACTCCTTCGCCGCGCAGGCCGCGTCGGTGCCCGGCAGCGACAGCGAGAAGGCCGCCGTGAAGGCCGGGTTCACCACCACCGAGGTGTTCCCGCTGCTGCTCTTCGCGATCAGCGGCATGCTGGTCTTCCCTTCGGCCAACGACCTGCTGACCCTGTTCATCGCCCTGGAGGTCTTCTCCCTCCCGCTGTACCTCCTGTGCGCCGTGGCCCGCCGCAAGCGGCTCATGTCGCAGGAGGCGGCGGTCAAGTACTTCCTGCTCGGCGCCTTCGCCTCCGCGTTCACGCTCTTCGGTATCGCCCTGCTGTACGGCTACGCGGGCTCGGTGTCGTACGCGACGATCGCGCACGTCGTCGACGGCACGGTCACGAACGTCGACCCGGCGCTCGCCGGCACCATGGGCAACGACGTCCTGCTGCTCATCGGTATGGCCCTGATCGTCATGGGCCTGCTCTTCAAGGTCGGTGCGGTGCCCTTCCACATGTGGACACCGGACGTCTACCAGGGCGCGCCGACGCCGGTCACCGGCTTCATGGCGGCGGCGACGAAGGTGGCTGCGTTCGGCGCGCTGCTGCGCCTGCTGTACGTCGTCCTGCCGGGGCTGCGCTGGGACTGGCGGCCGGTCATGTGGGCCGTGGCGATCGTCACCATGCTGGGTGGCGCGATCGTCGCGATCACCCAGACCGACATCAAGCGGCTCCTGGCGTACTCGTCGATCGCGCACGCCGGGTTCATCCTCGCGGGTGTCATCGCGACCTCGCCTGACGGCGTCTCGTCGGTCCTCTTCTACCTGGGCGCGTACTCGTTCGTGACGATCGGCGCGTTCGCCGTCGTCACGCTCGTACGGGACGCGGGCGGTGAGGCCACGCACCTGTCCAAGTGGGCGGGTCTCGGACGCAGGTCACCGTTGGTGGCCGCGGTGTTCGCGGTCTTCCTGCTGTCCTTCGCGGGCATCCCGCTGACCTCGGGATTCGCCGGAAAGTTCGCCGTGTTCAAGGCGGCGGCCGAGGGTGGCGCGGGCGCGCTGGTCGTCGTCGGTGTGATCTCGTCGGCGATCGCGGCGTTCTTCTACATCCGCGTGATCGTGCTGATGTTCTTCAGCGAGCCGAAGCCCGAGGGACCGACGGTCGCCGTGCCGTCCCCGCTGACCACGACGGCCATCGCGGTGGGTGTCGCGGTCACGCTGGTGCTCGGTGTGGCCCCGCAGTACTTCCTGAACCTGGCCAGCCAGGCCGGGGTCTTCGTGCGCTGAGCAGGGCCTTGCGCGGCTCGGGCCCCGCTCCCTCCAAGGGGAGCGGGCCCCGAGCCGTTCTCAGTGGGCGGAGTGGGCGGTGGCCGACGATCCGGAGGGGGCCTTGCCTGCCGCGCCGGATGGGGCCTTGCCCGACGATCCGGAGTGGGTTGTGCCCGACGAGTTGGACTGGGCCGGGGCGGCCGGGCACTTCACCGTGGGGTTCCAGCGGTTGAACAGCCCGCTGGGGTTGTGCTTCCAGAGCCAGACGTGCAGGTCGTAATGGATCGGCATACCGGGGTAGTGACCCGGCATCGGACCGTCGAACTTCTGGCCGCCGAACATCGAGGGCCGGTCCTTGGTGGTCTTCATGTTCTGGTCCGAGTCCAGCACGATCCACTCCACCCCGGCCAGCTTGCGCTTGCCGTCCTTCCCGTCCTCGAAGAGGAGGGCCGCGGGCTTCGCCGGGTCGAGCGAGCCGTAGCGGGACTCGTTGAAGTAGTGGTAGCCCATGCTGCCGTGCCCCGCGGGATCCGAGGAGCACTGATGGGGGACGTATCCGTCGGCGAGGGCGACCTTCTCGTCGAGGTACTTGACGCTGGCCATGTACGCCGTGGTCAGGTCCCGGATTTCCTTCGTGTTGGCCGGGCCGTCCGAGGCCGGGGCCGGAACGGCGGACAGGGCGAGTGACGCGGCGGCGGCTGTCACGAGGGTGATGGCGGTCCTGAGGGGACGCTGGGACATGCGAAGGCTCCTAGAGACGCGAGAGAGGCGTACGGACTGCACGGGTCCGTCGGCTGCGGGCCCCCTCCTCCCGCCCGAGCAGCATGGCCCTCGGCTTCGAAGGGCCGCCATGCAAGCGGGGCCAACGGGTTGAACCCGGGTGGGGCGCGCCGTGCAGGGGAGTGAGACGGGCGCCGCGCGCCGGTACGTAGGGAAGCCGGTCCCTCGCAGCCTGTGGACAACTCTCGGACTGTCGGTGCGGACCCCTATCGTGGACGCAGTGGTCGAGGCGCGACGTACGGGGGACAGGACGATGGGCGGGACGGGTGTGATGACCGAAGCGGACGCGACGGAGACGCTGGGCGAGAGCGAGGCACTGGCCACACTCCACCGGGTCTTCGGGTACGACGCCTTCCGCGGCGAGCAGGAAGCGATCATCGAGCATGTGGTGGCGGGCGGTGACGCCGTCGTCCTGATGCCGACCGGTGGCGGAAAGTCCCTGTGCTACCAGATTCCTTCCCTGGTCAGACCGGGTACGGGCATTGTGGTCTCTCCGCTCATCGCGCTCATGCAGGACCAGGTCGACGCGCTGCGGGCGCTGGGCGTGCGCGCCGGGTTCATGAACTCCACGCAGGACTTCGACGAGCGGCGCGTGACCGAGGCGGAGTTCCTGGCCGGAGAGCTGGACCTGCTCTATCTGGCCCCGGAGCGGCTGCGCTTGGACAGCACGCTTGACCTGTTGTCCCGCGGGAAGATCTCGGTCTTCGCGATCGACGAGGCGCACTGTGTGGCCCAGTGGGGTCACAACTTCCGTCCCGACTACCTGGCGCTCTCGCTGCTCGGCGAGCGCTGGCCGGACGTCCCGCGCCTCGCGCTGACGGCCACGGCCACGCGTGCGACGCACAAGGAGATCACCCAGCGCCTGGGCATGCCCATGGCCCGCCACTTCGAGGCGAGCTTCGACCGCCCCAACATCCAGTACCGGATCGTTCCCAAGGCCGACCCGAAGAAGCAGCTGCTGTCCTTCCTGCGCGAGGAGCACGCGGGCGACGCGGGCATCGTGTACTGCCTCTCGCGCAACTCGGTGGAGAAGACGGCCGAGTTCCTCTCCCGCAACGGCATCGAGGCGGTGCCGTACCACGCGGGTCTGGACTCGGGCACCCGAGCCACGCACCAGTCCCGTTTCCTGCGGGAGGAGGGCCTGGTGGTGGTCGCCACGATCGCCTTCGGCATGGGCATCGACAAGCCGGACGTGCGGTTCGTCGCCCACCTCGACCTGCCGAAGTCCGTCGAGGGCTACTACCAGGAGACGGGCCGCGCCGGCCGTGACGGACTCCCGTCCACGGCCTGGATGGCGTACGGCCTTCAGGACGTGGTCCAGCAGCGCAAGATGATCCAGGGCTCGGAGGGAGACGAGGCGTTCAGACGCCGGGCCGCCGCCCATCTGGACTCGATGCTCGCCCTGTGCGAGACGGCCCAGTGCCGGCGCTCCCAGCTCCTCGCCTACTTCGGCCAGGACCCGAACACCCCGGCCTGCGGCAACTGCGACACCTGTCTGACGCCCCCGGAGACCTGGGACGGCACGGTCGCGGCGCAGAAGCTGCTGTCCACGGTGGTGCGCCTCCAGCGGGAGCGGGGCCAGAAGTTCGGCGCGGGCCAGATCGTCGACATCCTGCTGGGGCGCAAGACCGCCAAGGTGATCCAGTTCGACCACGACCAGCTGTCCGTCTTCGGTATCGGCGAGGAGCTGGCGGAGTCCGAATGGCGGGGCGTCGTACGGCAGATGCTGGCCCAGGGGCTGATCGCGGTCGAGGGCGAGTACGGCACGCTGGTGCTGACCGACGCCAGCGGGACCGTGCTGCGGCGCGAGCGTGATGTGCCGATGCGCAAGGAGGCGCCGAAGCCGGCCGCGTCCCGGTCGTCGGCGCCCAAGGGCGAGCGCAAGGCCAAGGCCGCTGCTGCCGAGCTGCCCGCCGAGCTCGTCCCCGCGTTCGAGGCGCTGCGTTCCTGGCGCGGCGAGCAGGCGCGTGAGCAGGGCGTCCCGGCGTACGTGATCTTCCACGACGCCACGCTGCGGGAGATCGCCACGGTGTGGCCCACCTCCGTGAAGGACCTGGGCGGCATCAGCGGAGTGGGCGAGAAGAAGCTGGCGACCTACGGGGAGGGCGTCATCGGGGTGCTCGCCTCACTGGGCGGCGGCACGCCCGCGGCCCAGCCGGCCGTCGGCGCACCCGCAGCGCCGCCGGCCGCCGGAAGACCCGCGGCCACGGCGGTTCCGGCGGCCGCCGCGGGACCGGACCCGGACTGGCCCGAGCTGGACCAGGAGCCGGAACCCGAGGAGTGGATGTAGCGGCACCGGCCGGGACGGCGGGCGGCTGATTCGCGCCTGGCGGGGCGGCCGGCGTCCGCCCCGCACAGGGCATGGGCATCATGTGGCCGACTCGCACCGGGTGGTACGGCGGGCACTCTGTCCGGACCGGGTGGGACACGGCGCGGTCGATTCGGACCGGACGGGGGCCGGCCGGTCCGTGCCGGGTGGGACACCGCGCGGTCGGTCTGCCCCGGCTGGACAGCGGGCGGCGGTCCGCCCGGGGCTTCCCGGTCTGTGCCCGCTCCACCGGGGGCACGGTGGCCAGGATCCTGGCCACCGTGACGCGGACCTCGTTTCCCCGGCGGGGGGACCCTTAGTGGGGGACGGCCTGCGTGATGCGGCCCCGGACCTCGCCGAGGCCCACCCGGGTTCCGCCCGGCCCTGGCGCCCAGGCCGTCAGGGTGACCTCGTCGCCGTCCTCCAGGAACGTGCGCTTGCCGTCGGGGAGTTCGAGGGCGTCGCGCCCGTTCCAGGTGAGTTCGAGCAGGGAGCCGCGCTCGCCCTCGGAGGGGCCGCTGACGGTTCCGGAGCCGTAGAGGTCACCGGTGCGCAGGGAGGCTCCGTTGACCGTCATGTGGGCCAGTTGCTGGGCGGCCGTCCAGTACATGGTGGAGAAGGGCGGCTCGGAGACGACGTGGCCGTTGATGGCGACGGAGATCCGCAGGTCGTAGCCGCCCGGGTCCTCGGAGGCGTCGTCGAGATAGGGGAGGAGGGGGTGCGTGCGGTCGGGAGACGCCACGCGGGCCTCGTCGAGGGCGTCCAGCGGGGTGATCCACGCCGACACGGACGTGGCGAACGACTTGCCGAGGAACGGGCCGAGGGGAACGTACTCCCAGGCCTGGATGTCGCGCGCCGACCAGTCGTTGAGGAGGCAGAGGCCGAAGACGTGGTCGCGGTAGTCGCCCAGATGCACCGGCCGGCCCTGTTCCGAGGGGGTGCCGACCACGAAGCCGACCTCCGCCTCGATGTCCAGGCGGATCGAGGGGCCGAAGACGGGGGCGGCGTCCGTAGGGGCCTTGCGCTGGCCCGACGGGCGTACGACATCCGTGCCGGAGACCACGACCGTGCCGGAGCGGCCGTGATAGCCGATCGGAAGGTGCTTCCAGTTGGGCGTGAGGGAGTCGGCGGCGTCGGGGCGGAAGATCTGGCCGACGTTCCGGGCATGGTTCTCGGAGGCGTAGAAGTCCACGTAGTCGGCGACGGTGAACGGGAGGTGCAGCGTCACGTCGGAGAGCGGGTGGAAATGGGGAGCGAGAGTCTCCCGGTGGGCCGGGACGGTCACCCAGGCCGTCAGCGCGCGCCGGACATCGGACCAGGCGGTGCGGCCCGCGGCGAGCAGCGGGTCGAGGGTCGGCTGGGCGAGCAGCCCGGCGTACGGGGAGCCGAGCGAGCGGGCCGCGGCGCCCGCGTCGAGGACGTGGTCCCCGAGCCGTACGCCGACGCGCCGCTCGGGGGTGCCGGCCTGGTCGGCCAGGGAGAACACGCCGTACGGCAGGTTGTGCGGGCCGAAGGGATCGCCCTCGGGGACATCGAAGGGGGGCATCGGTTGGTGCCTCGCTTTCGGATTCGTACTCGCCATGTGATCCATGCGTTCCACGCGTTTCATGTGGTCGGGGCACACGTTACGGGGGAGTGACCCTGCTGTGGCAGGGCCTAAAGAGTTTGCAATGTCCGAATTGGCCTTGTCGGACGCGGTAATTCCGGCTTAGCGTCCTTTGGGGGACACGGACGGGGTGGGTCCGGTCCGTAGGGGGGACATGTGGGGGGACCCATGGCCAGGAGCTCCAGGAGTGTGCCGGTCGACGTCGACCGGGAAGTTCCGGGCCTCATAGTGAAGTTCGGCGACTACCCGCTGCACCACGGCGGTGTGGGCGCCATACGGAGTCTGGGCCGGCTCGGCATTCCGATGTATGCGATTACCGAGGACCGTTACACGCCGGCCGCGAGTTCGCGTTATCTGCGGCGCGCCTTCGCATGGCCGACCACGGGGACGGAGGAACCGGAGCAGCTCGTCGAGGGGCTGCTGCGCATCGGCCGGCGCATCGGCCGGCCCACGGTCCTCGTCCCGACCGACGAAGAGGCCGCCGTACTGATCGCCGAGCACCAGGAGGAACTGGCCGACCGCTTCGTCTTCCCGCATGTGGACGCCAAGCTGCCACGGCGGCTGGCCAGCAAGCAGGGGCTGCACGAACTGTGCGTGGAGCACGACATCCCCAGCCCCGCGGCGGCCTTTCCGCAGTCGTACGACGAGATCGAGGCCTTCGCCGAGAAGGCGCTCTTCCCGCTGGTCGCCAAGAACCGCGAGGCGTTCGTGCGCCGCAGCCGGCCCGCGGTGAACGGCACGACGAAGATCGCGACCCGCGAGGGACTGCTCACCCTCGCCCGGGACTGGGGTCCGCAGCCCGGCGTGATCCTCCAGGAGTACCTGCCGCGGGAGGAAGCGGAGGACTGGATCGTGCACGCGTACTTCGGCGCGGACTCGGCGCCGCTCGCGATGTTCACGGGGGTGAAGGTCCGCTCGTGGCCGCCGCACGCGGGTATGACGGCGAACGCGTACGTCGTGGACAATCCGGAACTCGCGGACCTCGCCGCGCGTTTCATCAAACAGATCGGCTTCAGCGGAATCGTCGACCTCGACCTGCGGTTCGACCGCCGCGACGGTCAGTACAAGCTTCTCGACTTCAACCCGCGCATGGGCGCGCAGTTCCGGCTCTTCGAGAACGGGTCGGGGATCGACGTCGTCCGTGCCATGCACTTGGACCTGACCGGGCGCGCCGTTCCCGAAGGGGAACAGCGGGCCGGTCACCGGTACATCGTGGAGAACATCGACCTGCCGGCTCTGCTCGCCTACCGGCGCAGCGGCTATACGACCCCGCACGCGCCGGCCCGCGCGAGCGGTACGGAGCTGGCGTGGCTCGCGGGTGACGACCTGCGGCCGTTCTTCACGATGCTGGCCCGCTTCGTGGGGCCCGGCGCGAAGCATCTGTATCAGCTGTGGCGGACCAACCGCCGTGGCAGTAGCAACAGTTCTACCGCGAAGTAGGCGCAGTACGTCCTGGGGAGGGGACTTCGTGATTCATCCGGTAGCAGTCATCGGTGCGGGGCCGTTCGGTCTGTCCACCGCCGCCCATCTGCGGGCGCGTGGTGTCCCGGTGCGTGTCTTCGGCGAGCCCATGGTCAGCTGGCGCGACCACATGCCCGAGGGAATGCTCCTCAAGTCGACTCCGGCCGCGTCCAGTATCGACGCTCCGCAGCAGGGGCACACGCTCGCCGACTACTGCGGCGCGGCGGGCATACCGCGCCTGGTCACGGACGAGGACATCATCCCGGTCGACACGTTCATCGCGTACGGGGAGTGGTTCCAGCAGAAGCTGCTGCCCGACCTGGAGCGGGTGCGGGTCGTGTCGATCGACCGACAGCGTGGCCGGGAGGGGGCGGGCCGGTCCGAGGGGTTCGAACTCAAGCTGGACTCCGGGGAGTTGTTCACCGCGCGGGCGGTCGTGGTGGCCACCGGGCTCTCCGGGCTGGCTCATCTGCCTGCCGAGCTCGCGGGTGCGGCGGCCGACGGTCCCACGCCGACCGGCCCGGTCTCGCACAGCTCGCAGCAGCACGACCTGAGCCGCTTCTCCGGCAAGGAGCTGATAGTCGTCGGCGCGGGGCAGTCCGCTCTGGAGACGGCGGCGCTCGCGGCGGAGGCCGGGGCGCAGGTGCTGGTGGTGTCCCGGGGCAAGGGTGCCGTCGACTTCGGCGCGCCGCCGTGGAAGCAGCCCAGGCTGCGCCCCGAGTCGCCGTTCGGGCGCGCCTGGTCCCTGTGGGCGCTGAGCTACTACCCGCAGCCCTACCGCTATCTGCCCGCCCAGGCCCGGCACTACCTGGTCCGCCGGGTGCTCGGTCCGCTCGGCGCCTGGTGGCTCCGTGACCGTTTCGAGGGCAAGGTCACGGTCCGCGAGGTCCAGCGGATCGTCGGCGCCGCGGCCCCCGACGGCAGCCCGGTCCTCACGGTGCAGACGCATGGTGGCCGGGTGGACGAGCTCTCCGCCGATCACGTGATCGCGGCGACCGGCTATCGCGTCGACATCGCCGCGATGGACTTCCTCGGGCACGAGCTCCGCGCGGAGCTGGCGGTGAGCCGCGGTACACCGAAGCTGGGTGCCGGGTACCGGTCCTCCGTTCCCGGGCTGTACTTCACGGGCCTGCCCGCGGCGGCCTCGTACGGGCCGGTGATGCGCTTCGTGTGCGGGACGGAGTTCGCCTCCCCGCGCCTGGCCGGGCATCTGGTGGCCGCGCACGGGTGAGGTGAGGCACGCCGACGGCGGGTGCGACCGACGGTGGGAGCGGCCGAGGGGGGCGGGCTGGCGGGCCGGCCCCTCGCCGTCGGCCTCCTGGCCGCGCCCTCAGGTCGGCGTGCTCGAACCAGCCAGTGGCCAAGGGGACTTGGGGAATGCGTCCACCCGCGTCCGACCGTTGGGACTGAGACCTGCCTGCGACCGTGGGGACTTGGGACCCGCCTTCCGGCCCCTCTGGCCGGGGGGCCTACGGGCCTACCGTTCCCCGGACTTGTCGACGCTCGTCGGCGATTCCCGCCGCGGCGCGTGCTGTCGCCGAGTCGGTCGGTCGCGTCGGGTCATCGAGCCGGCCTGCCATCGGTGCGTGCTGTCGCCGAGTTGGCTTGCAGCGAGGCGGTGTTGGGGTGTTGTGGTCGGTCGTGTGCGGGAAAGTCGGTGTGGGCGGAAGCGGACCTTGCGTGATCCGAAGCGGTCGCAACGCGCTTACCACCGTACGGTGAACGGCGTTGCTGACGGGATACCGGACGTCGTCCGGTTCACGCCGGGCCGATGAGTCGTTCGATCCGTATTCTTCGGATCATGGCCGCTCCGACTGCATATTCACTCATCGCCACTGACCTGGACGGAACGCTGCTGCGCGGCGACGACACCCTCTCCGACCGGTCACGCGCCGCGTTGGCGAAGGTGATCCAGGCGGGTGCCCAGCATCTCGTGGTGACGGGCCGCCCCGCACCGCGCGTGCGACCGCTCCTCGACGAACTCGGCGGTGAGGGACTGGCGGTGTGCGGGCAGGGAGCGCAGCTGTACGACGCCGGAGCGGACCGCATGCTGTGGTCGGTCACCCTGGACAGGGAACTGGCGGAGACGGCGCTCGGCAAGATCGAGGCGGAGGTCGGGCTGCTGTACGCGGCGGTCGACCAGGACGGCGTGGACGGACTGACGCTCATCGAGCCGGGGTATGTGATGCCGCATCCGACCCTGCCGGCCGTGCGGGTGCCGCGCCGGGACGACCTCTGGACGGAGCCGATCAGCAAGGTGCTGCTCCGCCACCCGTCCCTGTCCGACGACGAGTTGGCCTCCGCGGCGCGGGGAGTGGTCGGTTCGCTGGCGACGGTCACCATGTCCGGGCCCGGCACCGTCGAACTCCAGCCATGCGGGGTGACCAAGGCGACGGGCCTCGCTCTGGCCGCGGCGCACCTGGGACTCACCCCGTGCTCGACGCTCGCCTTCGGTGACATGCCCAATGACATCCCGATGTTCGACTGGGCCGCCCGCGGGGTGGCGATGACCAACGCCCACCCGGAACTGAAGGCGGTGGCCGACGAGGTCACGCTGTCGAACGAGGACGACGGGATCGCGGTGGTCCTGGAGCGCCTCTTCGGCTTCTAGCGGCGGCAACGCACCCGCCGGCGGCACCGAGGAGGTGCCGCCGGCGGGCGCGGGCGAAGCCGAGGACGTCAGGGTCTGATCAGTAGGCGCCGTTGACGTTGTCGATGGAGCCGTAGGTCTTGGCCGCGTAGTTGCAGGCCGCGCTGATGTTCGCGACCGGGTCGTAGATGTTCATCGACGTGCCGGCGACGTGGTAGGCCTGGAACGTGGGGTCGATGACCTGGAGCAGCCCCTTGGAGGGAATGCCCGCGGCGGCGTTGGAGTCCCAGTTGTTGATGGCGTTGGGGTTGCCGGAGGACTCGCGCATCACGTTGCGGTAGATGCCGTCGTAGCTGCCCGGTATGCCCGCCTTGGCCATGACGTCCAGGGACTGCTTGATCCAGCCGTCGAGGTTGTTGGAGTAGGTCTTGAGCGAGGCCTGGGTGGCGGTGGCCGGGGTGGACTTGGCGACGGCCGGGGTCGCGTTCGCCGTGGTGGTCACGACCGTCGACTTCAGCTTCTTCGTACCCACGGTCAGCTTCAGGCCCGGACGGATCAGGGCGGGGTTGGAGCCGATGACCGCGCGGTTCGCCACGTACAGCTTCTTCCAGCCACCGCTCTCGGGGTGCTTCTGCGCCACCTTGGAGAGGGTGTCGCCCGCGACCACCTTGTAGGTGAGGAGCTGCACGTTGGGGATCACCGCGGTGTGGGCGGCCTTCGTGAGCTGCGGGGCCTGCGCCGGAGTCGCTGCGTGGGCGCCGGTGGCGCTCACGAGCGGGAGGGCGAGGGCGATGCCACCCGTTCCGGCGGCGATCATGCCCCGGGTGATGACGTTGGTCTTCATGCGGCGGTGCTTGCCTCGTACGGGCATGACGAATGTCCTCTCCGACGCCTGCGAGGTGAGCTGTCGGGTTCGGGCGGGAGATGCCCGGCCGCGTTATGGGCGCGGCTTCACCCCTAGCCGGTCCGGTGTGTCCGGATCGGCGGCTTACCTGTGGTTCCCCCGCTCCTGCCGTGCGTGGGTGGGTGGGTTTCCGGGCGGCGGCAGGATTCGGCGATCCGCCCGGGATCGACCAGAACGTATGCGAGAGCACATGTCCGGAACAAGGCAAGATTTGGCTGCGAAGATCGATTTCACCTGGTTAGGGCGCGGGGAAAAAGTCCGATTGCGCCGGAATTGGATCCTCAACTTGCCTTTGGCGAAGGGGTTGGTCGGGAGGCGGCGCGAGTTGGCGCCCCGGCTCGCTGGTGACTCAATTCACCAGACCAAGGGTCATCAAGGCGGCGTACCGGGTAATTCGGGCATTGTGCTTCGGGTGGTGGTGGGGTGCGGAGCCCCCGGAGGGCACCGAGCGGCCCCTCGCGCAGCGAGATTTGTGGCGCGGGACACGTCGGGCGCGGCCCGTCCGGGGCCGAGGCGCAGGCCGGACGCCGACCGGGCTCGGCGGCCCGGAGCGGGCTACGCCGGACTCGGGACCGAGTCCGGGCGAGCCGGACCGAGTTGCGTCGAACCGGGCGAGCGCAGCCCGAGCCTTGATGGGCGCGGGGTGAAGTGCGTTCCGTGGCACCGGTGTTCGGCGCACACGCGAGATGTCGGTGCCGGGACGCGGGGCATGCCGACGCGGGGGATGCGCGGCGGATCGGCGCGGGGGTGCCCGGCGGATCGGTACGGGGAGGCCAGGTGACCAGTGTCGGGACGCCGGGGCGGATCGGTGTCGGGGCGCCGGGCTGATCGGCGTCCGGACGCGCGGCGCGAAGAGGGCTTACGGGGCGAACTCCCGTCCCCGTAAGCCCTGTCGGCCCGGCCCGGTCAGGCCTTGTCGGCCAGGTGAGGCCCGGTCAGGGCCCAGCCCAGCCCAGCCCAGCCCGGCCCGGCCCGGCCAGACCCTGTTGTCCCGGCCCGGCCCCTGTTGGCCAGGCCAGTCCCGGTCAGCCCGCAGCCCGCAGCGCGCGGGATTCCCTTCCCCCAGGTCCGGTGGAAGACGACCTCGTCGCCGTCCTTGCAGACGACCTCGTCGGTCGTGATGAAGTTCCGCGCGTCGCAGGTGATGGCGGAGACCGTCTCGACGCGGGCGTCCCAGGGCAGGTCCGGTCGGTGCAGCCGGATCGACCGGGTCGAGCGGGCGCGGGCGGACAGCGGGTCCGACTCGTCGATCGTGTACGTCTCCCGCGCGTCCTCCGTGCATTCGAGGCCGTCGGGGAACGCGCGGGTGCCGCCGTGCTCCGGGTCCACCTCCAGGCGTCAGGCGCCAGGTGCCCGCGGCCACGTCGCGCGGGACCAGGCGTTCCGGGCGGGGCTCGTCCAGGGTCTCGGAGACGGTCACGCCGAGGGGTTCGGACTCCTCGGGCTCCCCGAGGGTGATCGAGGGGTCCGACTCCCTTGTCCGTACGGGGAGTTCCAGGGTGCTGCCGATCGGGTCCAGGGTGAAGCCCGCCTCCGAGCCCGGCTGGGGCCAGATCCAGGGCCAGTACGCGGAGGAGACGCCCAGGCGGATGCGGTGGCCCGCCGGGAACGCGTAGCCGATGCCGGTCAGGTCGAACGCCACGTTCTCCGTAGTACCCGGTCTCCGGGGAACCGCCTGGTCGCGGCCCCGGCGTGCCGACAGGTTCAGGACACCTCGGGTGACGAGCGTGGACGATCCGTCCGGGGCCACGTCGCACAGCCGGGCGATCACCTGGCCCCTGGGTGACGCTGACGTCAGCCGCAGATCGACCGGGGGCGGCCAGCACCCAGGTCTCCTCCGCCACCTCGAACTCGAAGCAGGCCGACCGGGCGTCCTCCTCCCGCTGGTCCGGCGGCAGGTCGGCGTCGTTGCCGAAAGGGAAGAAGCGGCCCGCGTCGACCCCCGTGTGCTGCGGGGAGCGCACCAGTACCGGGGCGCCCTGAAGCGCGTACGCGACCGGGGTCACCGAGGGCGAGGACCAGGCCGGGTCGCCCACCCAGCGGCCGGCGATCTCTCCGTACACGGTCGCCGGAGGATGCGCGTCCATCACGTACGAGCGCGGCAGGGGGACGGAGAGCGCGTCCGTCTCCTTGTCCCGGAGCCAGTGGTCCCACCAGCGCAGCGTCTCCTGGAGGAAGCCGATCGCCGGTCCGGGCGGCAGGCCCCGGTCCGGGTACTGGTGCGACACGGGCCGATGAGACCTCGTACGCGGTCCGGTGGCAGGTTCTCCACCAGGCGCAGCACCGTGTCGCGGTACGGGTCGTGCCAGCCGCCGACCGCGAGGACCGCCGCGCGGATCGCGCCGTAGTCCCCGCGGACGCCGCCGTCGCGCCAGTACGCGTCCCGGGTCTGGTGCGCCGGCCAGGTGTGTACACAGGGGTCGACCGCCTCCAGCCGCTTCACCCACATGTCGCGCCACATCACCTCGCCCACGTGCGCCGGGTCCGGTGGGCGGGCGGCGAAGGCGAGCGGGGTGGCCGCCCAGGCGGGCAGGCCGACGGCGAGAACGGAACCTCCCGCGTAGTGCACGTCGTTGTCATAGCGGTCGTCGGTCGAGCGGACCGTGACGACCGCCTTGAGCGGCTCGGGCGCGCGGGCCGCGATCTGGAGGGAGGCGGAGCCGCCCCACGAGATCCCGAACATGCCGACCCTGCCGGTGCACCAGGGCTGGGCGGCCGGCCAGGAGACCACCTCCACCCCGTCGTCCGGCTCGCTCCGGGAGTACTCGTCCCTCGGCAGCCCCTCCGGGTTGCCGTGGCCGCGTACATCCACGCGGACGGAGGCGTAGCCGTGCCCGGCGTACCAGGGATGGCGCTGCCAGTCGCGCGGGGTCGTCCAGTCGGTCAGGCGGTACGGGAGGTACTCCAGAGCGCCGGTACGGGCTCCTCGGTCAGCGGACGCCAGACGCGGGCGTACGGACGGGTGCCGTCCGAGAGAGGGACGAGGGTGTCCTCATGAGTGGTCTCGTAGGGGAAGGACGTACGGATGTGCATGAGAGTCACCTCGGAGGGCGGTGTACGTCGTACGGCGCGGCCAGAGGGCGAAGACCGCCGCGTCCGGGCGGGACACGGATTGGGCGGGGCTATAGGACAAGGGAACCGCTTCCAGGTGATTCTCCGCATGTCATCGCATGTCGCTTCACATCATCTGATCATGAACATACCGCCGGTGGTCGAGTGGCGCCCGTGAGTCGGGGTACCCGCCGTTGGGGCACGCAGGTGCTTCCCGTGTGCCTTCCGGGTGTACTCCCGCATACCTGCTGGCGGAGCGAAGTCGGCCGGGGGACGGTGGGCGCTCGTGGTGATCGAAACGTGACCGGATACGCTGACTTGAGTGATGGCAGCGACACATCGACAAACCGTGTCATCGACCGAATGATCGACCGAGTTCGCCATGTGATCGTCAGCAGACAGGAGAACCTCTCGTGACCGTCGTCGGGCCGTTCGGGCTGAGCGTGCGGGACCAGGCTCTCGAAGCCGATGTCCAGGCCGGATTGGCGGCTGTCGAGGAGGGCTTGCTCGAAGCCACCAAGAGCGAGGTCCCCTTCATCACGGAAGCCGCCCAGCACCTCGTGCGGGCCGGCGGGAAGCGGTTCAGGCCGCTGCTCCTGATGCTCGCCGCGCAGTTCGGTGACCCCTACGCGCCGGGTGTCGTGCCCTCGGCCGTCGTCGTCGAGCTGACCCATCTCGCCACGCTGTACCACGACGACGTGATGGACGAGGCGGAGGTCCGGCGCGGGGTGGACAGCGCCAACGCCCGCTGGGGCAATTCGGTGGCCGTCCTCACCGGCGACTTCCTCTTCGCCCGCGCCTCGTACATCCTGGCCGACCTCGGGCCCGACGCCGTCCGGATCCAGGCCGAGGCGTTCGAGCGGCTCGTGACCGGACAGATCCTGGAGACCGCGGGGCCGCGCGACGGTCGCGATCCGGTCGATCACTATCTCGATGTGCTCGGCGGCAAGACCGGGTCGCTGGTCGCCGTCGCGTGCCGGTTCGGCGCGATGATGTCAGGCGCCGACGAGACGGTCGTGGACGTGCTGACGCAGTACGGCGAACGGCTGGGCGTCGCCTTCCAGCTCGCGGACGACGTCCTCGACATCGCGTCCGACTCGCACGAGTCCGGCAAGACGCCGGGGACCGATCTGCGCGAGGGCATCGCCACCCTGCCGGTGCTGCGGCTGCGTGAGCGCGCGGAGCGGCTGGGGCTCGCCGAGGACGTCGCGCTGTGCGAGCTGCTGGACTCCGACCTGACGGACGACGCGCGGCACGCGGAGGCGCTGGCCCGGCTGCGGGAGCACCCCGCGCTCGAGCAGGCCCGCCGGGACACCTTGCGCTACGCCGAGGAGGCGCGCGCCGCGCTGGTGCCGTTGCGCGAGTGCGACGCGAAGGCCGCGCTGGTCGAGCTGGTCGACGCCGTGGTGCACCGGGCCGGCTGAGGCTGATCGGGTGGTGCACCGGGCCGGCGGAGGCGGCTGTCAGTAGCCTCCGCCTCCTCCCGTGCTCGTGGGGGTGGATGTCGGCGTCGAGGCGGGCGTGGTGATCTTCGCTCCGCTGGGCGTCACGGCGAACCACGTTCCGTCGACTCCCTGGCCGTTGGTCTCCTTCGGCTGGGTGTCCTTGGAGTATCGGTAGAGGGGCCAGCCGGCGAGGGTGATCTGGGTGCCGCCGTCGGTACGTTTCGCCGTGGAGACCAGGCTCTTGTCGATGCCGTTCGTGGTCACGCTGCCCGTGGTCGTGGCCGCCGGCCAGACCGTGGCGCAGGTGTTGTAACAGCTGATCCTGGTCGGGTTCGCCGAGTCCGCGTCGAAGCGGTACAGGACGTATCCCTTGCTGTCGGTCACGACCGTGCCCAGTTTCGCGACACTGGCGGTGTTCAGCGTCGCCGATCCCGCGGAGCCGCTGCTCTGCGTGGAGCCGCCGCTCGGTGTGGAGCTTTTCCCGCCGCTGCTTCCGCCGCCTCCCCCTCCGCATCCGGCGAGTGCGAGCGCCAGGACAGCGGCGCCCGTGGCGGCGTATCCCGTGACGTGCTTGATGGCGAGCATGGCGATCCCTCGATCGTTTGATTCCTGGACCTTTGATCCCTGAACTGCTGGGCGATCCCGTTCGCTGCCAACCGTAAGTACGGATTCGCACCGGTTTTCACTCGAATAACCGCCGGATTCGACCGGTTCTGGCGATATGAAGCGATGTGACCGGCGTCACGCACTTGGAATGAGTCCAGGATCGGACCAGGTCCGTACATCTGCGCAGAAGCTGACGCAGGGGGCGTCGGCCCAGTTACGGGGAGAAAACAGAATCATGGGATCGAACGCCACGTTCACGACGCGTCGCAAGAGTCTGATCCTGACCGGTGTGGCGGTGGCCGCCGCGGCCGGTGTCGCCGCCGCCGTCATCCCGGCGGTCGCCGCCGACCACGGCGCTCGCGGTGGGAGCGGCGGCACGAGCCGGAGCGGAGCCGGCGGCATGGTCCACTCCGGGCGCGGCGACGAAACCGTCGTCACGCAACACGGAGTCATGGGCGGCAGCGGTGGCACCGTCCTCGCCGCGAGCCTGCGCGGCGCCAATGAAGTGCCCGTCCAGGGCGGCCCCGCCGTCGGCGACAAGGACGGCGCGGCACTGGAGTTCATCAAGGTCAAGGGGAACAAGGTCTCCGTCGCCGTGACCTGGCGCGGTACCGGCAGGCCCACCCTGCTCCACATCCACCAGGGCGCCAAGGGGACCGACGGCGGCGTCAAGATCGACTTCGGGGGGCTGCTCGACAGGATCAAGGGCCACACCGTCGTCGGGACCGTCAAGGTCGAGGACGCGGCCCTGCTCGACAGGCTGAAGACCGACCCCGGTTCGTTCTACGCCAACCTGCACACCGCCGAGTTCCCGGGCGGGGCCGTCCGCGGTCAGCTCCACCAGGTCACGGGCGCCTTCGACTTCCGGAACGCGCCGCACAACTTCCAGGCGTCCGTGGTCAAGGGCGAGCAGATCTACGAGTGCAAGCCCGCCGACGGCGGTGGCTACGCCTTCGCGCAGCGCGATGTCGCCGCACTGCTCGGAGGCCACATCGCTCACTCGTTCGTGAAGCCCAACTCCGGTACCCCGCAGTGGATCGCGCCCGACCGCAGCGCCGTCACCGGCACGCTGATCGCCAAGACCCCGAACGGCGCGACGAACATCCCCGAGCTCGACCTCAGGGCCGCGCGGTCCGGCAGGCAGCACGGCCTGCTGGCCGACACGCAGGAGATCCTGCGCCTGAACACCGTGGGCGGCGTCGCCCCGGCCGGGTCCTGCTCGCCCGGCACGGTCGTGGGCGTCCCCTACCGGGCGGACTACGTGTTCGTGCAGCGTTGAGACGAGCGCCCGGTGCGGCGGGATTCCGGCCGGGTGCGCGACCACGGCGGTGCCTTCCCGGCACGACCCCTACGGGTCGGGGGAGGCACCGCCCTCTCACGTCATACCGCAGGACTACGCGGAGTTGAGCCCGGGGGGTGACGCATTCATCCGGCGTATTTGGTCAGATGGAGAACACCACTCCTCACCGGTTCGGGTGAGAATGGCGGCTTAGGGGTGGAGCACGGAACGAGGGCAGGGCCGCCGCCGACGACGGAGGTAAGGCACACATGGCACCGTACGAATCCGACGACAGCGCGAGGGCCGCAGAGGCCGACGACATGCTCGCCGGGCGACGCAAGGCCGCGCGGTACGTCGTTCCGGTCGCGGTGGTGGGGGTGGCGGCGGCGACGATCGGGCTCGTCCCGGCGCTCGCCGACTCCGGAGACCCCAACCTGCCGAAGATCACCGCGCAGCAACTCATCGAGAAGATCGCCAAGTCGGACGTCCAGCAGCTGTCCGGCACGGTCAAGATCAGCACCGATCTCGGACTGCCCAACCTGGGTGGTCTGGAAAGCGGCCTCATGTCCGGTGCGGCCGGGGGTCACGGCGGATCCTCCGCCGACCCGCAGTCCAAGATCCTCGAACTGGCCTCGGGCACGCACACGCTGCGGGTCGCAACCGACGGCCCGGACAGGGGCAAGGTCTCCCTGCTGGACAACGCCGCCGAGTACAGCGTCATCCACAACGGCAAGGACGTGTGGGGCTACGACAGCAAGTCGAACGAGGTCTACCACGCGACGTCCGCAGAGTCCGGGCGCGCCGGCGAGAGCGCCAAGGGGAAGGTGCCGCGGGATGTCCCGGCCACTCCCAAGGACTTCGCCGACGAGGCTCTCAAGTCCGTGGACGACACGACCTCCGTGACCGTCGACGGCACCGCGCACGTCGCCGGCCGCGACGCCTACAAGCTGCTCATCAAGCCCAGGCAGTCCGGCACCACGGTCGGCGCGATCAGCGTCGCGGTGGACGCGAAGACGGGGCTGCCGCTGAAGTTCACGCTGACCCCGGCCAGCGGCGGCGCGGCCGTCGTGGACGCGGGCTTCACCCAGGTCGACTTCTCCCGGCCGGCCGCGTCGACGTTCGCCTTCACCCCGCCGAAGGGCGCCAAGGTCACCGAGGGCGGCGAGTCCAAGGGGGCGAAGGGCGGCGAGTCGAAGCGCGCCAAGGGCGACGAGCCGAAGCGCGTGGAGAAGGCACTGCCGAAGGGCCACGAGGGAACGGCGAAGGGTCCCGACGGTCTGAAGACCATCGGCAAGGGCTGGAGCTCCATCGCGGTGTTCAACACCGGTGGCAAGGGCCTGCCGTCCGGCGCGTCCGGCAAGACCGGCAACAGCAACGTCGACGGGTTCCTGAACTCCCTCGGCGACCACGTCAAGGGCAAGTTCGGCTCGGGCACGGTCTTCTCGACCCGCCTGGTCAACGCGCTGATCACCGACGACGGCAAGGTGTACGCCGGAGCTGTCACCAAGGCCGCGCTGGTGAAGGCGGCCAACGCGGCCCAGTAGGTCCCAGGCGAACCGAACCGAGGGAGCCCATGGAGGAGCTGTCCGCCGCCGAGCCCGATCCGGCGCAGGCCAAGGGTGCTGCCGTCCCCGCCGAGCAGGCGGGGAGCGCCCGTACGGGACCTGCCCGGGAGGCGGGAGGCACCGGCGCCTTGTTCGCTGGCGGAGCAGGAGGCGCTGACGCCTTGCCCGCGCGCGGAGGCTTCGCTGCCGTGCCCGTGCGCGTGCGCGGAGGGATCGGTGCCGTGCGCGTGCCTGGGCGCGGAGCGGGAGACGTGGGTGCCGTGTCCGCCGAGGACGCGGTGATCTCCACCCGCGCGCTGAGCAAGCGGTACCGCGGCGGACAGCTCGCCGTCGACGGCCTGGACCTGACCGTCCCGGCGGGCAGCGTCTTCGGCTTCCTCGGGCCGAACGGCTCGGGCAAGACCACCACCATCCGCATGCTGATGGGCCTGATCGAGCCGACCTCGGGCACGGCACGCGTGCTGGGGCAGCCCATGCCCCGGTCCACGCGGGCCGTGCTCCCGCACGTCGGGGCGCTGATCGAGGGCCCCGCCCTGTACGGCTTCCTCTCCGGGCGGGACAACCTCATCCGGTACGACGCCGCAGACCCGGCCGCCGACCCCCGTACCCGGCGGACACGCGTCGCGACCGCGCTCGACCGGGTCGGGCTGACCGCCGCCGCGGGCAAGAAGGCGAAGGCGTACTCCCTGGGCATGAAGCAGCGGCTCGGACTCGCGGCCGCGCTGCTCCAGCCCCGCAGGCTGCTCGTCCTGGACGAGCCGACCAACGGTCTCGATCCCCAGGGCATGCGTGAAATCCGCTCGCTGGTAAGGGAGTTGGCCTCCGACGGCACGACCGTCTTCCTGTCCTCGCATCTCCTCGACGAGATCGAGCAGGTCTGCACACACGCGGCCGTGATGGCCCAGGGGCGGCTCATCACGCAGGGCCCGGTGGCCGACCTCGCGGCGGGTGCGCGGGGCCGGCTGGTGGTGACCACCCCGGACGCGGGGGACGCGGCGCGGATCCTCAAGGAGCAGGGCGTCACCGACCTCGTCGTGACCGAGACGGGAGTGACGGCGGAGCCACCCGACCGCGAACTCGCCGAGCTGAACGCCGCGTTGGTCACAGCGGGCGTCCGGGTCCGCGGCTTCGGAGTCGAACGGGCATCGCTGGAGGACGCGTTCGTGGCGCTGACCGGGGAGGGTTTCGATGTCGCGGGCTGAAAGTCGGCCGAAGTCGGACACGGACGCAAGGGTAGATACAGGGACAGGATCAGACCCAGACGCTGACACACAGGCGGAGACGGGGGCAGGGGCAGGCGCGGACCCGGCAACGGGGTCGGGGTCGGGAGACAGCGGAGCGGGCCGGGCGGCGACGCGCGCGGGAGCGGCGGCGGAGCCGAGGGCCGGACGGGGGCCGAGCCCGCTGTGGACACTCGGCCTCTTCCGCGACGAACTCGTCACCACGTTCCGGCGCTGGCGGACGATCGCGCTGCTCGGCGTGCTCGCTGCCGTGCCGATCCTCATCGGCATCGCCGTCAGGATCGAGACGAGAGACGGCTCGGCCGGGGGCGGTGGCGGTGGCGAGGGACCCGCGTTCATCGCGCAGATCACCAACAACGGCCTGTTCCTGGTGTTCACCGCGCTGGCCGCGACCCTCCCCTTCTTCCTGCCGATGGCGATCGGCGTCATCGCGGGCGACGCGATCGCCGGCGAGGCCAACGCCGGTACCCTGCGCTATCTCCTCGTCGCGCCGGCCGGCCGCACCCGGCTGCTGCTCACGAAGTACGCGACGACGATGACGTTCTGCCTGGTGGCGACCCTGGTGGTGGCTGTCTCGGCGTTCGCGGTGGGTGCCCTGCTGTTCCCGCTGGGCGAGCTGACGACGATCTCCGGGACCCGCATCAGTCTCGCCGAGGGGCTGGGCCGAGCGTTGCTCATCGCCCTTGTCGTCGCCGCGTCACTGACCGGTGTCGCCGCGCTCGGGCTGTTCGTCTCCACCCTCACCAACAGCGGCATCGCGGCCATGGCGACGACGGTCGGCCTCGTCATCACCGTCCAGATCCTCGACCAGATCCCCCAGTTGCACGCGCTCCGGCCGTACTTCTTCTCCCACTACTGGCTGTCCTTCGCCGACCTCATGCGCGAGCCCGTCTACTGGGACGACCTGGTCCGCAACCTCGGCCTCCAGGGGCTGTACGTCGCCGTGTTCGGGTCGGCGGCGTGGGCGCGGTTCACGGCGAAGGACATCACCGCCTAGGCGTTCGTCCGCGTGGGGACGTCACCGCCCGGGAAGAGGGACGCCTCACACCTCGTACGGGAAGCGGGCGAGCGGTGGTTCCTGTGCGAAGAAGGTCTTCGCGCGCGCCAGTGCGTCGGCGTCGTTCATTACGTCGCCGCGCCTGCTGCCGTTTCCGAGCAGGACCCCGCCGAAGCGCATCCTCATGTACGCCGCCGTGTGGTTCAGCGTGCCGATCAGCGGGTCGGCGACCTCCGACTCCTCGTGCGCGAGAGCGGTGACGCCCCAGAGGGTGCGCCCGGCCAGGGTGGCCTTGAAGTCGACGCCGGGCGTGCGCAGCCAGCCCGACCAGTAGTCCAGATAGCGCTTGGTCAGCCCGGACACCGAGTACCAGTACAGCGGCGAGGCGATCACGATGTCGGTCGCAGCGAGCGTGGCGTCGAGCAGCGTGGCCGGAGTGCCCTCGGCGGGAGGACGTACAGGGTCGGCGTCCCGGCGCAGGTCCGTGAAGTCGGGGAGCGGATGCTCGGCCAGGGACAGCCAGCGCCGCTCGACATCGGCGGGCAACTGCTCGGCGGCCTTGCGGGCCAGCAACTCGGTGTTGCCCCCGGTACGGCTGCTGCCGAGCACGAACAGGAATCGGCGGGTCATGGTTCCCCCAGGGATACGCGCCAAGAACGGCCTTGATTACACGCGTGAACAATATATGCACACGCATGCATCCGTCCAGGCCGGCCGTCGCACCCGGGTGGTCAGGGCGTGGTTCTCCCGGTCAGCCGGGCCAGTGACGCGGTCTCGCGCGGCAGCGGTCCGGCGAGGTCGCCGATGCGCCACGCGGGCATCCACGGCACCCGGTAGACGTCTATGACCGAGTCGATCACCTTGATGTGCTGGGTGAGTTGACGTGGCAGGCGGCCGGGAGCGTCCGCGACCAGGACGATGGCGTCGAGGTCGAGTCCCGGCGGCGCGTCGCCGCGACGGAAGATGTCGAGGGTGTGCGAGACGGCGTCCAGACCCGCCGCGTGCGTACGCCCGACGAGCAGGACCGAGGCCGGCTCGCCCAGGTCCGGGCGGGGCCAGTCACGGCCCGCGTCATACCCGCCGAAGACCGTGGCGAGCGTGGAGGCGCCGGCTCCGCCATGGGTGGCGACCCAGGAGAACCGCCGTGCGCTCACGACGGGTTGACGGTCCTCCTCGTACTGCTGTCTCGGTTGTTCCGGTTCACCGACTGCCCCGCGGATCCATATCTCGGGGCCGCCCGGCCCCCGCGGCTCGTGCCCGTGCGGCACCGCGCCCTCGCTCCCGCGCGTCGGCACTCCTTCGCTCGCGCGCATCGCCGCCCCCTCGATCCCCTGCATCGGGTGCTCTCTTCCCTCGTCGGTGCACTGATCCTCCCGGCGCCCGGGCGCGTCGGGTAACGGGGCGTGGGTTCCTGGGACGAGTCTGTGACGCCGTGGTGACGCGGGAATCGGGTGGGAGCCGAGAGACTGACCTCGCGGCTGGGCGCAGGGCACGGAGGCGCGTACGGGATCGGGCGCGAAGTCGCGTCGGCGATGCGTGGCGAGCGTCTGTACGGGCATGCGAACGGGAGTCCGTGCGGGATGCGCGAGAGAGTGTTCGCCGCACAGGCGGTCGTGTCCGTGACCGGGGTACTGGCGTTGACGGGCTGTGGCCTGCGGGACCATCGTGATGTCGTGGGCGTGCCGGGTTCGTCGCCTTCCACGGTGCCGTCCGTGGCACCGAGGGCGCCGCTCCCGTAGGGCAGGCCGTTGGGCGTGGACGCACGCCTGCCGGACCTGTCGGGCGTCGACGGGCACGGACGCGGCGGAAGTATCGGAGGCGTGGGCGGAGGTGGCGTACGGCTATGGCACGAAGGACGACAAGGGCGACTGCGGTCAGCACGATGCCGTGCTGCGCTCGGCCCGCTGGTTCACCGCGGCCGAGGCGGCGGCCGAGCGGTCGTACCACCCCGCGAACGGGGCGGGTGACGAGTGGAACACCTGGGCCGGCCACCGGGCGTGGACCATGGTGGACGTGACCTCTGACGACAACGCCGACGGCCCCGCCGACACGGCCGTCATGGCCTACCGCGCCTTCTTCGTGGAGGGCACGGCCCACGGTCGCGACGGCTGGACGGGCACGGGCCCGCGCGCGAACGTCTGCATCGAGCCCACCCGGGCGGGTGACGGCCGGCCGTGGCACGGCGCCGAGGCGACGACCGTGGAGGCGGTGGTCCCGCCGTCCTTATCGGCATCCTCCGCGCCCTCGGCCTCGCCCGGGTTTTCAAGCCTGTCCCCGTCTTCCTCCTCGTCCCCGTCCTCGACCACCCCTTCGTGAGGGAACCGATGTCTCGACTCAGCCGCGAACAGAAGCGGGAACTCAAGCGGCAGCGCTCGGCGGCCGATGCCGGGGGGCAGCCGGCCACCGGGATGACACCGATCGACGTCCACGTACCGGCGTCGGCGGACGCGGCGGCGGGGGCCGCGGTCCCTGGTGCCGCGGGGGCTCCGAGCTGTGCCACGGTCGGCGGGATGCCGGTCGTGGCCGCGCCCGGTGAGACGGTCCAGGGTGCGATCCTGAACTACCTCCACCGCGTGGCCCTCGCCACCGGCCGCCCGGTCCTCGCCAGCATCCACGACGAGCGCATCGGCTTCGTCGTACCGCTCCAGGTGCACGTCGACGGCTCCAGCCGCTATACGGCGGACCCGGTACGCGTAGCGCCGCCCGCGCCACCTGCGCCGTCCACGCCACCTGCGCCGTCCATGCCAGGCGCGCCGCTCGCACCGCCCGTGCAGCCGCCCGTGCAGCGGTCCGACCAGCGCCCGCACCTTCCGGCCCAGGAACACCGGCACGCCCCGGCCGAGGGCCACTCCCAGTCCCCGGCCCGCACCTTCTCCGAGCCCCCGGCTCACGAGCGCCGTCCGCAACCCCCGGTTCAGGAGCGCCCACAGCCCCCGGCCGGGGAGGCGCCGCGGCCCCCGGCCCGGGAGGTCCCGCGGCCGTTGGGCCAGGAGCGTCCGCACTCCGGGGCGGAGGAGGGCCCGGAGCGTCAGGTCAGGGACATCCCCGTCTCGCAATCGCCGGTCCACGGGGTGCCGCACGCGCGGGTCCACGCGCCGCAGGCGCCGCCCCAGCGGCGTCCGGAGCCGCCGGCTCCGCCGCTTCCGGCCGCCCCGGTGTCCCCCGAGCGATCGGCACAGGCCCCGGAGGCTCCGGCTGCTCCGCGCCGGGACAAGTCGACGTACGTCCTGCGGGCCGTACCGGAACCGAAGCCGTTGCCCGGGGCCGCGTCGACGCATGTGCTGAGGGCGGTGCCGGAGTCGGCGGACCCCGCGACGTCCGTCCCGAAGGGGGAGTTCGGTCCGCCCCCGCTGACCGTCCCCGCTCCCGAGCCGCAGCCCTTCCTCGACGGGATGGCCGCTCCCGAGCCGCAGTCCGCCCCTGACCGGATGCCCGCCCCCGACCCGAAGCCCGCCTCCGACCGGGCGCTTGCCCCCGAGCCAAAGGCAGCCGCTCCCGAGCGGAAGCCCGTTTCCGCGATGGAGGCTCTGTCGCTGCTGGCCGTGGAGCCGGAACCGGAACCGAAGCCCGCTCCCGTACGCGGCTTCGACGCCGTCGCCGAGGCCGTGCTCGCGCCGAGTCCGCAGGAGCCGGCCTCGGAACGCGACGCCGCGTCGGCGTTCCTCGCGGAGCCCGTCGCCCGGATCAACGAGGCCGTGAAGATGGGCCGTATCGAGGCCGCCGCGGGGATGGCGGAGCGCGCCGTCGCCGATGCGGCGCGGTCGCTGGGCCAGGAACACCCCGAGGTACTGAAACTGCGCGAACTGACCGCGTACATCGCCTACTTGGCCGGTGACGCCCTCAGGTCGTTCCACCTGTCGCTGGATCTCGCGAGGGTCCGCCGACGCCACCGGGACGCGCGGGCGGCCTATGGCAACGTCCAGAGCGCGGCCACCGCGTGGCGTGCCGTCCGCGACCCCCTCCAGGGTCTGCACCTCGGGCGCGATCTGATCGGCGTGTGGACCGAGCTCACGGCCGACGACGGTCCCGCCGCCGACGACCTCGAACAGCTCGAATCGGCCCGCACCCGCATGGGCCGCCTCGCCGAACGCGCCCGCGTCGCGGCGGACAACCCGTACACCCGGACGCCCCGCGCCCACGGCGAGTGACGAGCGGAGCGCCAGGAACAGAGCCAGGGGGCGGCGAGCGGCGGACGGGGGGAGCGACTGAGAGCCGGAAGGCGAGGCGAACGGGCGAGCGCGCGGCCTCAGTGGACGCGGAACTCGTCAGTGGACGCAGAACTCGTTCCCCTCAGGGTCTGCCATGACCACCCACTCGCCCGCCGGTTCCTTCATCTCCCGCAGCACGCTCGCCCCGAGCGACGTCAGACGCCCGACCTCCTCGGCGCGCCGGCCCTCGCCGGGGTGCAGGTCGAGGTGGAGCCGGTTCTTGCCGGTCTTGGGCTCGGGAACCCGCTGGAAGAGCAGGCGCCGCCCGAGGCCGGTGCCGCGTTCCTTGTCGTACGGGTCGTCGGGGTGCCGTACGGCGATCAGGTCCCGGAAGGCCGGGCGGCCGTGGAAGTCGAGGGCGGCCTCGGCCGGCAGGGCGCCGAGGCTCAGCAGCTGCTCGATGAAGGCGCTGTTGTCCTCGACCGCGTAACCGAGCGCGGCGGACCAGAAGTCGGCCTGCGCGTGCGGATCGGCGGCGTCGATGACGAGTTTCCAGTGGACGGGGACGGGGACGGGGACGGGTGTGGGCGCGGGTGTGGGAGTCGGCGTCATGGAGCCACTCATAGTGGTTCCACGACCGGGCGGGCAACGGAATCGCCGGGGCCGGCCCTCATGTCGTACGAGCGCAGGCCCTGCCGCTTCGACCCGGGCGATTCCGCCCGCTTGTCACGAAGTGCCGCGCGAACCCGCAGAACCCGCCGGACCCGCCGAACCGGCCGACTCGACGGCCCCCGCGGCGATGGCGGCGACTCCCGCGACCTCGCTGGCGGCAACCCCGGCATCGGCGGCCGTACGCACGACCTCGGCGGCCGTGCCCACGGCATCGGCGACGGCCGCGGACTCGGCCGCGCGGGCCGACTCCCTCAGGGCCCGCGCACCCCGCCGCGCGGCGCGCAGCGCGTCGAACGTCAGGAGCGACAGCGCGAGCCACACCAGCGCGAACCCGGCCCACCGCTCGGCGGGCATGGCCTCGTGGAAGTAGAAGATGCCGAGGAGGAACTGGAACACGGGGGCCATGTACTGGAGCAGGCCCAGAGTGGACAGCGGCACGCGGATCGCGGCGGCGCCGAAGCAGATCAGCGGGATCGCCGTCACCACGCCGGTCGCGGCGAGCAGCGAGGCGTGCCCCGGCCCCTGCGCGGCGAACGTCGCGTCGCCCCGCGAGCCCAGCCACAGCAGATACGCCAGCGCCGGCAGGAACTGGATCGCGGTCTCGGCGGCGAGCGACTCCAGGCCGCCGAGGTTGACCTTCTTCTTCACCAGGCCGTACGTGGCGAAGGAGAAGGCGAGGCAGAGGGAGATCCACGGCGGGCGGCCGGAGCCGATCGTCAGGACGAGAACGGCCGTGAGGCCGACTCCGACGGCGGCCCACTGCACCGGCCGCAGCCGCTCCTTGAGAATCAGCACGCCCATCGCGATGGTGACCAGGGGGTTGATGAAGTAGCCGAGCGAGGCCTCGACCACGTGCTCGGAGTTGACCGCCCAGATGTAGACGCCCCAGTTGACGGTGATGACCGCCGCCGCGACCGTGATCAGAGCCAGCTTGCGCGGCTGCCGCAGCAGTTCGCCCGCCCAGGCCCAGCGACGCATCACGAGCAGTACGACTGCGACCACCGCCACCGACCACACCATCCGGTGGGCGAGGATCTCGACCGCTCCGGCGGGCTTCAGCAGCGGCCAGAAGAGGGGGACGAGCCCCCACATCCCGTACGCCGCGAAGCCGTTCAGCAGACCTGTGCGCTGCTCGCTTCTCGACTTCCCGGCCACCGGCGTCTCCTTCTTCCACGACCTCGGACGCCCATCGCGCCCCTGCGTTCCGGGCCCCGTGCGAGGGAAATCCGTGCAGCATGAAAGAAGGTAGCTCCGCACACCCTCGCCTGTCATGTCCGTACCGTCATACGGTCATGACAGGTGAGGCGCGTGGGACCGGCACCCGGTGTCGGCGCGGACGTCAGCCCTTCAGCGCCGCCGCGACGGACTCGGCGATCGGCGCGGTCGGACGGCCCGCCAGGCGGGCCAGGTCACCGCTGGTGACGGCCAGCTCGCCCTTCTCGATGGACGCGTCGACGCCCGCGAGGATCCCGGCGAAGGCCTCGGGCAGCCCGGCGCCGGCCAGGATGCCGGCGAAGGCCTCGGGGGAGACGGGGTTGTAGACGATCTCCTTGCCGGTCTGCCGGCTCAGCTCGGCGGCGTACTCGGCGAAGCCCCAGGCCTCGTCGCCGCTCAGCTCGTACGTCTTGTTCTCGTGGCCCTCGCCGGTCAGCACCGCGACCGCGGCGGCCGCGTAGTCGGCGCGTGAGGCGGAGGCGATCCGGCCCTCGCCGGCGGCCTGGACGACGGCGTTGTGGGCCAGCACGGGGGCGAGGTTCTCGGTGTAGTTCTCGTGGTACCAGCCGTTGCGCAGCAGTGTGTAGGGCAGTCCGGAGGCGAGCAGGACCTCCTCGGTGGCGCGGTGGTCGTCGGCGAGCGCGGCCGTCAGGCTGCCGAGGGCGCTGGTGTAGGCGAGCAGGGAGACGCCGGCCGCCTTGGCCGCGTCGATGACGGCCTTGTGCTGTTGGACGCGGCCCTTGTCGAACTCGTTGCCCGAGATCAGCAGCACCTTGTCACCGGCCGCGAACAGGCCGTCGAAGGTCTCCGGCGTGTTGTAGTCGGCGACCGCGAGCCGTACGCCGCGGGCCGCGAGAGCGGCGGCCTTGGACTCGTCCCGCACGACGGCGGTGATCCGCTCGGCGGGGACCTTCTCCAGCAACTGCTCGACCACCAGACGGCCGAGGTGTCCGGTGGCTCCGGTGACGACGATGCTCATGACGTACATCTCCTTGTGGGGTGCGGATGTAACGGGTGCGGATGTCACTCACCCTAAGAGCTGCACTAACTGATGGAAAGTGCCCACCTTGAAGTAAGGTACTGATATGGCCGTAAGCATCAAGGCAGCGGACGGATACGACGCCGGCGAGGCGATGTGCCCCTACCGACTGGTCCTGGAACATGTCACCAGCCGCTGGGGCGTCCTCGTCCTGATCGAGCTCCTGGAGCGTTCGTACCGCTTCAGCGAGCTGCGCCGGGCGATCGGCAGGGTCGGGAAAGGGGTCAGCGAGAAGATGCTCACCCAGACCCTGCAGACGCTGGAGCGCGACGGGCTCGTCCATCGCGACGCCAAGCCGGTCATCCCGCCGCGCGTCGACTACTCCCTCACCGACCTGGGCCGGGAGGCCGCCGAGCAGGTGCGGTCGCTGGCGCTGTGGACCAACGAGCGCATGGCCGACGTCGAACGGGCCCGCGGCGCGTACGACGAGGCCCGGGCGCTCAAGGCCCGGGCCTCCTAGAAAAGCGCGTGCGGACGTATGCCCGCGGACGGACGCCTGCGGACAGATATCCGTGGACGGACGCCCGTGGACGGACTCAGCCGACGACCGTCCAGGTGTCGCCGCCGGCGAGGAGTGCGGCGAGGTCGCCCTTGCCGTTCTGTTCGATGGCCGCGTCGAGCTGGTCGGCCATCTGGGTGTCGTA
>NZ_JBVJCT010000037.1:0-80456 GCF_055588305.1 Streptomyces sp. NPDC042002 | reverse complement strand
CGCTGCCGCTCGTCGAGGTGCGGCAGTATTGCCTCGAACTTGGCTGCCAACACAGCCCGTTGCTCTTCCAACTCGCTCATGCCGGACCAACGAACAAAAAGCCACGAGTTAAAGATCTGCACGCCCTTACTGATGGTTTCAAAATGAGGTTCGGAGTCGTCTCAAACAGATGATGCTGCAGGCGAGTTGGAGCAGTGCGAGGTGGAGGTCGGCTCGTATCTCGTAGCGGATCCGGAGTCGTTTGAACTGGTGGAGCCAGGCGAAGGTTCGCTCGACGACCCAGCGGGTCTTGCCGAGTCCGGATCCGTGGGCGGTCCCTTTCCGGGCGATCTTCGGTGTGATGCCGCGGGTCCGGAGCAGACGGCGGTACTTTTCGTAGCCGTAGCCGCGGTCGGCGAACAGCCGGCCCGGCCGGTGACGTGGCCGCCCGCGCACCCCGCGGATGCGGGGTATCGCGTCCAGCAAGGGCATCAGCTGAGTGACGTCGTGACGATTCCCGCTGGTCAGCGAGACGGCCAAGGGAGTGCCGTACCTGTCGACGATCAAGTGGTGCTTGCTGCCGGGCCGGGCCCGGTCGACCGGCGAAGGTCCGGTGTGAGCCCCCCTTTCAGCGCCCGGACGTGCGAGCCGTCGATCGCCGCGTCGTCCATGTCCAGCGGGCCCGCGGCCCGCGGCTCGGCCAGCAGCACCTCGTGCAGCTGCGACCAGACCCCCGCTTCGGTCCAGTCCCGCAGACGCCGCCAGGCCGTCACCCCGCTGCAGCCGACCTGTTCCGCGGGAACGTCCCGCCAGCTCACGCTCTTGCACAGCACATAGACGATGCCACGCAGTGCAGCCCGGTCATCCGCAGGCAACCGCCCGGGATACCGATGCCGTCTGGGCGCACGAGGCGGCAACAGCGGGGCCACACGTTCCCACAGGTCATCAGGCACAAGATCAGCAGGCACCCAACAGATCCTGCCGACACACCACCCAACTGCCAAGCCTCACAACAAAATTCATTCTGAAACGATCAGTTTGAGGTCTGACCCGGCAGCTGACCGGCACTTGGGTTGTCCTTGCTTGGAATTGGGAACCTGGAGACCGGCCTGGAGTCGCTGCGCGGACTCGGCCTCCGGCCCGAGGTGTTCGCCTCCGCGCGGGCGACCGGCGAATACCTCGCCGGAGACGACGCGCTGCGCGCCCGCGACCTGACAGCCGCCCTCACCGACCCGGCGTTCACGGCCGTCTTCTGCGCGAACGGCGGCTACGGCGCCCAGCGCACCCTGGAACTGGTCGACTGGGACGCCATCGGCACGCCCACCCCGCGCACCGTCATCGGATTCTCCGACGTCACGGCGCTGCTGGAGGCGGTGGCCGTGAAGCTGGGCTGGACGGGGCTGTTCGGGCCGATGCCCGCCATCCGCGGTTTCCACCCGGGCCGAGCCGACTTCGACGGGCTCGCCGCACTGCTCACCGACCCGTCGTCCGTCAAGGAACTGCGCTTCCCCGACTCCCGCCCCCTGGTCGGCGGCACCGCGGAGGGCGTCACCTTGGGCGGCACGGTCACCCTGCTCGCCTGCTCCTTGGGCAGCGACACCTCGCTGCCCGCACGCGGCGGCATCGTCCTGCTGGAGGACGTGGACGAGGAGACCTTCCGGCTCGACCGGTTCCTCACCCAACTGCGCCGCGCCGGATACTTCGACGGCGCGGCCGGCATCGTCTGCGGCACCTTCACCGACTGCGGTACACGCGAGCGCGTCGAGGAACTCCTGCACGACCGCCTCGGCGACCTCGAAATCCCGGTCCTTGTCGGCGCGGACATCGGTCACGGCGTGCCCCAGCAGACGTTCCCCATCGGAACCCGGGCCAGGCTCGACGCCGACGCGGGCGTACTCACGTTCCTGAATCCCGTACTCACCTGAGCGAGCAGGAAGGACCACCCCGGTGGGAACGCCGCGCCTGAGCGCAGACCTCATCGACCGCGTCCAGCCCTCCCGCCCCCTGGCCGACGGACCGGGCCGGGCCGAACCGCGCTCCGGTGATCTTCACGTCGCGGCACTCGGCCCAGTCCGACAGCGGCTCGTCATCCATCGTGGCGTTCCTGATATCCAGCCCGCTGCCTCGGCGGCCTCGGTCCAGTACCGCAAGGCGTCGGAGTCGTCTCGTTGGCCGAGCAGGTCGGCGCCGAGGTCGGGCGAGATCGGCCAGGAGAGGAACACTCTGGCGTGGCGTTGTGAGGTCTCAGGACACTCTTGACGTCTTTTCACCAAGACCCGCTTGTCGTACTGATAGGCGACTCAGGAGATCTTCGACGGCTTTTCGCTCGGCCACTCCGGTTCCCCCGGGGCCGGCTCAGCGCGGTGTTCGGCTCATTGCTGACTGAGACCTCGACGGTCGAGATAGCCGATCAACGCGGCCTCCTTGCGGAGCAACCGGTCGCGGTCGTCGGCAGGAAGCGAGGCAAGGGCGTCGACCAGGACCCGCTCGCGAGGAATCCGCCACCGCGCTTCTCAGAGACAGCGCCCCCGACGGGCTTCACGAGGCCTTGTCTGGTCTTCAACATCAACCCCCGGTCTCAGCCGGCTCATACCGCTCTTCCCCGGGCCGCACGAGCCAGCTGATGGCACCGAGAGCGAGGCCCGATTCCTGGACCGCTCGCGGACGCGGTCGTGGACGGTCGACGTACGCGTCAGCTGACCCGAAGACCGACCGCCAGCGTCAGTTCAAGGACCCGGTGTGGCGATGCGAGATCCGGAAACAGCTCCCGCAGCTGCGACATCCGGTACCGGACTGTCTGGGGATGGACGAACAACGCCGCCGCCACCTCGTCCCGCCGGCCCTGGTGCAACAGCCACTCCCGCAACGTCTCCTCCAGCCGCCCTGCGGTCGCGACAGGCAAGGTCCGCAACGGTGCGAGGGCTCGGGCACGCAGGTCTGCGAACGCGTCCACGTCAGCGCTCAACACCAGCTCGGGCAGGTGGTCCTCGGTGTCGCGAATATCGGAGGAGAGGGAGCGCGCGCGTACGGCCCGTGCGTACGAGGCGGACGCACGCATCCATGGCCGGGCCGGGCCGACCACGGCGGTGCGGTCGGTCAGCTGCCGCAAGAGACGTGATCGGTCGGCATCGGGGACGAGCAGCACACCGGTGGCATCCGGCAGATCGTCGAGGACGAGGGTGCTCGGGTCGAGCGCGCGGTAGGCAGGCCGGGCCTGGGCGGCGGGCAGCAGGACCGCGGTCAGTGAAACCGGAGGCTGCCACTCGGCCCGTTGAACAGAGGCCAGCAGCACGTCCGGGCTCGCGCCGGCGAGCAGGTCGCGGGCCAGGTGTTCCAGGTGGCGCTCCTGGGCCCTGCCCTGGGCGGCCAGCTCGTCGGCGTGGCCCGCGGCGCTCGCGGCGGAGAGCTCATCGATGTAGGCGAAGGTCAGCTCGGCGAACTTGGCGACCTCGGCGGCGGGCAGACCTGCGGGTACGGCACCCGCTGCCAGGCATCGCCAGGCCACGCGGGCGCCGACGCGGTAGGCGCTGAGCAGGGCGTCCATCGAACGGCCGTCGCGCACCTCGCCGCGGCCCAGCTCGTAGGCCGCGTCACCGGCGTCGACGCCTGTGGCGTTCCCGCTCGCGAGGTCCAGGTAGTGCCCCAGGGCGGTGCGGACGGCTCGGCGGATGGTGCCGCCCATGCTGCCCGAAAGGGCGTTGGCATAGGAAGGGACCTCGTCGATGATCGCCTGGACGACCTCGTCGGCGGTGGTCTTCAGCGCCGCCCGAAGCACGGTGACCGTCGTCTCGTCCAGGGCCAGTTCGCTGGCTCTGCGGATTGCATGGCTCACGTTTTTTGTTCCCTGCGAACAATTCTGCCGACCAGATTTACGTCCTGCGGTCAGGACTTTACGCCTTGAGGCACAGCAAGCTGGAGTCATGACGAGTGCAGCCCTCCGCAGCAGGGCGTGGAAACTGCTGGAGATGGTCACGACGCCGCTGCTGCCGTCGGACTACCTCGACCTGGTCAGCCCGCTGCGTGCGGGCGCTGACCTGCGTGGGCGCATCGAGGCCGTGCACCCCGAGACGGGTGACGCCGCGACTGTCGTGATCAGGCCGGGACGGGGCTGGCGTGGCCACACAGCCGGTCAGTACGTACGGATCGGGGTCGACGTCGACGGCGTGCGCCTGTGGCGTGCCTACTCCATCACCTCGCCGACAGACCGCCAGGACGGCCGCGTCACGATCACCGTGAAGGCGATCCCGGACGGCAAGGTCAGCAACCACCTGGTCCGCAGGGCGAAACCGGGCACGCTGATCCAGCTCGACCAGCCGACCGGTGACTTCGTACTGCCGCAGGCCAAGCCCGCCAAGGTGCTCTACCTGACGGCCGGCAGCGGCATCACGCCCGTGATGGGCATGCTGCGCGACACCGAGTTCGACGACGTCGTCATGGTCCACTGCGCGCCACAGCCACAAGACGTGATCTTCCGCGACGAACTGCACGACCTGGTCGCGGACAAGAAGCTGCGGCTCACCGAGGTGCACACCGACACGGACGGCATGCTCGACATCACCCGTCTCGACGAACTCGTGCCCGACTGGGCCGAGCGCGAGACCTGGGCCTGCGGGCCCGCGGGCCTGCTCGACGCCGCCGAAAAGCACTGGAGCGAGCACGGCGTCCAAGAACGCCTGCACACCGAACGCTTCCGCCCCAGCATCGTCGTCGCGGGCGAAGGCGGCGAGGTCACGTTCAGCGCCACCGGCAAGACCGTCGACGCCGACGGCGCCACGCCGTTGCTGGACATCGGCGAGGCGGCCGGCGTGCTCATGCCCTCCGGGTGCCGCATGGGCATCTGCTTCGGCTGCGTCACGCCGCTCAAGGCGGGTGCCGTCCGCGACCTGCGCACCGGCGAGATCACCGAGGCCGAGCCGGGCGTCCTCATCCAGACCTGCGTGTCCGCCGCGGCGGGCCCCTGCGACATCGACCGGTAGGAGCACCTTGACCGCCATCGACCCCACCGCCCACCTGACCGCGGAGCAGATCGAGGAGCTGGGCCGCGAGCTGGACGCGATCCGCGACGAGGTGATCGCCGGCC
The DNA here is from genome assembly GCF_055588305.1 of Streptomyces sp. NPDC042002. Lineage (NCBI taxonomy): Bacteria > Bacillati > Actinomycetota > Actinomycetes > Kitasatosporales > Streptomycetaceae > Streptomyces > Streptomyces sp. NPDC042002. The sequence goes on along the minus strand of NZ_JBVJCT010000037.1, from coordinate 75,397 downwards.
GAGGCGAGGAAGACGCCGCCTACATCCGTAAGGTCATCTCGGCGCAGCGCAAGCTCGAGCTGGTCAGCAGGGGCGTGCTGCTGTTCTCGATCTTCCCGCCCGCGTGGCTGCTCGGCACCGCCGGGCTGTCCGTGGCGAAGATCATGGACAACATGGAGATCGGCCACAACATCCTGCACGGCCAGTGGGACTGGATGCGGGACCCGAAGATCCACTCCACCACCTGGGAGTGGGATCACGTCTCGCCGTCCGAGCAGTGGAAGCACTCGCACAACGAGCTGCACCACACGTACACCAACGTGATCGGCAAGGACAACGACCTCGGCTACGGCATCATGCGCGTCGACGAGGACCAGAAGTGGCACCCGTTCCACATCGGCCAGCCGCTCTGGAACTTCATCAACGCCTGCTTCTTCGAGTACGGCATCGCAGCGTACGACCTGGAGCTCGGCAAGAACCTGAACAAGCGCCGCCGCAAGAACCCGGAGTTCCGCGCGCGGGCCAGGGCCGTGGGCCGCAAGATCCGCAAGCAGGTGCTCAAGGACTACGTGATCCACCCGCTGCTGTCGGGCCCGTCGTTCCTCCCCACGCTCGCCGCCACGTTCACCGCGAACCTGGTCCGCAACATCTGGACCCACTCGGTGATCATGTGCGGGCACTTCCCCGAGGGCGTACAGGTATTCGAGCGCCGGTCGATCAGGGGCGAGACGCGCGGCCAGTGGTACCTGCGCCAGATGATGGGCTCGGCGAACATCAGCGGCAGCAAGGCCATGCACTTCATGACCGGCAACCTGTCGCACCAGATCGAGCACCACCTGTTCCCGGACCTGCCGAGCAACCGGTACGCCGAGGTCGCGGTGAAGGTGCGCGCGCTGTTCGAGAAGTACGAGCTGGAGTACGTCACCGGCCCGCTGCCCAAGCAGGTGTTCTCCGCGTGGCACAAGGTCTTCCGGCTCTCGCTGCCGAACAAGAAGCCCAAGGTCAAAACGCCGGACCGCGAGCAGGAGCTCGTCGCCGCCTGATTCCCGGTATCGGTTCAGTTCTCTCGGCCGTACCGGCGGCACCGCCGGGTTCGGTGAGATCCATTGCGGACGGTGGGCGACCGCGACGTCAGACCGTACGACACGGGATCCGGGGCAGGCCGGGGACTCCACGAAACGGGGTGCAGCTCATCCGGGGCTTCGCCCAAGGCCGGGTAGTCAACTACCCGGCCTTGGGCGAAGCTCCAAGGGACCCGTCATGCGGTTTCGGCGTTGAGGACTGGCCCTGCGGGTTTGCGGGTGTGGGCCCATGCGGGGAGCACGGTCAACATCGCGATGGCCAGCAGGACGGCGAGCGCGGCAGTGAGCAGCCACGGTCCCGGGGGTGTGACCTGTGTGCCGAAGAGCCAGTACAGGCCGAGCCCGACCGGCATACCCGCAGCCACTCCGGGCACGGCAGGCAGGAGTTGTGCGACACAGAGTGCCGCGACGACCTGGCCGGGGGTGGCACCGAGGGTACGGGCGATGGACAGGGCGCGCCGGGCCTGCACCGCGGTGCTCCAGCCGAGGAGCACGGTGTTGAGCGTGGACAGTGCCACCAGCGCGACGGTGACGGCGAGCAGTACCTGGCCGGTCTGGTCGGTCCGCATTTCGCCGGGGCCGAACCGATCGGAGGCGTGGACCGTGTCGAGATCGGCGTGGAAGGTGAGCATCGCGGTGACCATGACGGTGGTGGCGGCGGTTCCGGCGGAGGCCAGGACGGCGCGGCCGGGCCTGCGGGCGAGCAGCCGGATGCCGAGCAGCAGCGACGTGGGCAGATACGCCGTCATCGCGTTGAGACGCGGGTGGTGCGTGAGCAGGTGCGCCGGATCGGCCAGGGTGTGGACGGTGCTGGTGCGGACGGTGCGCGCGGCGGGGCCGAGCGCACCGGTCAAGGCGACCAGGACGGCGAGGAAGACCGCTGCGAAGACGGTGCCGGAGTCCGGAGGGCTGACGGTGTCGAGCAGCCCGGCGCTGGGATCGACCAGGTGGGGGGCGGCCAGAGTCCCGGCAGTCAGTCCCAGCGCGGTGGCCAGGACGGTGAGCATCAGGTACTGCGCCAGCAGTACGGCGGTGACGGTGCCGGGGCCGGCGCCGACGGCCTTGAGCAGTCCGGCACGGTGGTTGTCGCGTGTGGCGCGTGCGGTGGCGAGCGCGGCGAGGGTGACGATCGCGGCGACGGCGAGCAGCCAGCCGCCGATGACCAGGGCAGGCTGAGTCTGCTTGATCATGTTCGCGTCCATCTCGACGACGTCCTGCCAGGTGCGGGTGTTGACCCAGGGGTCGTCCTGGCGGTCGCGGGAGAACGCGCCGTCGAGCCATCGGAGGGGTGCGGTGGGGTCGGTCAGTTTCAGATGGATCAGGTAGACACTGGGGGCGTCGCCGACTGCCGCGCGGGCGTCGGCGGCGGTGAGCCAGATCCTGCCGCCCTTGTCGGACGGTCCGGGCCCTTGGGCCCAGTCGCTCCACGGATACACCGGGGTCGCCGCGCTGATCGCGGTCCCGACGACCGGGTAGGTGCGCCCGTTGATGGTGACGTGGTCGCCGACGTGCACGCCGAGTGCCTGTGCGAAGCCGTGTTCGATCACCGCGCCGCCAGTATGCACCCAGGTGCCGGAGGTCACCAGCGGCTGGTCCACGGCGGACGGTGAGTTGTCGCGCCCCTCGATCGAGGTGTGCGCGCTCTGGCCGTGCGCCCGGATGGTGGTGTCGAACGCGTGGACCGGGTCGGCCTGCGCGGCCACACCGGGCGTGTCCGCGAGGCGTTCGGCCAGGCCGGACGGGTCCGTGGCCGTCGTGATCGCCGTGATGTCGGGGCCGGCGGTGGCCGCGCGGGTCTTCAGGTACCCGGCGTCCACGGCGTTGTCGGTCGCCAGTCCGAGGGTCAAGCTGGCCGTGGCGATGGTGACGGCGAGCAGGAACATGAGGGCCTCGCCGGGACGGCGGCGTATGTCGTGCAGGATCAGACGCCACATCAGCAACAGGTGTCCCACCGTCAGTCCTCCCAGCTCAGCAGGGCGCCCAGCCCTGTGTCGCCGCCGTTGCGGTGGCCGTGCAGGCTGGTGTCGTCGGCCAGCGTCCCGTCGCGCAGGGAGACGACGCGGTCCGCCGTGGCGGCGACCCGCTCGTCATGGGTGACCATGACCAGGGTCTGGCCGGCGGCGCTCAGCTCGTCGAAGAGCCGGAGGATGTCGAGGGTCGCGGCGCTGTCGAGGTTTCCGGTGGGCTCGTCCGCCAGGACGACCAGCGGCTTATTGACCAGGGCGCGGGCTATGGCGATCCGCTGCCGTTGGCCGCCGGAGAGCTCGGAGGGCAGGTGCCGGGCGCGTTCGGTGAGCCCGACCTGGCGGAGGAGTTCGGCGGCACGGACGCGGGCGCTGCGCGGTGAGGCGCCGGCGAGCAGCGCGGGCAACTCGATGTTCTGTGCCGCGGTCAGTTCGTGCATCAGGTGGTACGCCTGGAAGACGAACCCCACCGCGCGGCGCCGCAGTTTGGCCAGCGCCCGTTCGCCCAGGTGGTCGATGCGCTGCCCGCCGAGCCACACCTCTCCGCCGGTGGGCCGGTCAAGACCGCCGAAGAGCTGTAGCAGAGTCGACTTGCCGCAGCCGCTGGGCCCGGTCACGGCGAGCGTCTGCCCGGCGGGAACGTCGAGGTCGACGCCGTCGACGGCCGACACCAGGCTTTCGTCCGCCCCGTATACCCGCGACAGGCCGACCGCCCGAAGCGCCGGCACACGAGCATCACCGGGTTCACGGTCCCACACGTCTCTCGTCATCCGATTCCTCCACCTTCCTCACGTGCGGCACGGGCGGACCACGTCCGCCTGCATGCCTCCAACCAGCGCAGATCGGCCTGAAGCCGGAGTGCGATGCCCTCAAGAAGCAGCCCGGCCTGCGAGTCCGTGTCGTGGGTGAGGGCAGCGCGCTGCGTCTCGGCGAGGCCGTTCATCAGCTCCCGCCGCCGCGCGTCCACGAGCGCGAGCGGATCGGCCAGACCCGATTCGGCGGCGGCCACCAGCTTCAGGTGGAACTCCGTCACATCTGCTCTGACCCCGGCGCCCTCGGCCATCCACGCGGCCACCCGCTCCTGCCCGGTCGCGGTCAGCGCGTACACCTTGCGCCGCGGGCCCCGCACCGGTACGTCCTCACGCTCAAGGACGACCAGCCCGGCCTTTTCGAGCCGGGTGAGCGTCACATAGATCTGACCCGCGTTCAGCGTCTCCCCCAACGGCCCCAGCGCCGCCGCCAAGCGACTGCGCAGGTCGTACCCGTGCGACGGCTCCTTCACCAGCAACGCCAGCACCACGTCCTGCACGAACCACCCTCCTCTACGAACAGCCAATAGATAACGGTTATTCATTGAGACGTCAAACCACCCTCCGAACGCACCGAGTTGCCGGTCCGCCGGCCGGGGCGGCCGCGGACGCCGGGCAGAGGCTGGCCCTGGACCTGGCGCTTGGCGGAGTAGTCGGTCCTGTCGCCGCCGACGCCGTGGAAATCCACCGCGATCTGCACCAGCCGACCGCCGCACCGCGCTGGAACAGCCGCGCTGCCGCCATGCCTTCCGGCGACTTCACCCGGTCCGTCGGTCTGCGGATGACCGTGCCGGTCACGACCCACCTTCAGAAGGGCGACCTGGACCAGGCGCTCGAGCACGGGGCGCAGGCCGTGTCCGTGCTCAGCCGCGTATGGTCCGCCCGCGCCAACGACTACGTATCCGGGGTCGTCCGTGCCATGGCTCCTGGCGTCGCGATCCCAGGGTGGTTGAGCTGGCTCACCAAGCCCGAGCTCACTCAGCCGCCGTCCGCTGACGCTACGACGCTGCACACTCTTTCGCCGACCGCGGGCGGCGACCAGGTGTCGCAGAGGCGATCTTCCTGCTGCGTACCCGCACGTACACCCCGAGCATCCGAACCCGGCTGCTCCGCAGCGCCGCTGGTCTGGCCCAGCTTGCCGGGAGTTTCATGAATCACCGACCGGCAAGCCGTGTGCCGGGTGGGCCGGCCGTGCTTGATGACGATGGCCGAGTTGATGTTATAGACAACAAGTCCCATAGCGGTGACGCTGGGTGTCCGGTCGTTGTGGTGTCAGGGGGAGGGGACCACGCGGCGAGTGGACGGACTGCGGGAGCGGACTGTCTGGAAGAGCGATCCGCACACGCAGGTCAAGCACCTCGTCTACCGGCACTACCCGCAGTGCTGGATGGGCGAGATCCTCCAGAAGTTCCCCGAGGCCACCATCATGGACGCCTTCGCAGGCCCAGGCATCTACACCGACGGCCCACCCGGCTCCCCCACCGTGGTCGCCAAGACGTTCCTCGAGCACACCGCGTACCGGAACTTCGGCCGGCTCGACCTGGTCTGTCTCGAAGAGCGGCCCGACCGGGTGGAGGAGCTCCAGCGGCAGTTCGCCAAACTGCCCCGCTCGCCACAGCTGAACATCAGTCAGCGCGAGGGCTTCGACCAGACGATGACCCCCTACTGCGGCGGGGACCACTGGCAGGCGGCGACGACCGAGCGGCGTGCCCGCAAGGAAGAAGCCTTCGCCGTCGCCTACCAGCAAGGGCTCAAGGAACAGAACCTGTTCACGGCAGCTTCGGCGTCAAGATCAGCAACCAGAGCGCCCGCTACCACCTGATCCTGGCCACCCACAACGAAGCCGGCCTGAAGGGTTCCGCGCGGCGCACATCGCCATGACGCTTCTGTGAGGGGATGCGGTCCGCGCGCGTCGTCTACCGCAGGGCGACGTAGTCGCCGGTCGACGACTTCGCCCCGGAGGTGGAGTTCCCGTAGTACGTCCACCGCCATGTCCCCGGCCCGGTGGCCTTCACCGTGGTCCTGAGTGCCCCCGTGCTACTCGAGGTCGCCTTCTTGACCGTCGTGTACGAGGAGGCGCCCGCGGCCTTGAACTGCAGGCTCACCGTGCGGCCCGCGTACCCCTGGTATGTGTGGGTGTCCCAGTTCGCCCGTGTGACCTGCCCGGTCACGGTGATCGTCTTCCCTGCCGCGACCGGCTCCGGCGAGGCGTTGACGGTGACGCGTGTAGCCCGCTTGACCTGCAACGGGAGGTTCTCGTCGTCAGTGTCGTAGGCGTCACCGGCGAGAAAGACCCGAGCGGCGGTTTTCCAGGTGCCGGCGTCCTCGTTCCCGAAGTCAGAGTTCCACCGCGGGTCGATGTACAGCCACTCCTTGAAGTCGCAGACTCCGTTCGCCTTGTCCACGACCTCGCAGTCGCTGGTGATGACGGAGCTGTACAGCCTGTCCCCCGTGTCGAGCTTCCCCCGGTAGGGAAACACCGTCGGCCCGAAGTCGTATCTGAGCCTGGTCGTCATCCGGAAGGACGCCGGCACTTCGACCTCCTCCTTGACCCCGACGACGATCGGCTTCCCGCCGTTCACCGCCACCCGGGTGAAGGAGACCCCGCCCTCCGCCGCCCCGGCCGGCACCGCCGCCACCCCTGTGAACACGACCGCCGCTCCACCGGCCACCACCGCGCTCCACATCGTCCTGCCCATCCTTGTCTTCCTCATCTTCGAGCCCGTCCTTTCCCCCGCAGCCTGAACCGGACGTGCGGGCGCACCGGCCAGAGGATCATCCTCAGCGGCCAACTGTGGGACGGGGAAGGGCTGTTCGCGGTTGTAGGCGGGACGGCAACGATTTGATCACCACCGCATCGCCCTGGCTCGGCTTCCGGGCGGAGCCCCGATGGCTTCACGGATGATCCGGTATGAGCCGTCCCTGCGCTCCCGCCAGAAGACCGCCTCGGGCCGTCCGCAGAACGCCGGGTCGGTGAGCATCCGCTGGTAGGCGCCGGGCGTTCGGCGCGGCTTGCCCGATCGGTCCAGGACTGGGGCGCCGGTCGCGTCGGTCTTGGGCTTGCCCCACAGGGCGCCCGCGAGCCGGTCCGGGTCGGTCGTGCGGTTGTGGCGGGCGGTGAACACCACGGCGGCGAGGATGCCGCCAGCGGCCAGCCATCGCAGGGCGCCTGGTCCGCAAGCCGGGCGCTTTCCTGTGCTGGCCACACAGACGTGTGCGGCCCCGGGACCCGCGCGACGTTGCAGCATGCGCGCCGGGCGGGCCGAACTACGCCGTGGACAGGACGGGATGGCGACGGATCCGGATCCGTCGACGAGTGCCCTGAAAGCCTTCTTGGAAGGCTGCTGCGAGGCCAGGACATTTCCGTTACATGGCTGTCGAGACTCCCCTCACACAATAATGATCAACACGGAGCCCACCGGCGCCCGTCCAAGCAACAGGGAAGAATCACCATGCGACCGTTCCACGCCGCCGCCGCACTCGCCGCAACGTCCGCGCTGGCCCTGACACTCACCGCCTGCGGGAGCGACAGCGGCGGCAGCAGCGCCTCGGACAGTCAGTCGTCCGCACCCGTCGCCTCGCCCGCGACCACCGCATCCAGCGGCACCCCGGCCGAGAACGCGGGTGCCACCAAGGACACGGGCAGCAGTACGGGCGCCGGCGGTACGGACACCAGCAGCACCGGTGCCGGCCGCTGCCACACCGCCGGGCTGGGCTTCTCGTTCGGCTCCGGCGACGGCAAGATCAGCAGCTCGGACGACCAGCAGCAGCTGGCCGTGGTGCTCAAGAACAAGACGTCCACCGCGTGCACCATCCAGGGCTTCCCCGGGGTCGACCTGAAGTCCTCCAGCGGCAGTTGGTCGCTGACCCGCAGCAGTGTGACGCCCAAGAAGGTCACCCTGACCGCCGGCGGCAGCACGACGTTCACCATTACCTTCCTGCCGTGGACCCAGGGCAGCGGCACCGAGTTCAAGGCCACCTCGGTCGTCATCACCCCGCCGAACGAGACCACCTCGACCACCCTGCCCTGGCCCGGTGGCAGTCTGCTGCTCCAGGACGGTGCCACGCACCCGGGCTCCTACACCGGCCCCGTCGGCGGCTGACGGCCCGCACCGGCCGGCCCCGGCTCCGACCGCAACACTTTCAGGCCGGTCCTCCGCGCGCCCCGCAGGGGACGGCCCGTCTCGCGCCGTGCCTGCTGCGGCGCCATGCGGGGGCTCCCGGCGGTCCGAGGACGGCCCGGCCGGGTCCAGACGGGCCGCCTGGTCCTTGACCAGTGCGGACGGCGCGCCGCCGGTCGTCCTCGATGTCACCGTCAATGGCGGAAAGGATGTGGTGATCGGCACCTCCACCAAACTGATCACCGCCACGGTCACCGCGAGCGACCCAGCCGCCATCACCAACGGCTCGGTGACGTTGTTCCACGGCGGCACCGACATGAACAACGACGACTTCGACGCCGTCCTCGACGTGACCAAGAACCAGGCGTCCTGCTCACGAGTGAGCGGTCACACCTGGAAGTGCAGCCTCCTCATCAACGGCGGTCCGACCCTGATCAAGAATTCCGACGCCGGAACCTGGCACGTCTATGCCCAGGCATACGCCCGGCACGAGTTCGTACACGACGCTGACTCCCGATCCGGCCCTGCGTGTGCTGCGGGCGTCGAAGCCGACCGTGAACGCGTCCCCGGAGCCGGTGAGGAAAGGCAGGACGATCACGGTCGCTGGGAAGCTTTCGCGTGCTTGGTGGGACGACGAACTCGCGTACCACGGATACGCTGACCAGCTGGTCAAGCTGCAGTTTCGCAAAGCGGGGACGAGCACCTACAACACTGTCAAGTCCGTGCACGCCGAGAACGACGGTCGCCGCCTCCACAGACGGCTACTGGCGCTGCTCCTTCGCGGGCACCTCGACGACGGCCCCGGTCACGACATTGGAATCGTGGAGGGCGATGGCAGCCATGTGGTCGGGACGACCGCGATCGGCCCCGCTACGCGGCCGCCGGGTCCTGGCGGCCGCCCATACGCTCCAGCAGGCCGCGCGGCCTTCGCTTCGGCCTTCTCGCTGGGCACGACGCCCAGAACGAGGCGAATTCGGCGCGGACCCGCTCAGCTCGCTCCGGACCGTACAGCCCCCTGGCACCGTGCCTCAGCCGAGACCGAGTCGACTGAGGGCGGTGGTCCAGTCGGTGACGATCGCCTTCTGCGCGGCGGAGAGGGTGACCTTTCCCTTGCGGACCGCGGTGTGCAGCTTCGTCTCCACCGGGTCCTTGGCGTTGTTGACCCCGGAGCCCGTCTTGTGGCCGGGGTCGGGTCCGTACGCTCACCCTCCGACGCGATCGAATGCGCGGACGCGGCTGCCGTCCAACTCGCCGTCGCCGCCGCGGTGAAGTTCACCCCGAACGATGTATGGACCGTCGTCCTTGGCTGTACCACCACGAGTTCGTAGCCGAACACGTCCGCGCGGCCCTACCGTGTCCCGGTCCGCCACCAGTCGTCCTCCACGACACGGCCGACGCGGTCGCCGTTCGAGCACTGCGCCGGATCGGCGAACGGTCCGCTCGCCGGGCGTCCGACGAGAACACCCTGACCGCGATCCTCAGTGGGCGCGAGGAGCCGCTTCCCACAGCAGCGCCGGCGTACGCCGAAGGCCGACTGCTGCGGCCTGAGCATCGTCACGCCCTCCACACCGCTGTCCAGATCCACCCGGGCCGCCGCCCCATTCCCTTGGCTATGGCCATGGGAATGGCCGACAACCCTACTCAGGGATCGGATTGGCCTTGTCCCACGCCTTCAGGCGGATCAGACCGTGAAGACCAAGCCGAGAAGCTGTTGTCTTTCCGTGCTGTCACCTGCTCGCGCATCCTCGAGCAAGAGGAGCTGTCCCCGCAGACGCGGGGACTGGCTCAGGCGGCAGCGTCCTGGGAGGCGAAGGCGCGCTCCAGCAGGACGTACAGAGTGTCCCGTTCCTGCTCGTCGAGCCTGTTCAGGCCCGCTTGCGTGGTGTGCATCTTCCCGCGGATCACGTCGATGACCCGCTCCCCCTCCGCGGTCAGGACGACGTCCTTGACACGGCGATCGGACGGTCTCGGCTCGCGGCGTACCAAGTCGCGCTTCTCCAGCCGGTCGATGATCCCGGTCATGTTGGAGGCGTCGCAGGTCAGCGTGGTGGCCAGCGCGCTCATGGAGGCGGGCCCGCGGCGCAGCACGTTGAGTGTCTTGCCCTGGCTGGCGGTGAGGTTCTCGCTCGCGGCGGCGACCGTGAAGTCGCCGTAGTAGACAGCCAGGGAAACCGAAAGCAGTTCCATGAGCTGGGCTGTGTCGCTGCGGGGAGTACCGGTCACACTCGTCACCCTACGCCAGGAAACTTGACGATCTCAAATATTGATGGCTACGGTCGCGTCATTGCTTGAAGTCATCAAGCATCGACGTTCTCAAGTAGTTCCGTCGGCCCTCAAGACAGGAAAGACTCTCCGTGTCCCACCAACAGCACACGGCCACCCGACGACCCGCAGGCGACACCGCGGTCGTCCTGGTGCTCGGGCTTGCCGCCATGGTCGTCTCGATGATGCAGACCCTGGTCGTCCCGATCCTGGGGATCATCGAGAACGACCTCAACACCACGACGGCCAACGTCAGCTGGGTGACCACGGCAACGCTCCTGTCGGCCGCCGTCTTCACCCCGCTGCTCGGGCGATTCGGCGACCAGCACGGCAAGAAGCCGACCCTCGTGGGCGTACTGCTTGTGATGATCGCGGGCTCGGTGCTCGCCGCCACCACGACCTCGCTGACCTGGCTGATCGTCGGCAGGGTGATGCAGGGAGCGGCGACCGCGATCTTTCCGCTCGCCCTCTCCATCCTGCGCGAGGAGATCAGGGCGGAGAAGCTGCACGGCGCGATGGCCCTGGTCAGTGGCACACTCGCGTTCGGCAGCGGGCTCGCGCTGGTCGGTGCGGGGCTGCTGACCCGGGGCCTTGACCCCGACTACCACCGGGTCTTCTGGCTCGCCGTGGTGCTCGCGGTGGTAGCGCTGGCAGGTGTGCTGTTCGCGGTCCCCGCCTCCCGCACGAAGACCGGAGGGCGGACGGACTGGCTGGGCGCTGTCAATCTGGCAGTGCTGCTGGTGCTGCTTCTGGTGCCTGTCTCGCAGGGGCACGCATGGGGATGGACGTCCGGTCGCACGCTCGGCGCCTTCGCCGGCGCGGTCGTGATGGCAGTCGCGTGGGTCATGATCGAGCGCCGGGTCAAGGAACCGATGGTGGACATGAAGATGTTCGCCCACCGTCCCGTTCTCTTCACCAACCTGGCCGGCCTGCTGCTGGGCTTCGCGATGTTCGCCCAGTTCATCGGCGTCTCCTACCTCGTCCAGATGCCCGAGGACGTTGCCGGTTACGGCTTCGGTGCCTCCGTGCTCCGAGCCTCCGTCGTGTACCTGCTGCCGACCACCCTCGTCTCCCTCGTAGGCGCCCAGCTCGGCGGTGTTCTGGTGCGCCGGCTCGGCGCGCGTGGCACGCTGGCCGCCGGTGCCTGCTTCGGTGTGCTCGGCTTCACCTGGCTGAGTGCCGCGCACGACACGCCTGCCTCGGTGATCGGCGCGGGCATGGCCATCGGTCTGGCGATCAGTTTCGGTTACGCCTCCATGCCCGCGCTCATCGTTGCCAGCGTCCCGGCCCACCAGACCGGCATCGCCAACGGCATCAACTCCATCTCCCGCTCGGTCGGCAGCGCCATCGCGAGCGCGGTGATCACCTCTCTGCTGGCGTCCAAAACCATTCCGCTGCCGCAGGGGATGCCGGCCCTGCCGCAAGAGGGTCAGTTCACGTTGAGCTTCGTGATCGCGGGATTGGCGTTCCTGCTGGTGGTGGTCGTTGCCCTGTTCGGACTCCAGGCGGCACACGCGCCTCGTACGACAGCGCCGAGGAAGGTCACGGGCTCCGGGACGACGCCGCTCGGCGAAGCTGAAGCCAGCGCCGAGCTCGTGTGATCACCCGCAGCGGCGTCCCCGCACCTACTCCGAAAGGCAGCTCATCCATGACGACCTCCGACAATCCAGGCCACGGCCACGCCCCGGTCAACCACCCCACGGCGGTCGCGGCGGAGACCGCCCGGTTCGTCGCCACGGTCAAGAACGCCGACCTGGCCACACCAGTACCCACATGCCCCGGCTGGACGCTGGCCGACCTGGTCAAGCACACCGGCAGCGTCCAGCGCTGGTTCTCGGCACTCCTGCGGGCGCGCATCCAGGAGCCCCCGCGCACACGTGAAGTGGACCTGCGGCTCCCGGACCAAGAAGACGGATACGCCGCTTGGCTGGACGAGAGTGCGACCGTCGCGGCGGACACCTTCGCGGCCACCGACCCGGACCTGCCGATGTGGGCATGGGGCCCCGACCAACACGCGCGCTTCTGGGCACGCCGGATGCTCTTCGAGACCCTGCTGCACCGGACCGACGCCGAACTCGCACTCGGCCTCGAACCCGCGATCGACCGAGCGGTCGCGGTCGACGGGATCGACGAATTCCTCGTCAATCTGCCTCTCGCCGCCTTCTTCGCCCCCAAGGTGGCCAACCTACGCGGCCCCGACAAGACCATCGGCTTCCACACGATCGACGGCGCCGAAGGTTGGCTTGTCCGTCTGCGGCCCAACAGCTTCGGACTCGACACGACCCGCCCCACCGCGGACACCGCCGACGCGACGGTCCGGGGAACTGCGGCCGACCTGCTCCTGCTCGTCTACGGCCGCCTGCCCCACGCCTCTGAGGCCTTCACTCACGAAGGCGACGAGGAGCTGCTGGCCCACTGGTTCGCCAACTCCGCATTCTGAAAGGCCGTTCTTCGTCCTGACTGAAGAAGGTCGCGCAGACAGGCCGTAGTCGAGGAGAGCCTGAGGGCACTCGACCGCCCTCAGGCTCTCCTCGGTGATCATCTCGCCGATCGCCGGGCAGACGAGGAACGCGGCGCGTACCCCGTCGTCCGAGCCATCCTGGCCCCGCTTCCGAGGGAGTCCCGGTGCGAAGCGGGGCTGCCTCACGGCAGGATGACCAACGAATCGCGGTCAGAGCCATGTGGTTCCAACGAACGTGGTCACCGTCGGGGTCGGTGGCGTCAGCGTGCGCTCGGAGCGTTGATTTGCGTCATGAGCTCGCGGTTGGCGGCGACCAGGTCCTCGTCGCGTTCGGCGAGTTCGCCGCGCAGATCAAGGACCCGCTGTTCCCGTTCGGTGATCCGGCGGTTGAGGGTGGCATCGTCCGCGGTGATCCCGCGCTGAAATTCGGTCTTCTACGGTCGTCAAGACGAAGTGGGCCCGTCGGCCGCGGCTCGCAGGACCTCGACCAGCGATGTCGCCCGGTGCTCGGTGAGGTCCTCGATGGCGCTTGACACAGTGGCCAGGGATCCGTCGGCGATCGCCAGATAGGTGGACACCCACGCGTCGAGCTGCCAGTCGGGCGCCCCGTAGGCCGCGCGGGAAGCGTACGCCTCCTCGGTCGTCTCGGGGGTGTAGGAGACCGGTCGGCCGCTGACTGCGGTCAGGGCCCGGGCCACGTCGGTGAGGGTGAGTGCTTCCGGTCCCGTCAGCTCGTATGCGCGGCCGGCGTGCGGATGCGGGTCCCGCAGTACCGCCACCGCGGCGTCGGCGATGTCGTCCTGGGCGACGAGGGCCGCTCTGCCGTCACCGGCCGGCCCGCGGATGGCGCCGTCGGCACCTACGAGGGCGGGCATGAAGTCGGCATAGAGGTTGTCGCGCAGGAAGGTGAAGGGGATTCCGGCGGCGCGGATGTGCTGTTCGGTGTGCCAGTGGTCCCGGGCCAGGGTGAAGGTCGCATCGGGGGCTGCCCCGTAGAAGGAGATGTAGACCAGATGCGCGACACCGGCCTGAGTTGCGGCGTCGACGAAGGTGCGGTGGTCCCGGAGCCGGTTGGGGGACTCCGCGGCCGAGACCATCAGGACGCGGTCGGTGGCGCGCAGGCCGCGTACGAGGGCTTCGTGGTCGTCGTAGGCGCCAGGTACCGCGATCGCACCGGGCAGCCGTGGAGCGCGGGACAGGGTGCGGGCCAGGAGGGTCTGCGTGATGCCGGTGGCGGCCAGCCTGCGGGCGATACGGCCGCCCAGCCGGCCGGAGGTCCCGGTGATCGCGTAGGTGGCATCGGTCAAAGCCAACGTTCTCCTCCTCGAGCGGGCGCGGGCGCCGATTCCGCCTCGGCGGCCGTGGCGGGTGGGCGTCGCCCGGTCCGTGAAGGGTGACGCGATCCGGTACGAGACGCTACAGCTCGACTGCGGCGTGCGACGCGACCTGCTACTCGACGGTGCGCCATCGGTGGCGTAGTCACGTACGGATGCGTGCCGTCGGGTCGACGTCGTACCGGACGACCCCGAACAAGACGGCCTTGCTGGTCACGCCTATCCATGAGGCGGCCGGCGTGCTGCGCGGACCGGCGGAGGCGATCACGGCGGCCGCGAGCCAGACGCGGGCGCGATGGCAGATTGTCCGGGCCTCACGCTTCCGGCGATGTCAGCCACCGTCCGGGGTGTCCTGGAGGTAGTCGGAGATCCTCGCGTACGGCCGCGTAGTAGCCTTCGCGGCCGGTGCGTTGGCGTTCCAGGAGCGCTTGCCATGCCTGTGGATCGCGGGTGCCCGCGCGCTGGAAGCGTTCCATCTCCATCACCACCGTCACCCATTCCCGGGCTCGGTCCACCACTTCGCGGCTGCCCAGCATGATCAGGGCCTCTCCGGCAGGATCCCGGTCGTCGGTGGCCCGGGCCAGGAATGGTTCTGCCTCGGCCAGGGGCAAGGGGTGCGGGTGCGGGTCGTTGCCTATGTGCGCGGCGACACGGTAGGTGAGGGTCACCGACTTCTTCAGCGACCGCGCGTACTCGGAGTACACGGCGAGGCGCCGTTCTTCCCAGCGGTCCGCCCGATCCCGTTTGTAGCGTTCGCGGTCGCTGCGGACGAGGGCCAGATACGAACCCAGGGCGCCGATCACGACGCCCACGAGCGCGGGGAGTTGCTGAAGGAAGGCGGACATGTGCGCACCGTACCCACCGAATCCGGCGAGCGGGGAGTGGCCGATGATCTCCTTCCACGATCATGGTCGTCGCGCTGGAGACGGTCCGCCGGCTCATCCGGGTCGACATCCGCTTGCGGCAGGCCGGGAGCGCGGGCGTCGGTGCCGGGTCGGCCGGCGGACGTTCATGGCCGATTGCGCAACGAATTGCGCAACCGGGCCGAGCGGCCCCCATCGTGGCCGGCCCGGCCGGTCTGTCGCGGGATCCGTCAGCGTGCGCAGGAGAAGCTGGAGGCACTGTCCGGATCACCGTCGCGATACCCGGGCCAGTCCGGGTACTCGCACAATGGGCGGGTGCGGTTGTGGAGCGCGTCGGCCACGATCGGATGCGTGGGCGCCTGTCCATCTTCGGCCCAGCGTTCGAGCGCGGAGAGCGAGTCCCAACTGGCTGCGAACGAAGGCGTACCGAAGTTCGCGTGGTTCGCACCGGGCACGACGTAGTACCGCATGAAGGCGCGGGTCGACTGAGGCCCCAGCGTGTCGCGCACCCGCTCGTAGTAGTCGCTCGTCGATCTGGCGGAGACCAGCTCGTCCGCAGCGCCATGGAGCATGAGCAGCTTGCCGCCGGAGCGGGCGAACGGACGGAGATCAGCGTTGTTGCGGTCCTCGACCGTGGACAAGTAGCTGATCCGGTCGAGCCACTTACCGGGATGCCGGGGATCCACGTCGAGAGAGCTGTGATGGGGGTCCCGGGTCAGGAAGTACTTGACCCACTGCTCCCAGTACTGCAACCCGTAGCCACTGGTCACCGGCATCGGATCGGCCGGCGCGGTGGTGCCGAATCCGAGGAACGGGGTCCGCATGTCCGCCCCCGAGAGAAACGGGAAGCCCGGGTATCCGGTCTCGCCGCTGGCGATCCGGTACGGCCACCTGAACGGGGTGGCCATGGCCAGGACGGCACTGATCTGAGGATCCGACAGACAGTCCGGACCGGCATCGGTACCTCCGGTGCAGCGCAGCGTGTGAGGATCGAAGTGACAGCCGGACGGGTTGGAGACGACGCCGTCCTCGATACCGTCCAGACCGTCACACGCGTTGATGACGCTGTCGTGGAGGAGCGTCTGCTTCGCCGGTCCGGGAAAAGCACCCGGGCGGGACAGGACCTGCGCCAGGTACCCGAGTTCCAGGCCCTCGCTGAGATTGTTCCAGGCGGGAAAGGCGGAGATCACTCCGTCGAACGCCTCCGGCCAGCGTTGCGCGACGACCAGCCCTTCGCGACCGCCTGTCGAGCCTCCCGAGAAGTAGACCTCGGCAGGCTTCGTCCCGTAGGCGTGCCGGATGAGGAACAGGCTCGCGTCGCGCGTCTTCTTGAGTGCGTCACCGGCGGCGAAGTTGTTCAGGGCCTCGTCGTTGACGCCGAACGACCCGTCCAGTGACGGCGGGGCTGCCGGGTTCTGCTGGTGGCCCGAGTCACTGGCGAAGGTCGCGTAGCGCCGGGCCAGGGGCACCGGCTGGTCGGCGGGGCCGAACGGCACGTTCTCCGCCAGATCGGGAATCGTGCCGTCGTAGCCGCCGCCACCGAACATCATGGCCTTGCGATTCCAGTCGTACGGCAGGTCGACGCGCATCTTGACATGGGGCGCTGACGGATCGACGGGAAAGATGTCGGCGTCGACCTGGCAGTACGTGATCGTCACGCCGCTGACGAGGCTGGTCATGACCGAGACCGACTCAACGCGGCCGCCGGTTGTCGGGAGGCTCATGCCCGATGCCGGGATCCGCATCCGGCCCAGTTCGGCGCACTGCGGCACGGTCGTCGCGTGTCCGGCCTCGGACGAGGTGGCCGCGGCCGCGGGTCCGGCTACCAGGACACGGAGCGCGCCCGCCAGCAGAACCATGACCGTCGGCACGGTGAGCCGGCGGATCCTTGCGGTGCTTGCCGGCGTTCTGTTCATGCTGGCCTCTCTTTCCGGTTCTCGTGGGCAGGGCGCTCCGTTGCTTCCACCGCTCCTCGCCTTCGTCCTGGCCTCGGGCTTCGTGGAACTCGGGACTCCTTCACGGCGTCAGCGGTAGAGATGCGTGCCCGGGACGGCGTGCGGATCGTCACGGACCTCGGCGGGGTTCGTCTCGGGCAGGAACCACGCACCGGCGGTGGTGATCAGCCCCATGACCATGATGTAGGCCGCAACCGGCATGGTGCTTCCGGTCTTTGCGATGAGTGCTGTCATGAGGAACGGCGTGCCCCCGCTGACGGTGATCGCGGAGAGCTGGTAGGCCAGTGACGCGCCCGAGTAGCGGACGCCGGGCGGGAAGAGTTCGCCGAGGAAGCTCGCGATGGGGCCGTAGGTCAGGCATTGGAATACGAATCCCACGGTCACCGCGACGAAGATCAGTGGCAGCGAAGCGGTGCCGACGAGCCGGAAGTACGGGAAGGCCCACACGGCGACGCCCAGGCCACCGACCAGGATCAGCGGCCGGCGGCCCACCTTGTCCGACATGTGGCCGGACCAGGGAAGGATCACGAGCATCGCCACGGAGCTGGTCAACACGACGGCGAGCAGGGGGTTTCGCTGGAGGCCGAGCGAGTGGGTGCCATAGCTGAGAAGTCCGGAGATGCTGACGTAGAAAAGACTGTTGGTGGCCGAGAGGAGACCGCAGCCGAGAAGGATGGTTCTCCACTTGTCGCGCACAACCTGTGCCAGCGGAGCCCGGGCCCCAGTGCTCTCCGACCTCGACACCTTCCGCTGCAGTTCCTGGAACTCCGGTGTGTCCTCCACCTTGGCCTGGATGTAGAGAACCACCACGAACATCACGACGCTGACCAGGAAGGGAATGCGCCAGCCCCAGCTGAGGAAGGCGTCGTCCGGCATCAGGCCGCTGGCCGCCACGAAGATCAGGTTCGAGACGATCACGGCGACGGGAACGCTGGTCTGGCCGAAGGTTCCGGCGAAGCCGCGCCGTTTGGGGCTGGCGGACTCGGTGAGCAGGAGCATGATGCCGCCCCACTGGCCGCCGGCCGCGAGCCCCTGCACGAAGCGCAGTACGACCAGCAGCGTCGGGGCCAGCCCGCCGACCGTCGATGCGCTGGGAAGGCAGCCGATCAGGAAGGTCGCGGCGCCCATGAGCGCCAGGCAGGTGATGACGACCGGTTTGCGTCCGTAGGTGTCACCGAGATGTCCGGCGATCACCCCGCCGATGGGACGCGCCACGAAGCCCGCCCAGAACGTGCTGAAGGCCAGGAGGGTTCCTGTCAGAGCGGAGGCGTGCGGAAAGAACACATGAGGGAACACCAGGGCCGCTGCGGTGCCGTAGAGGAAGAAGTCGTACCACTCGAGCGAACTTGCGACGAGCCCCGCGGCCATGAGTCTGCGGGAGGATCGATGCCGGGTCGGGGACGGGTCGGTGCCGATACGGCTGCCGGACTGTCCTTCGGGCTGAGCGAGCGGAGTTGCCATAGATGCCGCCTTCGTCCATAGCGCAGGCAGGTGATGGCGGTTACATTAAGGCGCCGTTGCTGTGAGGTTGAGGTGTGCATCACCCACACCTCGCGTCGATTCGGTGGGGCTTCTTCCCACCTGGAGCACCGGCAGGATGCCGAGGAGGGATGGCGCTGTGGTCAGCAGCCTCGGTGGAGGGGCGAGGTTACGCTCGCTCGCGCGCCGCCAGCGCGAACTGGCGTCGTTGTACACGACGGCCAAGTCGCTCACCGCGCTGGGCGAGCTCGATGAGGTACTGCGGTCGATCGTCCGGCACGCCCACGATCTGATCCGCACGGACTTCACGTATCTCTCGCTGGTCGGCTCGGACGGCAGACTGTCCGTCAGGGCGTCGGAGGGGACGATATCCGCCTCCTTCCTCGCGGCGTGCATACCGGCCGACGTGGGGCTCGGCGGCAAGGTGCTGGCCTCCCGGAGCCCGCACTGGGTGCGCGACTACGCCGCCACGACCCTCATAGACCACGATCCGGACTTCGACCGCCTGGTCACCGCCGAAGGACTCGTCGCGCTGCTCGGCGTGCCGCTGGTCATCCGAGGTGAAGCCGTGGGCGCCCTGTTCGCCGCGGACCGCTCCGAATGGTCCTTCCAGGCCGACGAGATCGCGCTCCTGCGCGCATTCGCCGATCATGCCGCGGTCGCCCTCGACAATGCCCGTCTCTACGAGGCCAGCCGGACCGCTCTGCACGAACTGCGGATCGCGTACCGGAAGATCGAGGAACACGTGGCCGTCGTGGAGCGGGCGCAAGCGATCCACGAAGCCCTGACCGGGGTTGTCCTGGGGGGTGGGACACCGGGCGATGTCACGCAGCTTCTCGCCGATCAACTGGGCGGAAGCGTCACGCTCATCGACAGAGCAGGGGACGCTCTCTTTCGCCGGGACTCGGCGTCCAGCCCGTGCCCTGCTCCATCGGAAGCCGACCTGGCCGATGCGATCGGGATGGCCCGCCGCTCGGGCCGCTGCACGACCTCGGTCGACACTATCGGGGTCGCGCGCAGTCTGGCTTCGATCCAGGCGGGCGACAGTTACCTCGGCGCGCTGGCGTGGAGCCGGGAGGCAACCGCCGGACAGGGCGTCCCGAACGACGCGGACCTGCGAACCCTCGAACGTGCGACCCACATCCTGGGGCCGCTCATCCTCAAGGAACGGGCTGTCGCGGAGGCCGGCGAGCGATCGAGCGGTGAGCTCCTGACCGAGCTCATGGTCGGCGGCCCAGGGATCAGCTCTGCCCAGCGCGCCCGCACCCGGGCCCGCAACATCGACGCCGACCGCCTGGATCTGGTCCTCGTCGCGGACTCCCCCGCGCTGTCGTCAACCGATCTCTCGCGCCACCTGCACTACATCGCCCAGGACTGCCGCGGACTCGCCGGCGAACATCTGGGCAGAGCCACAGTGATCCTGCCGAGCGCCGACGCCGACCACACCGTCGAGGAGGTCCACCGCCGGCTGCGTCGCTCGCTGGGCGGCCCCGTCGCCGTCATCGGGGAACGGGTCGTCCACCATGACTGGTCACGCGCCTTCTCCCTGGCCAGCCGCTGCGGCGCCGTGATGCGAGCCATCGGGCACACCGACCTGGGTGCCACGACGGGCCGATACGCGCTCTACGCCCTGCTCTTCGACACCGAACGGGTCTGCGAGCTGGACCGTTTCATCTCCGACTCCATAGGCCCGCTGCTCGCATACGACCAGCGGCGTGGAACCGATCTCGTGGACACCCTCAGCGCCTACTACTTCCACCGCACCAACGTCGCGGCGACCGCCCGGGCCCTGTTCGTACACGTCAACACACTGCTCAAGCGACTGGACCGTGCCGACACCGTCCTCGGCCTCGACCGGCGCCGCGAGAACGACCTGGAACTGCAGCTCGGACTCAGGCTGCACCAGCTCAGGGCGATCACGAACGCCTCGCCGTGAGACACCGCGCCCACCGTGTCCGGCTGCCCCGTCCTCTGCCGCCGAAGCGCTGTCGGCCGGCGGCGGGTGCCGGGTTCCCCGGCAAGCGCCGGAATCCGTTTCGGCGCTGGAACGATCTTTCCCCGCGCCGACGGACCCTCTTTTAGTACCAGCCGTTGGCCTGCCAGAAGTTCCACGCGCCGGCCGGGCTGCCGTAGCGGGAGTTCATGTAGTCCAGGCCCCACTTGATCTGCGTCTTGGGGTTGGTCTTCCAGTCGGAACCGGCGGAGGCCATCTTGGAACCGGGCAGAGCCTGGACCAGGCCGTACGCGCCGGACGAGGAGTTCGTGGCGCTGATGTTCCAGCCGCTCTCGTGCTCGACGATGTTGCTGAAGGCGTTGTACTGCGAGGCGTCCGGGATCATCTGGTGCGCGATCGCCTGGGGCGAGGAGGAGGCACCGTCGGCGGCCTGGGCGGGGGCCGCGGCCAGGGCCAGGCCCGCGGTGGCGGCGGCCACGGCGGCGGCGGTGAGGGCCTTCTTCGGGCTGGCGATGCGACGGATGACGGAGACGGACACGGAGAGCCTCATTCTTCGGGGACAGGGAGCCGCCTGCCTGCCGGGAACCGTGCGGTGCCGGGTCCGGCATACGTGGGCACCGAGACCCCGGGGGGTGTGGTGCCTGGCGACGTCCCCAAGACAAACAGGTCGAAACGGTGTCCGCAATGACCCCTTTTACTAGTTGTGGTCGCACCGGACAACCCGGCACTCTCTGTGAGCCGGGTCTCAAACCCCAGGTCAGAGGTGGTGCGCGCGCGACCATATGTCCCTTATGCTCCTACTGCCGCCCTTAGTAGGTGACGTGAGTCATGTGGGGTGCTTCACCGTTTGGGTCACCTTCCGCGTGGCGCCGCTCACGGGGTACGGGTGTCGCAGGTGACCGCGGTCTCGCAGGCGGCCCGGCGCAGCAGCACGCGCCCCGGATCGTGGCTCAGGCGGTACGCGTCGAGTCCCGCAGGGCGCTCTTCGAGAGCTTGCCGGTGCCCGTCCTGGGCAGTGCGGTCATGAAGACGAACTCGTCGGGAAGCCACCACTTGGCGACCATCGGCGTGATGTGCCGCAGCAGCTCTTCCGCCGTGGTGGCACTGCCGTCACGCAGGACGACGTAGGCGACAGGACGCTCCGCCCATCGTGGATCGGGGCGGGCGATCACGGCGGCTTCGACGACATCGGGGTGTGAGGCGATGACGGCTTCGAGCTCGATCGAGGAGATCCACTCGCCGCCCGACTTGATCAGATCCTTCATACGGTCCACCAGCCGCAGGTAGCCGTCGGCGTCGATGGTGGCCAGGTCGCCGGTGCGCAGCCAGCCGTCGCCGGTGAAACTGTCCCTCCCGTCGTCCCGGAAGTAGCCACCCGCCACCCAGGGACCCGCCACCTGGAGCTCGCCGACGGCGTGTCCGTCGCGTGGCAGCTCCCGGCCTGTCTCGACATCGGCGATCCGCACGTTCACCAGTGGCATGGGCTGGCCCTGGGCGGCCCGCACCGCCACCTGCTGCTCCGCGGTCGCCGCCCGGTGTCGGGTGCGCGTGCCGCCGATGGCTCCGACGGGGCTGACCTCCGTCATTCCCCATGAATGGGTGATGGGTACACCGATCGCCGCGCGGTAGGCCTCGGACAGCGTCGGGGAAACGGCGGAGCCGCCTCCGAGCAGGATCCGCGTGGCGCTCAGGTCGTAGGACCCCAACTCGGGAACCAGGCTCGTCCACACCGTGGGAACCGCACCGGCGACAGTCACCCGCTCGGTTTCCATCAACCGCAGCAGGTGAGCCGGTTCCGCGGAGCTGCCGGGCAGGACCAAGGAGGCCCCCGCCATCATCGCGCCGTACGGAAGGCCCCAGGCGGTGGCGTGGAACAGGGGCACGATCGGCATCACGACATCGCTCTCGCCGAGACCGATGAGGCCGGCCGCCAGCGTTCCCAGGCAGTGCAGGACCGTCGACCGGTGACTGTAGAGCACCCCCTTGGGCGGCCCGGTCGTCCCAGAGGTGTAGCACAGTCCGGAGGCCAGGTTCTCGTCCGCGTGCGTGAACGCGTCCTCGAACGAGCCCGCGAACGGTTCACCACTGGAGATCAGCTCGTCGTGGTCCAGGATGCGCTCGTCCGCGGGGATCACCGCGTCGCTCCCGTCGGGCAGCACGACCCAGTGCCGCACCCCAGGTAGCCGTTCGACGCTGGGCCAGATCCGCGGGAGCAGCCCGCGATCGACGAACACCACGTCGTCCTCAGCGTGGTTGACGATGTATTCGAGGTGCTCCGAGGAGAGCCGGATGTTGATCGTGTGCAGCACCCTCTTGGTGGCCGGGACCGCGAGACAGAGCGTGAGATGGCGCCGGTTGTTGCCGGCGAACGTTCCGACACGGGCGCCCGCCGGGACACCGAGGCGGTCCAGTGCGGTGGCGAGGCGCCGGGCATGGTCGGCCACGTCAGCGTAGGTGAGGCGCTCGGCACCGGCCGTTGTGACGTGCTTGTGCGCGTGGAGACGCTCGGCACGCTCCAGAATGTGGGCGATGGTGAGCGGCCGGGGCTGCATCAGCCCGTCCATGACGTCGACGGCCCCGGCCGCGCCCCGCCCCGGAAGTGCCTCTTCGGGTAAAGGGCCCGACCGCTTGCCACCAGCGGCTCCGCCCACGGTCGGGACGCGGGACTGATCAGACATGTGTCTTCTCCTTCGGTCGTCGGGTCCGGGCCCCCAGAAGACGGGCACAGGTCGAGAGGTGTGCGAAGGGTCCGGACCGGCGGGCGGCGCGGGCCGGGAATTCCGATTCGGATCGCCTTGGCCGTCGCTACGCATGCCCGTCACCGGCACCTCGTTCGCGCC
Organism: Streptomyces sp. NPDC042002; assembly: GCF_055588305.1. NCBI lineage: Bacteria > Bacillati > Actinomycetota > Actinomycetes > Kitasatosporales > Streptomycetaceae > Streptomyces > Streptomyces sp. NPDC042002. The sequence continues at coordinate 52,294 of NZ_JBVJCT010000037.1, read as the reverse complement.
CCGGACCGACGCGGAGGATCTGGCTGGTGTGCGTATCGGAGAACCAAAGCCGGCCATGGTCGCGCCGGCCTGTTTCGGGGATAGGAAAACCGTCGAGTGACGGCAGGTGGATGCCTGTTCATGAGTGTCTCGTTGACCCAGCATCCGTTACGGGCCGAACGCCACCTTAGGTGCGGTTCCGGAATGGAGAGAGGTGAGAATCTCCCACTCGTCGGATCATTTCGGCGTCGGTTCCCCACACTCCGCGCTCTCTGTCCTGGACCGGCATTTCTCGCGGATCTGGAACACCGCGATGAGCCCTGGAGCACGTTGGCGGGCCCGACGGCGCAAAGGGCTGCCGAACCACCGTCCGGTGCGGTACGCCGACGACTTCGTCGTGCTGGTGCACGGCGCCAAGTCCGCGGCTGAGACAGCCAAGGCGGAGATCGGTGAACTGCCGGCCCGCAGGCTGAAGATGACCCTCTCGGTCGAGAAGACCCACATCGATGACGACCTTTGCCTCCAGGGGTTCCCCATCCAGCGAAGGCCCTGGCACTACGGCCGTCGCGTCGTGCTCACCATTCCGTCCAAGCCCGCCTTGGACATCGTTTCACTTGGTGAGTCGGCGGTAGGCGATGAGGGCCGCGGCTATGCCGACGAAGGCCGGGAAGTGCCCGTCCTCGCGCTCGTATCGGCAATGCGGTCGACGGCAGCCGGCCAGCCAGGACGATGTCCTTTCATGTTGGCGCCCAAGATGCCCAGTGACAGGGGCAGTCCGTTCCGGTCCGTGACCAGGTGGATTTTCGATGCGCTTGCGGCCCCGTCGGTCCCAGGTGCGGCCCTTGGGCGGCCTCAGACCCCTGGCTCTGCTTCGTCCTCGAAGCAGAGCCAGGCCGATCGGCGCGGTGGTCTGGGCCCAGGTACACCCGCCGCCGAGATAATTGAATTACGTGCCGCCAAGAGACGCCGCTCTGGAAGCTGAGCCCTCTGGCCACGGCCAACAGGTCAGGTGTGCCCACGTGTGCCAACCACCGATCCTGGTCACACGCGATGTGACCAGCCGCAGTCCGGGCCAAGCGGACCTGCGCCGGCCTCCTGGGTGGCGGCCGGCGCAGGCCGCGTTCATCGGAAGGTCTGGCGCATCTCGCCCAGGCCGTCGATCCGGCTGACCAGGACGTCGTCGGGGCCGAGGAACCGCTGCGGAACGCGACGGTTGCCCACCCCGGCCGGGGTCCCGGTGAAGATGAGGTCGCCGGGGTAGAGCGGGCACACCGCACTGATGAACTCGACCAACCGCGGAACGGAGAAGATCATCTCGCTGGTGCGTGCCGCCTGGACGCTCTCGCCGTTCAGCAGGCACTCGATCGCGATGTCGTCCCGGTCCGGCAGCTCGTCGGGGGTCACCAGCGCCGGACCGGTCGGGCCGAAGCCCGGATACGACTTGCCCAGCGAGAACTGCGATGGTTTGCCGGTGAGTTGGAGGACGCGTTCGGAGAGGTCCTGCCCCACGGTGAGCCCGGCCACGACCTCCCAGCCCTTGCTCGCCGGCACCCGATGGCAGGGCGCACCGATGACGGCGACCATCTCCAGCTCCCAGTCGACATTGCCCTTGGGCAGTTCGACCTCCGCGGCCGGGCCGACGACGCAGCTCGGGAACTTGGTGAAGAGCAGAGGGATCTCGGGCGGGACGTAGCCCGCTTCGGCGGCGTGCGGACGGTAGTTCAGCGCCACCGCGAAGACCTGGCGCGGTCGCGGGACCGGCGCGTCCAGATCGGCGGTCCGGTACGGGCTCGCCGCGGGCAGCTCGGCGCTCGCGGCCCAGGCCCGGAACCCGGTCCAGTCGGTCAGGACGTCCATGGGGTCCGGGCCGAAGCGCCCCGAGGAGGCGTGGGCGATGTCGACCGCGCCGTCCTCGGTGAGCAGGACGGCCCGGTCGGAAAGCGTGGCCAGTCGCATCTGTTCCGCCTCAGTTCGCCGGGCCGTAGAGGTCGATGGAGAACGGCTCGGTGTCGTGCGCGTCCTTCCAGCCGACCACGTGGTTGCGCAGCGTGCCGACGCCCTCGATCTCCGCCTCGATGCGGTCTCCGGGCTGGAGGTAGAAGTCGAACGGGTTCGGCTGCACGGCGGCGACGCCCGAGATCGTGCCGGTGGTGATGATGTCGCCGGCCGTGTAGCCCTGGGCCGAGTGGTAGGCGACCAGGTGCGGGATCGAGATGATCATCTTCTGGGTGTTGCCGGTCTGCCGCCGCTCGCCGTTGACCCGGAGCTCCATCGCGAGCGCGTGCGGGTCGGGAACCTCGTCCTTCGTGACGATCCAGGGACCGATGGGGCAGAAGGTGTCGATCCCCTTCGAGAAGGAGAAGACGCCCGACTGCATCTCGCGGCGCTGGATGTCACGCGCGGTGATGTCGTTGAAGACCGTGTAGCCGGCGATGTAGTCCTCGGCCTCCTCCGGGCCGAAGAACTTTCCGCTCTTGCCGATCACGATGGCCAGTTCGAGTTCGTAGTCGAGCTCCTTCGTGAGCCCCTCGGGGTACACGATCGGCTGGTCGGGACCGATGATCGCGTCGACGTTCTGGAAGAAGACGATCCCCTTGTGCACCGGGTGCGACCAGTCGACGGCGGTCAGCTCGTCGTGGTGGTCGGTGAAGTTGCCGGCGGTGTGGAAGAACTTCTTCGGCACGATCGGCGCCCGCAGGGTGACCTCCCCGAGGGGGAATCGCCGCCCGGTCTCCTCGACCTTCCCTTCCTGTTCGAAGTAGTCGCGCATCGACGGGACGTCGAGCTCGACGACGGCCTCGCCGTCGATGTACCCGACCTGACCGTCGTTGAAGGTCACGAGTTTCATGCGGAGTCTCCTGGCAGTCCGACGCGGAAGACGCGCAACTGCAGCGCGAGCGTCACGTAGTAGCCCACCAGGGTGGTGAGCTCCACCACCGCCTCGATGCCGTTCAATGAAACGGCCCGGTCGAAGACGCCGTCGTCGGCGTCACCACTCGCGACCAGGACCCGCACCAGTTCGAGGGCGGCGGCTTCGGCGGGGTCCGAGAGTTCAGGTGCCGTGCCGGCGCTCACCGCGGCGATCTCCGCGTCGGTCAGACCCGCTGCCCGGCCGATCGGCTCGTGGGCGTAGCGCTCGAAGGCCGAATCCCACTGGGCCGCGACCGCGAGGATGGCGAGTTCGCGGATCCGGCCGCTGAGCGAGGTCCGGTAGCGGATCGCCGAGCCCAGCTCCTGGAGCGCCGCTCCGACCCTGGGTGCGAACAGCATCGCGTTGAAGGGGCCGTTGAGTCTTCCCTGCGCGTCGGTGAGGGCGAAGAGCTGGCGACCGCCGGCGCGGGGCCCGCCGGCGATCGCGTCGTAGAGGGGACGTTGGTCGAGGTCGAGTTCACCTGGGGTGAGGCGGGGCAACCGAGTCATGGCGCCGAGTGTCGTGCGCGCGCCGGAACGTAGGCGGTGCTGTGCCGAGCAATGGCATCGCCCTTCCGCACGTTCCAATGATTGAAACGAACGTAGTGCGGATCACACGCCATCGCCTTTCATCCCGAGCATGGATGACTGGCTCGGACTTGATCATCGCGCGGCCCTGGTGGCCGGTGCCGGCGGCATCGGCGCGGCCGCGGCCCTCGGCCTCGCCCGGCACGGTGCCCGCGTGACCGTCACGGACGTCGACGAGGAGCGACTCGCCACCCTCGCCGAGCAGGCCGTGGAGGCAGGACTCTCGATCGCGACCCGCGCGGCCGACCTCACTAACCCGGGGAGCGCTCGTTCCGCGGTCGACGAGAGCGCCGCGACGATGGGCGGCCTCGACGTCTTCGTGCACGCGGTCGGCATCAACGACCGCCGCCCGGTGCTGGAGACGCCCGACGACGTCTGGGAGCGGATCATCGACGTCAACCTCAAGAGCGCCGTGTGGAGCGCCCAGGCCGCCGGCGCCCTGATGGTGTCCGGCGGCTACGGCCGGATCGTCCTGCTGTCCTCGGTCTCCGGACTGCTGGCGCACGCCAACCACGCCCCGTACGCCGCCACCAAGGGCGGGGTCAACCAGCTCTGCCGCGTCATGGCACGCGAATGGGCGCCGCACGGCGTCACGGTCAACGCCGTCGCGCCCGGTTACACCGAGACCGACCTGACGCGCGCCTACCTCGACAAGCCCGGCATGCGCGAAGGCATGGTCGGTCTCGTTCCGGCCGGCCGGCTCGGCACCGCCGACGACGTCGTCGCACCCCTGCTCTTCCTCTGCTCCCCGCAGTCCGCGTTCGTGACGGGTCACGTCATGTACGTCGACGGCGGTCGCACCCTCGTCTGAAAGGCAGACCCCAGACCCATGAATCTTCCGCAGCGATTCACCGACAAGGTCGTCCTGGTCACCGGAGCCGGCACCGGCCTCGGCGCCGAGATCGCCGTCCGGGCGGCCCAGGAGGGGGCCGACGTGGCGATCCACTACCGCAGCTCGAAGGCGGGCGCACGCCGTACGGCCGACCGGGTCGAGGCCGAGGGGCGCAAGGCCTTCCTCGTCCAGGCCGACATCATCGAATGGGCTCAGATCACGCGCATGGCCGACGAGGTGTGGGGCCACTTCGGCCGGGTCGACGTGGCGATCAACAACGTGGGCGACATGGCCAGCGACCAGATGTCGTGGCGTGAGATCACCGAAGAGGCGGTCGACCACACACTCGCCGTCGACCTCAAGGGCACCCTGGTGTGCACCCACGAGTTCGGCTCCAGGATGCTGGAGCAGCCCGACGGCGGCTCGATCGTCAACGTGGGCTCCACGGTCGTGGTCCGCGGCAGCGCACGGGCTCCGCAGTACGCGGCCGCGAAGTACGGCATCCTCGGCATCACCAAGTCCTACGCCCAGGCGTTCGCGCCCAAGGTCCGGGTGAACACCTTCGCGCCCGGATTCATGGAGACCGAGCGCATGCTCAACCGTGAGGACTACAAGAACGGACGCGGCGAGAAGCTGCGGGAGATGACCCCGATGCACCACATCCCGAAGCCCGAGGAGGTCGCCGGCACGGCGCTCCTCCTCGCGACCGCGGACGCCCAGCACATCACCGGCAGTTACTTCGTCGCCGACGGCGGCTACAACATGATCGGGGCCTGAGATGTCCGAGCGGCGCATCCTCTTCGTCAACGGCAATGTCTTCGACGGCTCGGGCGCCCCGGCCGTCCGTGCCGATGTGGTCGTCCGCGGTGAGACGATCGAGGCGGTCGTCGTCGGCGGTGGCGTACGGACGCAACCCGGCGACCAGGTCGTCGACTGCACCGGCAGGACGGTCATGCCGGGCATGACCGAGTCGCACTGCCATCTGACCTTCCCCTCGGCCGTCGGTCACATCGACACCTCCTTCAACCCGCCGCTGGACGTCAGCTTCTTCCATCACATGCCGACGCCGGACGAGCACCTGGAGATCGCGAAGCGCAACGCGCGCATCCTCCTCGACCAGGGATTCACCAGCGCCTACTCGGCCGGCTCGCTGACCCCCGTACCGACCGAGGTGATCCTCCGCGACCAGATCGAGGCAGGCGCCGCGGTGGGACCGCGGATGCGTGCCGCGTCGTTCGAGCGCGACAACAACCCGGTGCAGATGGGCCCCGACGGCCCCCGTGAGCAGAAGACGGGGCCGGACGCGGTGCGCGCGTTCATCCGCGAGCAGGCCGCGATCGGCTTCGACAGCGTCAAGCTGCTGATGAGCAACGACGACGTCTTCTTCGAGGGCGGGTCGATGGTGACGCAGTACAGCGCCGAGGAGGCGCGGGCCGCCGGAGAGCAGGCGCGCGAGTCCGGTGTCTGGCTCAACTGCCATGCCCAGAACCCCGAGTCGATCAAGCGGGCGGTCACCAGCGGCTTCCGCTCGATCTATCACTGCTCCTACGCCGACCAGGAGGCCATCGACCTGCTCGACGAGGCGAAGGACTCGATCTTCCTCTCGCCCGCCGTCGGCATCATGTGGGCCAACGTCCACGAAGGCGAGGAGTTCGGGATCGACACCGCGATGGCCCGGAAGATGGGCTCGGTGAAGGCGCTCGACGCGATGACGAAGCTCTACCCCGAGCTCCGCAGGCGCGGCCTGCGCGTGCTGCCGGGCGGCGACTACGGCTTCCCCAACAACCCCATAGGCCGCAACGCCCGCGACCTCGAACTCTTCGTCAGGCTCTTCGGCTACAGCCCGCTCGAGGCACTCAAGGCGGCCACCTTCCACGGCGGTCAGGTCCTCGACCTCCCGGTCGGCCTCCTGGCGCCGGAGTACCTGGCCGACATCCTCGTCGTGGACGGCGACCCGACGAAGGACGTGACCGTGCTGCAGGACGCCGGGAACCTCGTCGCCATCGTGCAGGGCGGCCGGTTCCACAAGGGTGCCGAGCAGCTCACGAGCGGTGCGGCGTGAGGCGGTTCGACGACGTCGAGTACGCCGTGATCCCGGGCTTCCGTCCGCTCGAACTCGACCTGTACCTGCCCGACGCGGTGTCCGCGGCGGATGCCGTCGAGGTGCCGGTCATCGTCCACGTGCACGGCGGTGGGTGGCGACGCGGTTCGCGCCGTCACCCGCTGCCGCGCCTGGGTGAGGACTTCTACCCCACGATGGTGCGGGCGGGCTTCGCGGTGGCGGCGATCGACTACCGGCTCAGTGGCGAGGCGACCTACCCGGCCGCGGCCGACGACGTCCGCGCCGCGGTCGCTGCCGTCGCCGGGATCATGGCGTCCCACGGGGTCGGCGCGGGGCAGGTGTTCCTCTGGGGCGACTCCGCCGGCGGGCACCTCGCCCTGCTGGCCGCACTGACCGGCTCCCCCGTGGCCGGAACGGTCGCGTGGTTCCCGGTCACCGACCTGACCGCCATGCCCGACCCCGACGATCCGCGGACGCGCGAGGCGCTCTTCCTGGGAGCACCCGCCGCGAAGGTCCCGGACCTCGCCCGCGAGGCCGGCCCGATCAGTCACGTGCGTGCCGACGCGCCGCCCGTGCTGGTCATGCACGGCGACAGCGACACGATGGTGCCGACCGCGCAGAGCGTCGACTTCACCGCGGCCCTGACCGCGGCGGGAGGCTCCGCGCGGTTGGTGCTGGTGCCCGGCGCGAGCCATTTCTGGGACGGCGCCGAGGACGTGACCGCCCTGCAACAGCAGTCGCTCGCGTTCCTGCGGACCCTCGTCACGCCATGACCCGTCCGCTGATTCCGGGGTTCAACCCGGACCCCAGCGTGGTGCGGGTGGGTGACGACTACTACCTCGTCACCTCGTCGTTCGAATACCTGCCGGGGCTGCCGGTCTACCACAGCACCGATCTGCGGGACTGGCGTCAGATCGGTCATGTGGCGACCAGGCCGGAGCAGGTCGAGCTCGATCGGATTCCGACGCCCGGCGGAGTCTGGGCCCCGACACTGCGCCACCGCGACGGCCTCTTCCACCTCATCGTCACCGTCTTCCTCGGCGGCCGGGGCTGCGTCGTCTTCACGGCGACCGATCCGGCCGGCCCGTGGAGCGACGGCGTGAGCATCCCCGCCGTCGACGGGATCGACCCCGATCTCGCCTGGGACGACGACGGCACCGCCATCGTCACGTTCGCCCGCCATCCCGACCCGATCCAGCAGGTCCGCGTCGACCTGACGACCGGCCGGGCCATCGACACACCCCGTGCGCTCTGGGCCGGCAGCGGCGGCTACTCCCCCGAGGGCCCGCGCCACCGGAGCCGGGGTCGAGGTCGAGGCGCGGGTGGTGGTGGCGGGATTCGATCGGACCTGGCACGCCACCCTGCCGTGCGGGGACGTCGAGTTCACCATCGCGTCGGCGCCGCCGCCCTCCGGCTTCTCCGCCGGTGCGGTCGGGGGCGACCGGATCCGGTTGACGGCCAGGGTGGGCGACGAGGACGTGACGCTTGCCGAACTGGACGGCCGGCACTGGTGCTTCGAGACCGCCAAGGCGTTCACGGGCCGGGTCGTCGGGCCGTTCGCGACCGAGGGCGCGGTCCGGGTCCGCCGGCTCCGGTACTCGGGCCGGTCCTGACGTTCCGTTCAGTCGGTCCTGGCGTTCCATTCAATGGAGCGGCCAGGTGACGTGGATCAGCGCGACCGGAACGCTGCGACGCATGCCGATTCATCCTGAGACCCTCCAGCGCTTCGCGCACATCGAGGGTGTTCCCAGCATGCAAGCCTTCTTCGAGGACCCGCAGTACGCCGAGCGGCGGGTCGCGTTCGAGTCCTGGCCGGACTACGAAGTCCCCGACGTCGCGGTGCGCGCGGCACAGACGCCCGGGCCGCACGGTCCGGTGCCGGTACGGATCTACGGCGAGCGTCCAGGAGCGACCGGACGGCCCGCACTCGTGTGGATGCACGGCGGCGCTTTCGTGATGGGCGACCTGGACATGCCCGAGGCGGACTGGACCTCGCGGGAGGTGGCGCGGCGCGCCGACGCGGTCGTGGTCTCGGTCGACTACCGGCTGTGCCAGAACGGCGTGCACTACCCGGTGCCCCACGACGACGTCGTGGCCGCGGTGCGCTGGGTCCGCGAGAACGCGGCCGAACTGGGTGTCGATCCCGAGTGGATCTCGGTCGGCGGGGCCAGTGCCGGCGCCAACCTCGCGGCGGGAGCCGCCCTGAAGCTGCGCGACGAGGACCGCCGGCCCCCTGCCCACCTGATCTTCGCCTACGGCGTCGCGCACGCGGTGCTCCCGCCGCTCGGTCCCGAGCTGGCCGAGCTGATGAGCCACGTGCCCCAGGTGCTCCACTTCCCGCCGGAGGCACACGGCTTCCTCAACCAGAACTACCTCGGCGGCCCGCTCAGCAAGGCAGACGGCTACGCCTTCCCGATCCTCGCCGACCTGCGAGGGATGTGCCCGACGCTGGTGCTCAACGCCGAGTACGACGACCTGAGGGTATCCGGCGAGGCCTTCGCGGCGGCGCTCGCTGCCACGGGCGTGGACGTGCGCCAGGTGATGGTGCGCTCGATGACTCACGGCTACCTCAATCTCCCGGCCACGCTGGGGCCGACCGCCGACGCGCTGGACCTGATCGCGGCCACGGTCGGCCGACCCGTGCCGGCCGGCGCATGAGCGCGCCGACCCCGCCCGCTGCGCTGGCCGTCGAGCACCTCGGTTCTCCGCTCGGACTCGGTGAACCCGAGCCCCGGCTGTCGTGGCGGCTCCCGGAGGGCACGCGCACCCAGAGCGCGTACCGGATCCGGGCGGAGTTCGGTGGCGTGGTGCACGACTCGGACTGGGTCGATTCCGCCGAAAGTGTCCTTCGGCCATGGCCGTTCGATCCGGTCGGATCGGCGCAGCCGGTGAGCTGGCGGGTGCGGGTGCGGACCGATCGAGGGGAGTCCGGCTGGTCGGCCGCGGCGGGCTTCGAGACGGGCCTGCTCGCCGCGGGCGACTGGACCGCTTCGTGGATCCGGCCCGGTGAACCGGAGCCCCTCCCACAAGCCCCGCGCCCCGCCTACGAGTTGAGCGGTCACCTGACCATCCGTCAGCCGGTTTGGCGCGCCCGGCTGTACGCGACGGCGCACGGTCTCTACGAGACCTTCCTCGACGGGGTCCGGGTCGGCGACCTCGAACTGACCCCCGGGTACACGCACTACACCGCCCGGGTCCCGGTGCAGGCCTATGACGCCACCCCGCTGCTCCGGCCGGGGCCGGTCACCTGGACGGCGCTGCTCAGCGACGGCTGGTTCCGCGGTCAGGTCGGGATCTTCCGCGCGGTCGATCAGTGGGGCGAACGCACGGCGTTCCTCGCACAGTTGCACGTGGAGTACACCAACGGCACCACCGAGGTGTTCGGCACCGACGCGGATTGGGAGTCACGGCCGTCGAGCCTCCTCCGCGCCGACCTGATCGACGGGGTGTCCGACGACCGGCGGGCCACCGACGCGGCCGGATGGCGCCCGGTGGAGCCGGCCGGCCTGGGGTACGAGACGCTGTTCTGGTCCCCGGCGCCACCGACGCGTCGCATCGAAGAGCTACGGCCGAGGTCGGTGGTACGACGCGGCGACGACAGGCAACTGGTCGACCTGGGCCAGAACATCAACGGCTGGGTCCGGTTGAGCAACCTCGGCCCGGCGGGCGGCGAGGTGACGCTCGTCCACGGGGAGGCGCTCGACAAGGACGGTGACCTCACCACCGACCACCTCGGACCCGCGGTGCCGTTCCTGCCCGCGCCCCTTCCCGCCGGGCAGGCCGACCGCGTCGTCTCCGGCGGCCGGCCCGGTGACGTGTTCGAGCCGCGGCACACGACCCACGGCTTCCGGTACGTCGCCGTCGAGGGCCATCCCGACGATCTGACGCCGGAGGACGTCACGGGCGTCGTGGTGCACAGCGATCTGCGCCGCACGGGATGGTTCTCGTGCAGCGACGAGCGGATCAACCGGCTCCACGAGGCCGCCGTGTGGAGCTTCCGCGACAACGCCTGCGAGATCCCCACCGACTGTCCCCACCGGGAGCGGGCGGGGTGGACCGGCGACTGGCAGCTCTACGCGCCGACGGCCGCGTTCCTGTACGACGTCGCCGGATTCTCGGCCAAATGGCTGGGCGACGTCGCGATCGAGCAGTGGCCCGACGGCACGATCGCCAACATCTCGCCGCACGGCCCGGCGGAGGGACCGGACGGTCCCACCGCACAGTTGCAGGGTTCGGCCGGCTGGGGCGACGCCGTCGTCATCGTGCCCTGGGAGCTGTACCGCGCGTACGGCGACAAGCGGATCCTGGCCGATCTGTGGCCGAACATGGTGCGCTGGGTCGGCCGGTCCGAGCGGATGGCCGCCACCTGCCGGCACCCCGGTCGCACCGGCCCCGAGGCGCCGCACGAACGCTACCTGTGGGACACGGGCTTCCACTGGGGCGAGTGGCTGGAGCCGGGCAACGAGGTCGACGACTTCGGCGCCTTCGTCGCCGCCGACAAGAGCGATGTCGCCACGGCGTACTTCGCGCATTCGGCGGGGCTGATGGCCCGTATCGCCGAGGTGCTCGGCAAACCGGTGGAGTCGGCGCGCTACGCCGAGCTCGCCGACCGCGTCACCGCCGCCTGGCGCACCGAGTTCCTCACCGCCGACGGCACGGTGCGCCCGGCCACCCAGGCCAACCTCGCGCGAGCGCTGACCTTCGGGCTCGTCCCCGAGGAGGCCGTGCCGAACGCCGTGGCGCAGCTCGTCGGCCTCGTCCGGGCCGCGGGTACCCATGTCGGCACCGGCTTCCTGGCGACGCCCTTCCTCCTGCCGGTACTGGCCGGACACGGCGAGGTGGGTCTTGCCTACGAGCTCCTGTTCCAGGACGGTCCGCCGTCCTGGCTGCAGATGATCGATCGAGGCGCGACCACGATGTGGGAGCGCTGGAACGGGATCGCGGACGACGGCACGCCCCACGAGTCGCTCAACCACTACTCGAAGGGGGCGGTGATCAGCTTCCTCCACCGTCACACCGCGGGGCTGAAGCCGCTCGATCCGGCCTACCGCCGCTTCCGGGTGGCCCCGCTCCCGGGCGGCGGTCTCACCCGGGCCTCCGCGGCGTTCGACTCGCCCTATGGGCGCATCGAGTCGGCCTGGCGGCTCAGTGGCGGCCGGTTGCTTCTGGAGGTCGTCGTGCCCCCGGGCACGACCGCCGAGGTCGTGCTGCCGAACGGTGAGGTGGAGGTGGTCGGCCCCGGCCGGCACACCTTCACGAACTGAGCGCCGTCGGCGGCAGGGCCGCGCTGGGGGCGCCGAGGGCACGCGAGATGCCCTGCGCGGCGATTCTCACCGCGTAGGTGAGACGGCGTGGCTGCGCCTCGCGTTCGGGGAGCAGCACGCCGATCGCGGCAACCGCCTCGTCGCGCTCGTCGAAGATCGGCGCCGCCACCGCCACCAGCGTCTCCAGCTCGGTGCGGCGGAAGATGGCCACCCGCTCCCTGCGCACCTCGGCAAGCGTGCGCCGCATCGCCGAGGCCGGAATCAACCGCTTGTCCGGCTCGCTGTGCAGCGGCCGAGCGAGCAGTTCGTCCTGCACCTCGGCCGGTGCGAAGGCGAGGAGCGCCAGCCCCATGCCGGTTGCGTGCAGCGGCATCTTGCCGCCCACCCGGTACCGCACCTGCACCGCCTTGTGCGCCGAGAGCCGCTCGACCAGCGTCGCCTCCAGACCGTCGCGGACCGCGAGCTGCACATGCTGATGCGTGACCGCTCCCAGGTCGCTCATGAAGGGCAGAGCCGTCTGGCGCAGACCGTGACCGCGCGGGGCGAGTGAGGCAACTTCCAGCAGCCGCAGGCCGATCGAGTAGCGGCCGGCTTCGTCCCGCTCGAGAGCACCCCAGGCGAGCAGCCGGTTGGCCAGCCGCAGCGTCGTGCTGACCGGAATGTCGCTGAGCCCGCTCAGCTCGCGCAACGTCAGATGCCGCCGCGTCGCGTCGAACGCCTCGAGCAGCGACAGTGCCCGGTCGATGACGGGTTCTCCCTGCGGTGGGCGCTTGCCCCGGCGTGGGGCCGTGGCGGCAGCCGTCTCGCTCACGAATAACACCTTCCGATTAAGCGCGCGTTTCAATCAATGGCAATCATTGCTGACTTGTGTGACTGGCGCCACTCATTGTTCTCCCCAAGTCGGGCCAAGACCCCGACCTGGACAACCCGAGAGGCTTCGATGACCGGCTTCACCTTCAAGCGTCTGGGAGTCAGCACGCTGGCTCTGGCGGTAGCCACCGTCTCTCTGGCGGCGTGCGGCTCTTCGACGAACAGCGCTGGTCGCTCTTCGAGCACCACACTCACCATCGGCTACGACTCCGACCCGGCACCGCAGGGCTACGACCCGCTGCTCTACGGCGGCGGCCAGCGGCTCTTCTACGAGTCGGCCTACCAGTCGCTCTTCGCGGAGGGCGCCGACGGTCAGCCCGTCCCGGAGCTCGTCTCGGCCTTCAGCTACAACAAGGCCAAGACCCGGATGACGCTGAAGCTCAAGTCCGGTGTCACCTTCACCGACGGCTCCAAGCTCACCGCTCAGTTGGTCAAGGCGAACCTCGACCGTCGCAGCAACTCCAAGCTCCAGGCCTACTCCGGCTTCGCCAAGGGCGGCTCGACCGAGATCAAGGACGTCACGGCCCCGAGCGCGGACACCGTGGTGCTCACCTTCCCCACCGCGCAGGGCTCGTTCCAGACGAACCTCGCGGGCGTCCCCGGGGCGATCGTCGGAGCGAAGGCGATCAGCGACCCGAGCCTGCTCAACCAGGGCCCGGACGGCTCGGGCCCCTACAAGATGCGGACCGCGGTCAAGGGCAGCAGCTACACGATGAGCCGCCGGCCCGGCACGGACAAGGGCACCTACCCGTTCCAGACCGTCGTCTACAAGCCCTACCTGGACAAGAACGCCCGTCTGAACGCCCAGATCTCCGGCCAGAGCGACGCGTCGCTCATCGACACGTCCACGGAGCGGACGGCGGCGTCCAACGGCGTCTCGCTGGCCAAGAACGGCGGCACGATGCTGGACCTGCTGGTCTTCGACAAGACCGGGGTCAGCGCTAAGCCGTTCGCCGACAAGGACGTTCGCCTGGCACTGAGCTACGCGATCGACCGGGACGCCTTCGTCAAGACCGTGGCGAAGGGCGCCGAGGCGACGGCCAACGCCTTCCCCAAGTCCTCGCCCGGCTACGACCCCGCGCTGAACACCAAGTACGCGTACGACATCGCCAAGGCGAAGCAGACGCTGAAGAAGGCCGGCCACCCGAACGGGTTCTCGTTCACCGTCACCGCCAGCCCGACCGATCAGGCCGCGCTGGAGTTCCTCCAGAACCAGTTCAAGGCGATCGGCGTCGACATGAAGATCGACGTCACCACCTCGACCGGACAGCTCTTCGCCGCGGTCAACACCCAGCCCCTCGGCTTCCTCCCGCTGACGATGAGCAACGAGATCGGCGTCACCGCGGGGGTTCTCGTGGGCGGCTTCGCCAACCCGCACAAGGCACAGGACCCGGTGATCGGCGCCGCGCTCGGGGCTGCGTCGAACGCCTCCGGCACGGACCACGCCGCCGCGCTGAAGAAGCTGAACGGCGCGCTGATCGACGAGGGCTGGCTGATCCCGGTCGCGGAGCAGTACGCGTACGCCGGCTACAACGCCAAGGTGCTCAAGGCGCCGACCTATCCCGGCACCGACGGCTACCCGCTGCTGAGCTCTTTCAAGCCGGTCGCCTGACCGTTCCCCGCGGTCGGCCGGCGGCCCTCGGGATCGTCGGCCGACCGACGGGACAGCGCGCACGGTGCCGTGATCACGGAAAGGAACTCATGCCATGTTCACCTACGTCGCCCGTCGTATCGGGCTCGGTGCCGTCACCGTCCTGGTGGCGTCCGCCCTGAGTTTCCTCCTGGTGCACGCCTCCGGCGGCAGCCCAGGAGCCATCACCGCCGGGGAAGGAGCGACCAAGGCCCAGATCGCGGCGGAGAACGTCCGGCTCGGCTGGGACCGTCCGCTCGTCGCCCAGTACGCGAGCTGGCTCGGACACGCCGTCCGCAGCGACCTCGGGGTCTCGCTGATCGACGGTCACGGCATCTGGCCGGACCTCATGCAGCGCGTACCGGTCACCGCTTCGATGGCCGTCCTCGCGACCCTGTTCAGCGCGATCCTGGGGATCCTGGCCGGAGTCGTGGCGGCGGTGCGCGGCGGCAGACTCGATCGCCTGATCACCGTGACCAGCGGGATCATGCTCTCCCTGCCGCAGTTCTGGCTCGGCATCCTGCTGGTGTATCTGCTCTCGGTGAAGGCGCACCTGCTGCCCGCCACCGGCTATGTCGGTTTCACGATCTCGCCGGCGCAGTACGTCCAGAGCCTGGTCCTCCCGGTGCTCGCGCTGGGTCTGACCGGAGCCGCGATCATCGCGCGCACGACCAGGGCCGGCATGGCCAACGCGCTGCGGCAGGAGCACATCCGCACCCTGCGGGCCCTCGGCACGCCGCTCTGGCGGATCCGCTACCTGCACGCGCTGCGCTTCGCCGGCGCGCCGGTCGTGTCGGTGATCGGCATCCAGTTCATCGCCCTCTTCGGCGGCTCGGTCATCATCGAGCAGCTCTTCGCGCTGCCCGGTCTCGGCCAGGCCGCACAGGGCGCGATCAACACCCACGACTTCCCCGCGGTCCAGGGCGTCGTCGTCATCGCCACCGTGGTCGTGGTCGTCACCAATCTGCTCCTCGACCTCGTCCTCGCCGCCCTCGACCCGAAGGTTCGTGCCGCGTGACCGTCTTCACCGAACCCGTCCAGGTGCCCGTGGCGCCCGCGCCGACGTCCGGCAGGCGCCGACTGCCGGCCTCGCTGCGCCGCCCCGTCACCGTGCTGGCGACCGCATGGCTGGCCGCGATCGTGATCGCCTCGGCGACCGCGCGCTGGTGGGTGCCGTTCCAGGTCGGCCGGCAGGACCTCGCGCACGCCCTGGCGGGCCCATCGGGCCGGCACTGGCTCGGCACCGACGAACTGGGCCGCGACATCTTCTCCCGGATCGTCACCGGTGGCTGGATCTCGATCGGCCCGGCCCTGCTGTCCGTCGCGGTGGCCTTCTGCGTCGGCGTGCCGATGGCGCTGCTCGCCGCCGAGCACGGTCGCAGGGTCGAAGGGACCCTCAGCCGCGTCGCCGAACTGCTCCTGGCCCTGCCGACCACCGTGATCCTGCTCGCCTTCGTCGGCGCGGTGGGCGTCCACGTCTGGGCCATCATGGCCGTCCTCGGGCTGCTGCTCGCCGCGCCGGTGTACCGGATCCTGCTCGCGCTGGCGCAGTCGCTGCGCACCCGCCTCCATGTCGACGCGGCGAAGGTGAACGGCGTCGGCTCCCTCCTGGTGAACGTGCGTCACGTACTGCCGGGCATGGCGACGACGATCGCCGTCCAGGCGGCGCAGCTCTTCGCGCTCGGCATCCTGATCGAGGCCGGCCTGGCCTTCATGGGCTACGGGCCTGCCATACCGGCGCCGAGCTGGGGCGGCCTCATCGGCGACGCTCAGCAGCACATCTACGACGACGCCTGGATGATGGTTCCCACCGGCGTCGTGCTCGCGCTGACCGTGATCGCGGCCAACCAGATCGCCGACGCCCTGGCCGGTGAGCGGGAGCGGACCGCCCCTGCCCGCCGCCCCGTGCGACGAGCGGGCCGACCCCGGGCGGCGGCTCCGGCCGCGGGCGAGGCGACCGCTCGGACCGATGGAGCCCTGCTCCAGGTGCGCGACCTGCACGTCGGCGTCGTGGAGGGCACGGAACTGGTCACCGGTGTCTCGGTGTCGGTCCGGTCCGGCACCGTGCTCGGCCTGGTCGGCGAGTCCGGGTGCGGCAAGACGATGACCGCGCGGTCACTGATGGGACTGCTGCCCGACGGCGTCGAGGTCAGCGGCGGCTCCATCCTCTTCGAGGGGCGAGAGCTCGTCGGGCTCCCCGACAAGCAGTACCAGGCCGTCCGCGGGCGGGACATCGCGATGATCTCGCAGGAGCCGATGGTCGCGCTCGACCCGATGTTCTCCATCGGCCACCAGCTCACCCGGCCCATCCGCCGCTTCCGCGGAGTCGGCCGCACCGAGGCCCGCCGCATCGCGCTCGACCTGCTCGCCCAGGTCGGCATCGTCGACCCCGAGCGGATTCTGCGCAGCCACGCTCACACACTGTCCGGCGGCATGGCCCAGCGCGTCTGCATCGCCCTCGCGCTCACCGGCTCGCCGAAGCTCCTGATCGCCGACGAGCCGACCACCGCTCTGGACGTGACGGTGCAGGCGGAGATCCTCAGCCTGCTGCGTTCACTGGTGCGCGGCACCGGCCTGTCGGTCGTCCTGGTCAGTCACGACCTCGGGGTGGTGGCGGACCTGTGCGACGACGTCGCCGTCATGTACGCCGGTCAAGTGGTCGAGTCCGGGACCGTGTCCGAGGTCCTGGGCCAGGCCGCGCATCCCTACACGGGCGCGCTGCTGGGCGCGAACCCCCACATCCCGCAGGGGGAGGCGGTCCCGGACCGGCTGCCCTCGATTCCCGGCACGGTGCCGGCGCCGAAGGACTGGCCCACCGGCTGCCGGTTCGCGAGCCGGTGCCCTCTGGTCACCCCCGAATGCCACGAGCCGATCGCCGCGGCGCCGGCGCACGGCGCGGGAACCGCGCGCTGTATCCATCCACTGGCCCTGGCGCCGAGCACGGCCACGCCGAACGAATCCGGAGTCGTCCGATGAACCAGTCAGCGCTCCGTGTGCGGGATCTCGTCGTTCACTACGGACGTCGTCACAGGACCCCTCCCGCCGTGAACGGGGTCGGCTTCGACATCGCGCCGGGCGAGACGCTCGGGCTGGTCGGTGAGTCCGGCTCCGGCAAGTCGACCATCGGCAAGGCGATCCTGGGACTCCAGGCGGCGAGCTCCGGGTCGATCACGCTGAACGGGACGGACATCACCACGGCCTCGCTGCGACAGCGGCGGGTCAGCGCGATCGACCTGCGCGCGGTCTTCCAGGACCCCTACTCCTCCCTCAACCCGGCCCAGACCATCGGCCAGACCCTGGTGGAGCCGCTCCGGGTGCTGCGCGTACCGAAGCAGGAGCAGGGGCAGCGCGCCCGGGACGCCCTTGAGGCGGTCGGGCTCCCGAGCGACGCGATCGACCGCTCTCCGGCGCAGTTCTCCGGTGGTCAGCGTCAGCGAGTGGCGATCGCCCGAGCCCTGGTCTGCGACCCGAGGGTGATCGTGCTCGACGAGCCGGTCAGCGCCCTCGATCTCTCGACCCAGGCGCATGTGCTGAACCTGCTGGCCGATCTGCGTGACCAGCGGCAACTCGCCCTGCTCTTCATCGCCCACGACTTGGGTGTCGTCCGGTTCCTCTCCCAGCGGGTCGTCGTCCTCTACCGCGGCCAGGTGATGGAGCAGGGCGCTGTCGAGTCGGTGACCCAGGAACCGCGTCACCCGTACACCGTGGCGCTGACCGCGGCGGCACCCGTGCCCGATCCGGCCGAGCAGGCGCGCCGTCGCGCCGCGCGCGAAGCACTGGGCATCGGCGCGGCCGGGACGGCCGCGGCGGCGCCGACGGGCTGTCCGTTCGTGAACCGGTGCCCGCTCGCGGGGGACCTCTGCCGCACCGAGCGCCCGCCGCTCACCCGCACCGGTGACACCTCTGCGGCCTGCCACCGCCTCGACGAGGTCGCCGCGCTTCGTGCGACCCACTGAAACCCGCTGACCCCCGCACCACCTAGGGAGATCCCATGCACCAGTTCCCCGCCGACTTCCTCTGGGGGGTGGCCAGCGCCGGCCACCAGACCGAGGGCGACAACGTCGACAGTGACTGCTGGTTCGCCGAGAACGTGACACCGACCGTCTTCAAGGAGCGGTCGGGCAAGGCCTGCGACGGCTGGGAACGCTGGCGCGAGGACGTCGACCTGGCCGCCGCCCTGAACCTCAACGCCTACCGCTTCTCCGTCGAGTGGGCGCGCGTCGAGCCCGTGGAAGGCGAGTTCTCCGCCACCGCGCTGGCCCACTACGAGGCGATCGTCGACCACTGCGTCGAGCGGGGTCTGGCGCCGGTCGTCACGTTCCACCACTTCGTCGCCCCGCACTGGTTCGCCGCGCGCGGCGGGTGGCTCGACGCCGAGGCCCCGGAACGGTTCGCGCGCTTCTGCGACCGGATCATGACGGCCTTCGGTGACCGGATCGCGGTGGCGGTGACGATGAACGAACCCAACCTGCCGCCGATGCTCGCCTGGGCCGGGCTGCCCGACTTCGTCCGGGACCTGGAGCGCGCGACGCTGGAGGCCTGCACCCGGGCGGCCGGCGTCGAGCGCTACCGCCTCACCAACATCACGCTCGCCGAGGAGTCCGGCGCCCTGCTCGCGGGCCAGGCCGCGGGGCACCGTGCGGCCCGTGCGGCGATCAAGGCGCGTCGCGCGGATCTTCCCGTCGGCCTGTCGATCGCGGTCGTGGACGACCTCGTCCACGGCCCGGACCCCACCCTGCGCGACCGCAAGCGCGCCGAGGTCTACCAGCCCTGGCTCGAACTCGCCCGCGAGGACGACTTCATCGGCGTCCAGAACTACGAGCGGCACCACTACGACGCGAAGCGTGCGGTGAACGCCGACGGCACGCCTGCCGAGGGCGGGGTGATGAACCGTACCGACCCGGCGTCGCTCGGCAGTTGCGCGGAGTACGCCCATTCGGTGAGCGGCGTGCCGGTCCTGGTCACCGAGCACGGCATGCAGGCGGACGACGACACGAAGCGCGCCGCTTTCATCGAGCCGTCGCTGGCAGGTCTGCAGCAGGCGATGGACGGCGGCGTCCCGGTGCTCGGCTACTTCCACTGGACTCTTGTGGACAACTTCGAGTGGATCTTCGGCTTCGGGCCCAAGCTCGGGCTGCACAGCTTCGACCCCGTCACCTTCGAGCGCACGCCGAAACCGAGCGCGGGCCGCTACGGCGACCTGGTCGCGGAGCTGCGCCGTGGATGAGGTCTCCGCCGTCCGCTTCGAACATCGCGACGATCCGCTCGGCGTCGGGGAGGACCGCCCGCGACTCTCCTGGCAGGTCGCGAGCCGGCACGGCAGACGCCA
Organism: Streptomyces sp. NPDC042002; assembly: GCF_055588305.1. Taxonomy (NCBI): domain Bacteria; kingdom Bacillati; phylum Actinomycetota; class Actinomycetes; order Kitasatosporales; family Streptomycetaceae; genus Streptomyces; species Streptomyces sp. NPDC042002. The sequence continues at coordinate 32,830 of NZ_JBVJCT010000037.1, read as the reverse complement.
GGCCGCCTACGAGCTGACCATCGGCGACGAGTTCTTCCACGTCGACTCGGCCGACTCCGTGCTGGTGCCGTGGCCCGCGAGACCGCTGGCGTCCCGCGAAGCGCGCGAGGTCAGGGTCCGTGTCATCGGCACCGACGGCGAGGTCTCCGACTGGAGCGACCCGGTCGGCGTGGAACGCGGTCTCATCGCCGACGACTGGGAGGCCGCGCTGATCGAGCCGGCCGGGGACGAGCGGGGGCCGGCGGCACTGCTGCGACGCTCCTTCCTCGCCGACGGCGAGATCGCCCGCGCCCGCCTCTACATCACGGCGCACGGGCTCTACGTGGCCGAACTCAACGGCGAGCGGGTCGGCGACGACACCCTCGCCCCGGGATGGACCAGCTACCACCACCGGCTGCGCTACCAGACCTACGACGTCACCGGGCAGGTGCGCGCCGGTGAGAACGCGATCGGGGTGCAGGTCGCCGACGGCTGGTGGCGAGGCCGGCTCGGGTTCGTGCCCGGGTGGCGCGACACCTACGGCAGCTCGCTGGGCCTGCTCGCCCAACTCGAGATCGACTACGCCGACGGCAGGCGTCAGGTCATCCCCACCGACGAGGGCTGGCGCTCCTCGACCGGGCCGATCCGGTCCGCGGATCTCTACGAGGGCGAGACCCACGACGCGACGATGGCCGTACCCGGCTGGTCGAGTCCCCGATTCGACGACCAGGAGTGGGGCGGTGTGCACCGCGGCGAGCGCGACCCCGCCACCCTGGTGGCGCCGTCGGGGCCGCCCGTCCGGGCGGTCGAGGAGCGCGTGCCGGTCGACACGATCACCACCCCCTCGGGCCGTACCGTCCTCGACTTCGGCCAGAACCTGGTGGGACGACTCCGCATCCGGGTGCGCGGCCGCCGCGGCGCGACCGTCACCCTGCGCCATGCAGAGGTGCTGGAGGGCGGCGAGCTCGGGGTGCGGCCGCTGCGCACGGCCACGGCCACGGACCGGTACGTGCTCGCCGGGGACGCCGTCGGCGAGGGCTGGGAGCCGTCCTTCACCTGTCACGGCTTTCGCTACGCCGAGGTGAGCGGCGACTACGACGAACTGGAGGCGACGGCGGTCGTCTACCACTCGGACATGCGCCGCACCGGCTGGTTCGAATGCTCCGACCCCTTGCTCAACCGTCTGCACGAGAACGTCGTGTGGGGGATGCGCGGCAACTTCGTCGACGTCCCCACCGACTGCCCGCAACGTGACGAGCGCCTGGGCTGGACCGGTGACATCCAGATCTTCGCGCCCACGGCCGCCTACCTCTTCGACTGCGCCGGCCTGCTCACCTCCTGGCTGGCCGATCTGGCCGCGGACCAGACCGCGGAGGGCGTCGTCCCGCTGTTCGTGCCAAGGATCGACTTCCCGGGCCCGTTCGCGGAACCGTCTCCGACGGCCGGCTGGAGTGACGCCGCGGTGATCGTCCCCTGGGTGCTCTACCAGCGGTTCGGCGATGCGGGGCTGCTCCGTCGCCAGTACGCGAGCATGCGGGCCTGGGTCGACGGCGTGACCGCGTCGCTTGGGCCGGCCGGCCTCTTCGACGAGCCGGCGTTGCAGCTCGGCGACTGGCTCGACCCGGCGGCACCTCCGGACGCGCCCTGGCAGGCCGAGACCGACGCGCACCTGGTGGCCACCGCCTACCGTGCGCACGTCGCCGGCCTGCTGTCCCGGATCGCCGCGGTGATCGGCGAGGAAGCGGACGCCGCCAAGTACGCCGACCTCGCCAACGGGGTCCGCCAGGCGTTCCACGACGAGTTCGTGACACCGGGGGGCCGGATCGCCGACTCCGGGCAGACCGGCTATGCCCTGGCGCTCGAGTTCGCCTTGCTGCCCGACGCCGGGCAACGCGCGCGGGCGGCCCGGCAACTGGTCCGGCTGGTACGGGAGAAGGGCCACAAGGTCGCCACGGGCTTCCTCGGTACCCCGGTGATCTGCGACGCCCTCACGTCCGCGGGGGCGATCGACGACGCCTACCAGATGCTGCTCCAGACCGAGTGCCCCTCCTGGCTGTATCCGGTGACGATGGGGGCCACCACGATCTGGGAACGCTGGGACTCCATGCTCCCCGACGGTTCGGTCAACCCCGGGGAGATGACGTCGTTCAACCACTACGCCCTGGGCTCGGTGGCCGACTGGATGCATCGCGTGGTCGCCGGGCTCCGGCCCGGCTCGCCGGGGTACCGGTCGCTGCGGATCGAGCCGCGACCCGGGGGACGGATCTCGTGGGCCCGCACGGCGCACCGCACTCCCTACGGCCTGGCCGAGGTCGCGTGGGAGCGAGCCGAGGGCGAACTCCGCGTCGACGTCACCGTGCCGACCGGGTCGGTCGCGACAGTCGTCCTGCCGGGTCTCGAACCCAGGGAGATCGAATGCGGCAGGCATCGCTTCGTGGTGCCGCACCCGGGCCCGCAGGCTGATCGCGAATGGCATCCGTCCCCGCCGTTTCCGCTCGACGAAATGCTCGCCGAAGGAGAAAGCTGACGGACAAGGTCGCGGGTTCGGCTGCCGCTACCGTGGCAGACATCCCCGGCGGCGCCACCGTCGCGATGGGCGGCTTCGGACTCCGTGGCATCCCGGCCTTGGTGAGGCCGTGAGGCCGCGCCCACCGTGGGAGTCATCGACGCGCAGGGTTCAAGCCACCGCGAAGGTGTTGGTCGCCGCACGCGGCCTACGACGGCGGGAAGAAGGTGCCCTGGGGACGGACCGGAGGCGCTGTTGTAGTTCTGACTGCGGCGCAGTCAGGGGTGTTCGTCGCCTCCTGGTAGGCGTTGGTGAGGAATGTGTGAACAGCGGGAAGCTGTTGCCGAACCGGGCGCAGCGGAAGGCCCGCCGCAGCCCGCCGATCACTGCCGCGTCGAAGCCGCACCCGGAAGGCCGAGTGCGCTGCTGGATCGCGCGATGGCGTGAAGGCATCCATAGTCGGTCACCGATCGGTGCATCCAGCCTCAAAGCTCGATCACAAATTACACACATCCCTCTCTTCATACTGGCCCCGATGGTCTAGATTGACCGTGCTTCAGCTGTTCGGACACGAGGCGACCGTTAATGATCTATAGGTCCGGTGCTGCGGGAAGCGGCCATTCGCGTTTCCGGCGCCAGACGTGGGGGTGATCAGTTCCTGGACTCCGAAGGTGGCCCTGGGTGCGGGGAGCACCCGAGGTTTCGACGGGTTCCCGCGCACTTCGAGAGTCTGGCAGGGCATTCGAGTCCGCTGTCGCCAGGTTGAGTTGTTCGAGTTGATCTGAAATAGCCGATATGCCATGCGCGGGAGGCGGGGCCTCCCGGGGGAGGAACAGCGCGGCGCGGGAGGCGGGGACCTCCCGGAACAGTGTTAGGCGACCACGTCGAACCACTGGGAACCTGGGGGGTTCTGTGCGGCAAGGGGGACTAGTCAGCCCGTTTCCGTCTGCGCGCGAGCGTCTGGCGAGCGGGGCGATCAACCAGCCCGCGATCGAGTGGGAGCAGCGGTATCGCCGTGCCGTGATCACCAGCGATACGGTGGCGACCGCGTTCGTGGTGGCGGCGATCGGCAACTTCTTCGGGGCCCGTGACGCGGCCAACTGGCACGAGAAGTGGGGGATTCTCGCGTTCGGCACCGAACTGCTGGTGCTGGGCGCGCTCGCGGTGAGCCGGTCATGGGCTCCGGCCGTGCTCGGCCAGGGCGCCGAGGAATTCCGCCGGCTCGGACGCTCGCTGTTCGCGGCGACCGTCGTACTGGCGCTCGGCGGGATCGCCCTCACCTCGCGCAACATCAAGTTATGGATCTTCGTCGCGATCCCCGCGATCGCGCTCACCACCATGACCGCGCGGTATCTGCTGCGCCTCCGGCTGCACAAGCAGCGAAAGGAAGGCCGGTGCCTGCGACCTGTGCTCGCTGCCGGAAGCGTGGCCACCGTGCGCGACCTGATCACCCGAACCCGTAAGTTCCCGCACCTCGGCTGGCGGGTGGACGCGGTGTGCACGACGGACGGTCTCGGGCTCGACGGTGACCACCTGGACGGAGTGCCGGTCGTCGGCCGGCTGTCGGACGTCGCGGGGCATGTCCAGCGCGAGGGCTACCGTGTCGTCGCGGTCACACCGGACCCGCACTGGTCACCGGACCGGCTGCAGCGGCTGGCCTGGAACCTCGAAGGCAGCGACGCCGAGATGGTCGTGGCCCCCGTGCTGATGGAGGTGGCCGGCCCGCGGCTGCACATCGACGCGGTGCTCGGGATCCCGCTGCTGCGGGTCAGTATGCCGACCTTCACCGGGGGCCGCCGGGCGATCAAAGGGGTCGTCGACCGCATAGGCGCAACGATTCTGCTGATGCTGTTCGCGCCGCTGATGGTGTTCGTCGGGCTGCTCGTGCTGGCGGACAGTCGGGGTGGGGCGTTCTATCGCCAGCGCAGGGTCGGCAAGGACGGCCGCGAGTTCACGATTCTCAAGTTCCGCACCATGGTCACCGGGGCCGACGGGGCACGTGCCGAACTGGCCGACCGCAACGAGGGCGCCGGCCTGCTGTTCAAGCTCCGCCGGGATCCACGGGTGACCCGGGTGGGAGCAGTGTTGCGCCGGTACTCGGTCGATGAGCTCCCGCAACTGTTCAACGTGCTCACCGGATCGATGTCGCTCGTCGGTCCGCGGCCTCCGTTACCGGAGGAGTCCGCCGCGTACGGCCCGGAGATCCGTCGGCGACTGCTGGTCAAGCCCGGGCTCACCGGCCTGTGGCAGATCAGCGGACGCAGCGACCTGTCGTGGGAGGAGGCGGTCCGGCTGGACCTGCGGTACGTGGAGGACTGGTCGCTCGCCCTGGACACAGTGATCTTGTGGAAGACGCTGCGTGCGGTGCTCTACGGGCAGGGGGCCTACTGATGCGAGGAAGTCGTCGTCCGGCCGACGCGCGGACCGCGGGCCGGCAGGGCCTGCCTGGGGGGAGGAACGGGTCATGAGAGTCAGCGTTTTCGGGCTCGGCTACGTGGGCTGTGTGTCGGCCGCGTGCCTGGCCAGCATGGGTCACGAGATCATCGGGGTGGACGTGAACCAGGTGAAGGTCGACCTGGTCAACGAAGGCAAGGCCCCGGTGGTCGAGGAGGGGATCGGCGAGCTCATCGCCGAGGTCGTGGGGACGGGAGCGTTACGCGCCACCGACGACGTCCGCGAGGCGATCCGCGGCAGCGAGGTGTCGCTGGTCTGCGTGGGTACACCGTCGGAGCCCAACGGCAGCCTGTGCACCACGTACTTGGAGCGGGTCACCGAGCAGATCGGCGCCGCGCTGGCCGAGCGGGGCGGGCGGCACACCGTCGTGTTCCGCAGCACCATGCTCCCGGGCACCTGCCTCAACCTGCTGGTACCGATCCTGGAGAAGTACGTCGGCGGAACAGCCGGGGTGGACATCGGGGTCGCGGTCAACCCGGAGTTCCTGCGCGAGGGCACGAGCGTGCGTGACTTCTTCGACCCGCCCAAGACAGTCATCGGCGAACTCGACCCGGCAAGCGGCGATGTGGTGGGAGCGCTGTACGACGGCTTGCCCGGCGAGGTGTTCCGGGTTCCGGTCCCGACGGCCGAGGCCATCAAATACGCGGACAACGCGTTCCACGGCCTCAAGATCGGCTTCGCGAACGAGCTGGGCGCGGTGTGCCAGGCGCTCGGGGTGGACTCGCACCAGGTGATGGACGTGTTCCTGGCCGACCGCAAGCTGAACATCAGCCCCGCCTACCTGCGGCCCGGCTTCGCCTTCGGTGGTTCCTGCCTGCCCAAGGACCTGCGCAGCCTGGTCCACGCGGCGCAGCGGGCCGATGTCTCGGTGCCCATCCTCGCCCATGTGCTCCCCTCCAACTCCGATCATCTGCAGCGCGCGGTGGAACTGGTCGAGCGCACCGGCAAGCGCCGGGTGGGCCTGTTCGGGTTGTCCTTCAAACCCGGCACCGACGACCTCCGCGAGAGCCCGCTCGTCGAGCTGGCGGAGAGGCTCTTCGGCAAGGGTTACGACCTGCGGATCCACGACGCCAACGTGAGCCTCTCCCGACTGCTCGGCGCGAACCGCGAGTACATCGAGACCCGGCTGCCGCACCTCGCGCAGCTGCTCGCGGATTCCGTCGAGGAGGTACTCGATCACGCCGAGGTGTGCCTCGTCGGGACCAGGGATCCGGCCGTGCTGTCGGCCCTGCCCCATGGCGGCGCCGGCCCGGTGATTGTCGACCTCATCCACCTTCCCGACGCCGATGCGCGCCGGGCCGAACCGGGATACATGGGCCTTGCTTGGTAACACGACCAGCGGCGACCGGCCGGACCGGCGTGCGCTGATCCTTGTGGAGAACCTGTCGGTGCCCTTCGACCGACGGGTGTGGCAGGAGTGCACGACACTGCGCGACGCGGGCTGGAAGGTGCACGTCATCTGTCCCCAGGGCAGTAAGCGGGACACCGAGCCGGAGGCGGAGATCGACGGGGTGCGGATCCACCGCTATCCCTTACGTGCGGCCACCGGAGGTCCGGCCGGCTATCTGCGGGAGTACGGATCGGCGTTGTGGCATACGGTCCGGCTGGCCCGGAAGGTCGGGCCGGTCGACGTGGTCCACGCCTGCAACCCGCCTGACCTGCTGTTCCTGCCGGCGCTGTGGCTGAAGCGGCGCGGAGCGCGGTTCGTCTTCGACCAGCACGACCTGGTACCCGAGCTGTACCTCTCCCGCTTCGGCCGCGGCGAGGATCTGCTCTACCGCGCCGTGTGCGCGCTCGAACGGCGGACCTACCGGGCCGCGGACGTCGTGCTCGCCACGAACGAGAGCTACCGGGATGTCGCGGTGCGCCGTGGCGGTCGGCGGCCGTCGGACGTGTTCGTGGTCCGCAGCGCGCCCGACATCGACCGGTTCCACCCCGTACCGCCCGAGCCGGAGCTGAAGCGCGGCAAGCCTCATCTGCTGTGCTACCTCGGCGTCATGGGCCCACAGGACGGCGTCGACTACGCCTTGCGGGCCCTCACGAAACTGCGCGACGAGCTCGGACGGACCGACTGGCACGCGGTGTTCGTCGGCGCCGGCGACACCTTCGACGCGATGGTGGAGCTGTCCCGGGAACTCGGGCTCTCGGAGCAGGTGCAGTTCACGGGGCGGATTCCGGACGCCGATCTGGTGCGCTACCTGTCCACCGCGGACGTGTGCCTCTCCCCCGACCCGCGCAATCCGCTCAACGACGTGTCGACCATGAACAAGGTCCTGGAGTACATGGTGATGGGCCGGCCGATCGTCTCGTTCGACCTCCGGGAGGCGCGAGTCTCCGCCGGTGACGCCGCCCTCTACGCACCCGCCAACGACGAGGCCGAGTTCGCGGGGCTCATCGCGCTGCTGCTGGACGATCCGGAGAAACGGGCCCTGATGGGCAAGATCGGCCAGGAGCGGATCAGCGGGGCGCTCTCCTGGCGGAACTCCCAGCGATCGCTGCTCGCCGCCTACACCGCCGCCTGCCATGACGACGCTCCGGTGTCGGAGGGCGACCCGGACCGTGCAAGACGGAGGCCGCACCGTTGAGCGATGACACGATACGGCTGGCCACGATCGGGCGGATCATCCGTCGGCGCTGGCGGCTTCTCACCATCCTCGCCTTGGTGGGAGCGCTCATCGGGTACGGCGCCTCCCTGCTGTTTCCGCCGCGCTACACGACGTCGGCATCGGTACTGCTGCCAGGTGCGTGGGAGGAGCGCGAGCTGCTGACCCAGGCGGAGATCGCGACCAGTTCGGTGGTGGTCGACCGCGCGGCCGCCACGCTTCACTGGCATGGGGTCAGCGGCAGCGAGCTGCGGGATCAGGTGAGTGCCAAGGCCGCCGACGCGAACATCATCAAGATCTCGGGCACGGCCGACACCCCCGAGCGCGCACAGCAGCTCTCGGACCAGGTGGCCCAGCAGTTCGTCGCGTTCGCCGCGCGGATCGTGGACGACAACACCGACCCCGAGGCGGCGGCTCAGCTCGAGGCACTGCAGCAGATGGTGGTGCAGACCAACCGCCGCATCACCGACCTCGCCGATGCGACCGATCCGGGCCAGACCGTGGAGAGCGTGCAGACCCGCACCGAACTCGAGAAGCTGCGCACCTCGCTGCAGGAGGCCATCACCAAGCTGGACCAGGCCGGCCCGGCCGCGAACAAGGCCAACATGGTCGTCATGGGGTCGGCCGCCCGACCGACCGGCGAGGCACCGCCGACGAGGATTCAGCTCATCGTAGGCGGGGCGCTGCTCTCCTTCCTGCTCGCGGTCGTCGGACATCTCAGCGCCGCACGGATGAGCCGCCGACTGCGCACCGAACCGGAGATCGCCGCGGCGCTGGGCTCGACGCTGTTGGGCACCGTCGACGTACCTGGTGAACGCTCCGGGCACCGGCCGGAGCGCCGTGGCACTCGGGCCCGGATCCGCCGGCTGCTGGGCGTCGACACCCGGTGGGACATGCCGACCCCGCTGACATCCGGCGACGAGGCCAGCAGACAGATCCGCTACCGGCGGGTTTCCACCCGTCTCCGGGACCAACTGCCCTCCCCTCGACGGCTGTTGGTCGTCGTCCCGGACGGCGACGAGATCGCCCGCCGGGCCGCCGGGCAGCTCGTCGCCGAGGCCGGGAACGATCCGATGCTGCGGGTGGCGGGGGTCTCGGCGTCCCAACCGCTGGTGCCGGACCGCGACAACGAGTCCGGTGTCCTGGTCGTGCTCAGCGCGGGCGCCTGGACCGCAGTTGAGCTCGCCGGCATCGCCGAGGCCTGTACGGACGCCAAGCACGAGGTCGTCGGCATCGTCCTCGCCGGCCCGGTCCGGGCCCGTGCGACGAAATCCGCCGACCGTCCTCGGGATGCCGCCACGCCGGTGCTCGCGGTGCGCAACGACGCGAAGGGAAGTGCAGGGTGACGACGAGTACGACTCCGGAGTCGTCGGCCGCCGCTCCGCTGCTCGACCTGCAGGCGCTGGTGGTGGCGGTGCGGAGGCGGCGCCGTCTCTGGTGCTCCATGGCACTGCTGGGGCTGCTCGTCGGCACCGCGGCGGCGGTCCTGCTGCCGCCACCGCCGACCGCCGTGGCCAAAGTGCTGGTCGCGCATCAGGAGGACCAGCCGAACGATCCCGGAACGCTGATCCGCACCGACGTCGGACTGCTGCAGACCACGCGGATCGCCGCCGAAGCCCTGCGGTCCCTCGGGTCCCCGGAAGACCCTCAGGACTTCCTGCGGGAGTACGGGGCTGTCGGCCTGACCAACAACCTGCTGCAGATCACTGTGACCGGTAAAAGCGACGCGGAGGCGGTGGCCCGCGCGAAGGCGCTGGCCGACGCGTTCGTCGCCGACCATGTGACGCGGATAAAGAACACCACCAACGCCGAGGCCAAGGCCCTGCTCGACCAGCGTGACCGGATGCAGGCCGAACTCGCCCAGGTCAACAAGGCGATCGGGGACGGATCGTCGCAGAGCGGGCCGAAGGCGTCGGCGGACCTGGAGTCCCTCTTCGCCAGCCGGGCCGAACTCACCTCGCGGATCACCGATTTCAGCCAGCGCGCCGCGGAGGCGCGCATCGGCACACCCCAGCTCATCGTCGGCACGCAGGTCGTGGACGCACCGCGCGCGGTGCGGCACTCTCTGCCCAGAACCGCTGCCGCCAACGCCGCGATCGGGCTCGTCCTCGGGCTCGTCCTCGGGCTCGCGGTGGCCGCGGTCGGCACGGTGGTGGCGGACCGCCCCGTGCTCCGCCGGGACATCGCGGCGAACCTCGGCGCCTCGGTCATCGCAGAGCTGCCCCGTCGGCCGGCCAGGCTGTGGCGACGCCGACGGATCCGGGCGGCACGCGAACGGCTCACCGCGTCACTGGCCCGCGTGCACAGCTCCACGGAACCGGTGTCACTGCTGGAACTGGGCTGTGCGCGCAACGCGAGCGTGATCGCCCTGGACCTCGCCAGGGCACTGGCGGCGGACGGGCCGGTGGTCATCGTCGATGATCTGCCCGGCCAGCAGCTCGCCAAGCGCCGCCCGAAACCAGGAGACCCGGCCGTGGTAAGCGCCGGGCATGCCGCGGCCGTGTCCCATCAGGAGCGCCGGCTCGGCGTCGGCTCGGTGGCGCCCGGCACGGCGTGGACCGACCTCCAGTACCTCGGCACACAGACCGTGCTCGTCGTGCGTGCCGGGCACGGCAGTGCCGCATGGCTGCACACCGTGGCGCGGCAGCTCGCCGACCAGCGCGTTCCGGTGATCGGTGTGGTGCTGATCGACCCCGATCCGCGTGACCGGACCGACGGCACGCTGTGGGACGGGCCGCACACCGCGCTGCGCGGCCAGAACGAGCTGCCGGCCCGGCAGAACGGGACGGGCCGGCGGCGGGCTGAGCGGCTGCCGACGTGGGCGGCACGCGTCCCGGACAGCGACCAGGAGGCGCGGTAGACATGTGTGGCATCGCAGGAACCTACCGGTGGCCGGACGGAAAGGCCGTGGCCGACCGGCTCACCGATACCCTCGCCCACCGCGGTCCGGACGGGGCGGGCCGGTACAGCCACCCCGTCGGTGACGGCGAAGTGCACCTCGGACACCGCCGGCTGGCCATCATCGACCTGTCCGAGACCGGCGCCCAGCCGATGGCCTCGGGCGGCCTCGTCCTGACGTACAACGGCGAGCTGTACAACGCGCCCGAGCTGCGTGCCGAGCTGGCAGCCGCCGGGGTGCGCTTCCGCGGTACCTCCGACACCGAGGTGCTGCTGGAGGCCTGGCGGCGCTGGGGCACGGACTGTTTGCCCCGGCTGCGCGGCATGTTCGCGTTCGGCATCTTCGACGAGCGAACCGGTGAGCTGGTGCTCGCCCGCGACCAACTCGGCATCAAGCCACTGTTCCTGCTCCGACGCGGCGAAGGTCTGGTGTTCGCCTCCGAACTCAAGGCGCTCGCCGCCGTGACCGGTGGGTCGCTCCAGGTGGACCATGCGGCGCTGGTGGCCTCGCTGCTGTACTACTGGGTGCCGGACTCACGGTGCGCGTTCCGCGAGGCGGAGAAGCTGCCGCCGGGAAGCTGGCTGCGGTGCCGGCCCGACGGCCGGGTGGAGCGGGGCCAGTACTGGAACCTGAGGGACGTCGCCGCCGAGGGCCGGCAGCGGGCCCAGGACGGCGAGCAGCCGGATATCGCTGCCGTCGTCGAGGAGTCGACCCGGCGCCACCTGCTCTCCGACGTCCCCGTGGCGACCTTCCTCTCCGGCGGTCTCGACTCCAGCTACCTGACCGCGCTGGCGGCCCGCGACCGCCCCGGGATCTCGGCTTACACGATCGGGTTCCGCGCCGAGGACGCCAGGTTCGAGGCGATGCCGGACGACCTGCGCTATGCCCGGCAGGTGGCCGAGCGGTTCGGCGTGGACCTGCACGAGATCGAGATCGCTCCGAACGTACTCGACCTGCTGCCGCGGATGACCTACCACCTGGACGAGCCGATCGGTGACCCCGCCGCGATCAACACGTTCCTGATCTGCTCGGCCGCCCGGGAAGCCGGGGTCAAGGTGATGCTCTCGGGGATGGGTGCCGACGAGCTGTTCGCCGGTTACCGCAAGCACCTGGCCAACCTGATCGCGCTGCGCTACCAGCGCGTCCCGCGGCCGCTGCGACGCGGACTGTCCGCGGCCGTGGACCGGCTGCCGGTCGCCACGGCCCGCCGGGGGTACCGGTCGGTGCGCTTCGCGAAGCGGTTCCTCTCCTTCGCCGATCTGCCGGAGGAGACCGCGTTCCGGCGCAGCTACACCATGTACGACCAGGACGAGCTGCTCGCCCTGGTCGATCCGGACCTGGCCGGGACGGTCGAGGACGTGCTGACCGAGCACGCGGACATCTACGAGGACAACGACCTCGACGACTTCGTCAACCGTATGTGCCTGGGCGACGCCCGGATGTTCCTGCCTGGCCTGAACCTCGCCTACACGGACCGGTCGAGCATGGCCGCCTCGACCGAGGTGCGGGTGCCGTACGTGGACGTCGAGGTGGTCAGGGCGGCGTTCGCCGTGCCCGGTGATCGCAAGATCGTCGGACGGCAGGGCAAGGCCGTCCTCAAGGAGGCGGCCTCCTCGGTCCTGCCCCGGGAGATCGTGTACCGGCCGAAGGGCCTGTTCAGCGCGCCGCTGCGGGCCTGGATGAGCCGGGATCTGGCACCGCTGGTGCGTGAGGTGGTCAACGACGGCGTGCTCGTCCGTTCCGGGATCCTGCGCCGCGACGCGCTGGCGCGCATGGTCGCCGAGGACGCCGCCGGGCAGCGGGACTTCTCCAAGCATCTGTGGCATGTGCTGACGCTCGAGTACTGGTATCGCGGCGCGACCTCCGGCTCCGGCCAGAGCCAAGCGGCTTGACAGCGTTGAAACAAGAGGAGCTCGGGTGAAACAGGTTGTTCAGAACTACAAGAGCGGCGAGCTGGCGGTGCTCGACGTGCCGGTGCCGGGCTGCAAGCCGGGCGGCGTGCTGGTCCGCAGCGCCTACTCGCTGATATCCACCGGGACCGAGCTCATGAAGGTGTCCGAGGCCGGCATGTCGATGCTGGGCAAGGCCCGCTCCCGTCCGGACCAGGTGGCCAAGGTCATGCAGAGCGTGGCCACCAACGGGGTGCCCGCCACCTACCGCAAGGTGATGGGCAAGCTGGACTCCTACACGCCGCTGGGCTACTCGCTGTGCGGGGTGGTCGAGCAGGTAGGCACCGGGATCGACGACGTGGCGGTCGGCGACCTCGTGGCCTGCGCCGGCAACGAGCACGCGTTGCACGCCGAGCTGAACTGGGTACCGAGGAACCTCTACGCCCCGGTGCCGGACGGCCTCGCGCCGCGGCACGCGGCCTTCGGCACCGTCGGGTCGATCGCGATGCAGGGCGTGCGCCAAGGCGAGCCGCAGCTCGGCGAGGTGGCGCTGGTCATCGGCCTCGGGCTGATCGGGCAGCTCGTGGCGCAACTGCTTGCCGCCTCGGGGGTCCGCGTCGTCGGGGCCGACCCCGACCCGGTGCGCTGCAAGCTCGCCGAGAGCCTGGGTGCTGTGGCCTGCGGCGATCCCGCGTCCGCGGCCGTGGAGGCCGCCGTCGCCGAACTCACCGGCGGGCACGGCGTGGACCAGGTGTACCTGGCCGCCGGTGGCGGCAGCAACCAGCCCGTCGAGCTGGCCGCGCGGCTCTGCCGGGACCGAGGCCGGGTCGTCGACATCGGCAAGTGCCGCCTGGACCTGCCGTGGAACGCGTACTACGAGAAGGAGCTCGACGTCCGGTTCTCGCGCTCGTACGGCCCCGGGCGCTACGACCCGGAGTACGAGCTCGAGGGACGGGACTACCCGATCGGCTACGTGCGCTGGACGGAGCGCCGCAATCTGGCGTGTTTCCTCGATCTCCTGGCCCGCGGCCGCGTCGACGTGGAGCCCCTGGTCTCCCACGTCGCCGACTTCGACGACGCCGTCGAGACGTACCAGCACATGAAGGACGGTGAACTGAAGGCCGTGGCCGTGCTGTTCCGGTATCCCCAGCAGAAGGCGGAAGCGGGGGAAGCGGAGGCCCCGGCGGTGGCCGTGCCCGCGGTGCGACGCGGCGGCGGAGCGTCCGCCCCGGCCCGGTCCGCCCATGCGCCGGTGCGGCTGGCGTTCGTCGGTGCGGGAAACTACGCGACGTCGATGCTGCTGCCGCACCTGGGACAGCGCGACGGCGTCGAGTTGGCCACGGTCGTCACCACGACGGCGCTGTCCGCGGCCAACGCGCAGCGGAAGTTCGGCTTCACCGAGGCGACCACCGATCTCGACGCCGTGCTCGGCGACAAGTCCATCGACGCGGTGTTCGTCGTCACCCGGCACAGCTCGCACGCCGAACTGACCCGGAAGGCGCTGCTGGCCGGCAAGACGGTGTTCGTCGAGAAGCCGTTGGCGCTCAGCGAGGACGAGCTGGCCGGCGTGCTCGCGGCGGTGGAGGAGTCCGGCAACGACCGGCTGCAGGTGGGCTTCAACCGCCGGTTCGCGCCGCTGTTGCAGGAGGCCAGGAAGCGGTTCGGCGCCCGGACCGGTCCGGCGAGCCTTCGCTACCTGGTCAACGCGGGCCGTCTTGGACACGGCAGTTGGTACCTCCAGCAGGGCACCGAGGGCTCGCGCTTCGCCGGCGAGGGCGGGCACTTCATCGACACGGCGAGCTGGCTGCTCGGGGCCGACCCGGTGTCCGTGTACGCGGTCGCCCCGTCCGGCAACGAGGACCTCCAGGTCGTGCTCCGCTACCCGGACGGATCCACCGCCGCCATCAGCTACGTCACCAACGGCGCGGCCGGATTCCCCAAGGAGACGCTGGACCTCGTCGCGGACGGCAAGGTGCTGCGGCTCGACGACTTCGTCCGCGCCTCCGTGTATTCCGACGGCGGGGCCGACCGCAAGCGGTGGGTCAGTTCGCGGCTGCCCAAGGCCCGGGACAAGGGCCAGTCCGCCGAACTGGCCGCGTTCGTCAAGGCCGTACGGACCGGCGGGCCGATGCCGGTGCCGCTGGAGTCGCTGGTCGCCACGACGTCGGCCACCCTCGCCGTGCAGGCCGGCCTGGCCGGCGGCGTGCCGGTGACGTTGGCGAGGGCGCGATGACCATGAGCGCGGGCTGGTACCTGCGGCGGCTGTCCAGGATGGGACCGCGGGAGGTCGGCGGCCGGGTGGGCGACGCGGTGCGCAGGCGGCGGTGGCGGTCGGCGCGGCCGGACTGCCCGAGCGTGACCGGTGCCCGGTTCACCGCGGTACTGCCCGCCCAGGCGATCGCCGCGATACCTCCGGACGCCGCGAAACGTCTCATCGCCGAGGCGGACCGGCTGATGTACGGGCACGCCGAGTATTTCGGGGTGGTCCGCGACGACCTGGACGACCCGGACTGGTGGTGCGACCCGAAGACCGGGCGCCGCGCTCCCTGGGGCTACGCCTTCGACGTGCCGTACCGGAACGAGGACGCGGTCGGGGACATCAAGCAGATCTGGGAGCTGTCCCGGCATCAGTACCTCACCGTGCTCGCCGCCGCCTACGCGATCACCGGGGAGGAGCGGTACGCCGAGCGAGTGGCCGAGCACCTGCGTTCCTGGTGGACGGCCAACCCACCGCTGCGCGGCGTGCACTGGATCAGCGGCATCGAGCTGGGCATCCGGCTGCTGTCCTGGGTGTGGATCCGCCGGCTGCTCGACGACTGGCCGGGCGCGACCGGGCTGTTCGAGGGCAACCCGGCGGCGCTGAACCAGATCTGGCACCACCAGCGCTGGCTGGCCGCCTTCCCCAGCCGGGGGTCCTCGGCGAACAACCACGTCATCGCCGAGGCCGCCGGACAGTTCGCCGCCGCCTGCGCGTTCGGGTGGTTCCCCTCCTCGGCGCGCTGGCGAGCCGGCGCGCTGCGGTCGCTGGAGCGGCATCTGCGCGGCAACACCTTCGACTCCGGCCTCAACCGCGAGCTGGCCACCGAGTATCACGGACTGGTGCTGGAGCTCGGCCTGGCCGCGGTGGCCGAGGCGGATGCCGCCGGCGTGCCGGTGCCCGCGGCGATCCGGCTGGTACTGCTGCGGATGACCGACGCGCTCGCGGCCGTCGTGGACAACCGGTTACGGCCGCCGCGCCAGGGGGACGCGGACGACGGACACGGCCTGATCGTGGACGGCGCGGGCACCGACCGCTGGGCCTCGCTGCTGGCCACCGGGGACGCCGTGTTCGGCCGGCTCGCCTGGTGGCCGACGGTGACCGGCACCGATGTACGCACCCCACTGCTGGCCGCGCTCATCCGGCCGTACTCGAAGAACGGAACGGCACCGGCCGTGTCCCGTCCGGCAAGCCGACCGGCGCATTTCCCCGACGCGGGCATGAGCATCCTGCGCGGTCCGGCGGAGATCTGGTGCCGCTGCGACGGTGGGCCGCACGGATTCCTGTCCATCGCCGCGCACGCTCACGCGGACGCGCTGTCCGTGGAAGTCCGGCACGACGGGGTCGACGTGCTCGCCGACCCGGGGACGTACTGCTACCACGGGCAGCCCGAGTGGCGGCAATACTTCCGGTCGACCCTCGGCCACAACACCCTGCGGCTGGACGGCGGTGACCAGTCCGTCTCCGGCGGCCCGTTCCTGTGGACCCGGCAAGCCCGCAGCCGCGTCCTGACCGCGGACCCGTCCGACGCCTCCGACGGGGGGACGGCCCGCTGGTGTGCCGAGCACGACGGTTACCAGCACTCCGTGCACCGCCGCCGAGTGGAGCTGACGGCCGCGAGCCAAGAACTGAGGGTGGTCGACGAGGTGCGCGGCCCGCGCCGGGCCGTACAGCTGGCCTTCCACCTCGGCCCGGCGATCACCGCGGACCTGGTGGGGAACCGGGCCCTCCTCATCTGGACCCGGGACGGCGAGGACCGCTCCGCGGCGCTCGACCTGCCCGAAAAGCTGTGCTGGACGGCCCATCGCGGCGAGAGTGACCCGCCACTGGGCTGGTACTCCGCCGGCTTCGGGCGCAAGGAACCCACCACAACGCTCGTCGGCACCGGCTTCGCCGACGGCACGCAGGGGTTCACCACCGTACTCAGGTTCCACGGCTAGGGAGGACGCTTGGGGATCAAGTGGCGGCATCAGGCGTTGCCGACGGCACTGCTGGCGCTGGCCCTGCTGGCGGCGACCGGCTGTGAGAGCATGCCGAGCGCGCGTCCGAAGCCGACCGCCGCGCCATCCACGCCCGTGGCCCGCGTGTGCGCCAAGCCCGCGGCCGGGCCGGCGAAGGCGCCGGCGGGCGCGGTGACGGTCGACCCCGCGGTGACCGGCGACCTGGCCGCGAAAACCAAGAGCCACCCCCCGAACACCACGTTCTGGCTTCGACCGGGCAAGCACAGGCTCGAACCGGACCGCTACGCCCAGGTCGTCCCCAAGCAGGGGAACGTCTACCTCGGCGCGCCGGGCGCGGTACTCGACGGCCGGAAGACCAACCAGTACGCGTTCGGAGGCAGCGCCCGCGATGTCACCATCCGCTACCTGACCGTGCAGGGTTTCGTCGCGCCGCGCGACGAAGGGGTGGTCAACCACGACTCGGCCGACGGGTGGGTGATCGAGCACGCGACGATCCAGAACAACTCCGGCGCCGGGCTGATGGCCGGTGCCCGCCAGCGGGTCCTCGCCGACTGCCTGCGCGGCAACGGCCAGTACGGCATGAACGCTTACCAGGCCACCGGCCGTATCACCGGTCTGGTGGTCGAGGGCAACGAGATCGTGGGCAACAACAGGGACGACTGGGAGCGGCGGCGGCCGGGCTGCGGCTGCACCGGAGGCGTCAAGTTCTGGGACGTCAACGGCGCCGACGTACGCGGCAACTGGGTGCACGACAACCGCGGAACCGGGTTGTGGGCGGACACCGACAACAACGACTTCCTCATCGAGGACAACGTGCTCGAGGACAACGACGGTGCCGCGCTGATCTACGAGACCAGCTACAACGCGGTCATCCGGAAGAACACGATCCGGCGGAACAACTGGGTCGAGGGCCGCAAGTACGCCGACCGCGGCGACAACTTCCCGTTCGCGACCATCTACCTGTCCGAGTCCGGCGGCGAACCACGGATCCCGGCCCGCACGGACAAGATCGAGATCTATCGGAACGTGCTGGAGAACAACTGGTCCGGGATCACGCTGTGGGAGAACGCCGACCGGTTCTGCAACAGCCCGGCCAACACCTCGTCCGGTGAATGCACGCTGCTGGTGAAGAAGACCGACCGCTGCGTACAGCCGGCGATCGCCACCGCACCGCTCTACTCCGACTGCCGGTGGAAGACCCAGCGGGTGGACATCCACGGCAACCGCTTCGTGCTGGACAAGTCCGTCGTCGACTGCACGGTGAAGTGCGACCGAATGGCGGTGCTGGCCAACTACGGCACCTATCCGGACTGGTCGCCGTACCAGGGCGAGCGGGTGGCCGAGGCGATCACCCGCGAGCAGCACAACCGCTGGCACGACAACGTCTACGTCGGACCATGGATGTTCGTCGCCCACGACCCGAGCCGGATCCTCGACTCCGGGCAGTGGCAGGGCACGCCGTACCAGCAGGACGCGGGCAGCGCCTTCCGCGCGCAGGACGGTGATTGAGATGGGCGCGGACCACCCGTCGAAGATCGTCGCGACAGTCTGGGGGCTGCTGATCCTCAACACGCTCGGCTCCGCCGGGGCCAGGACCATCGTCCCGCTGCCCCGCTCCCTCATCCAGATGGTCACCATGGGCGCGCTGGTCGCCGCGTTCACGCTGGCGCTCGCGGTCAATCTCCGTCTGCACATCCGAGCCAGCGCCTTCTTGTTCCTGCTCACCCTGCTGCTGGGGCTGAGCGTGATCTCCAGCGCCAACCTGGAGTCCGGGTTCGGCGCGCTGTTCCGCTGCGCCCGGCTGGCTCTCTTCGTCGGCACGCTGTGGCTGCTCAGCCGCTGGTGGGACGGCGGCCCGACGTTCGTCCGGCACCACATCCGGATGTACTTCGCGGTGCTCGGGTCGGTGGCCGCCGGTCTGGTCATCTCACCGGGCGCGGCCCTGCCCGACCTCTACGGCGGGCGGCTGGTCGGCGCGTTGTGGCCGCTCACCCCGCCGCAGATCGGACAGTACGCCGCGGTGATCATCGGGCTTACCGTGCTGCTCGTTCTGGGCCGCCGGACCGACAGGACCAGCGCGGCGGTGATCATCGTGCCGTCACTCGTCCTGCTCGCGCTGACCCATACCCGGACGGCCACGCTCGGCCTGCTCGTCGGGCTGGCGTTGGCGATCGGCTCGCTCATCCTGACCAGCGCCGCCGCCCGCCGGTTCTTCACCTGGGCGGTGCTGTCCGCCGCCGTGGCCGCGGTGGGGTTCGCCTCAGCGCTGCAGGCGTGGTTCCTGCGCGGACAGAGCCAGGAGAATTTCTCCAGCCTCACCGGTCGGGCCAAGGTCTGGGACGCCCTGCTGGCAGCACCCCGAACGACCTCGGAGTACCTGCTCGGCGTGGGCCTGGGCGACAAGTCGTTCGGCGGGCTGCCGATCGACAACAGCTGGCTGGCGGTGTTCAACGAGCAGGGTATGACCGGCGTCGCCCTGGTGGCGGCGATCGTCATCGTGCTGGGCGGTGTCGCGTTGCTGCGGCCGCCGTCGCTGTCGCGGGCCTGCGCGATCTTCCTGATCAGCTACTGCGCGATCGCGTCGTACACCGAGGCCGGGCTCGGCGACGCCTCGCCGTATCTGCTGCATCTGGCCGTGGCCGCCTCGCTGCTGGCGGCCCCGGCCGCGGCCACTCCCCTCTCGACGCCGGAAGTCCCCCGACAAGGCGTCCCGCGCTGGGCCCGGAGATCGGAGGTGACCTGAGCATGCGCGTCCTCGTGGTGCACAACCGCTACGCCTCGGCGCAGCCGAGCGGGGAGAACAAGGTCGTCGACCAGGAGGTGGCGCTGCTGCGCGGGGCCGGCCACCAGGTCGAGGTGTTCGAGCGGCGCAGCGACGACATCGCCGCCCGGTCCCTGCTGGGCAAGGCCGCGATACCGCTGCTCGTGCCGTGGAACCCGGCGGTCCGCGCGGAGCTCGCCGCCGTCCTTCGCACCGAGCGCCCGGACGTGGTGCACGTCCACAACGTCTTCCCGCTCCTGTCGCCGGCGGTGCTGGCCGCCTGCGCCGACGCCGGTGTGCCCGCCGTCGCCACACTGCACAACTACACCCAGGTCTGCCCGCCCGGCACGCTGCAGCGGGACGGCCGGCCGTGCACCGAGTGCGTCGGGTCCGCGCCGCTGCCCGCCGTCCGGCACGGCTGCTACCGGAACTCCCGGCTGGCGACGGTGCCGCTCGCGGTCAGCATGTCGGTCAACCGACGGCGGTGGTGGTCCGGCGTGGAGCGGTTCTTCTGCATCTCCGCGGCGCAGCGCGACGTCCTGGTGCGGTCGGGGATGCCGCCCGAGCGCCTGGCGGTGAAGCACAACTTCGTGCCCGAACCGGGCGCCCGCCGTGCGGGCGCGGGCGAGCATCTGCTCTATCTGGGCCGACTCGCGGAGGCCAAGGGCGTGCGGCTGCTCATGGCCGCTTGGGACGAACTCGCCGCCGACGGTGGGGTGGGCGTCCCGCTCGTGATCGCCGGTACGGGGCCGCTGGAGCCTGAGGTGACCGCCTGGGCGGCGGGCCGGGACGACATCCGGTACGTCGGGCTCTATGACACGGCGGAGTGCCGGCAGGCCATCGCGCGGTCGGTCGCCGTGGTGGCTCCCTCCACGTGGCTGGAGGCGTTCGGCCTGGTGGTCGTGGAGGCGATGGCGGCGGGGGTCCCGGTCGTCGCCGCCGGTCACGGCGCCTTCGTCGAACTCGTCGAGGACGGGGTGACCGGGCTGCTGCACCGGCCGGGCGAGTCCGCGTCGCTCGCGTCCTGCATACGCCGGATCGCGGCCGGACAGGACCGCAACCGGGAAATGGGCCAGGCGGCCCGGCGCCGTTACGAGCAGGGGTTCAGCCCGGCCGTCGGCCTCGAACGCCTGGTGGAGGGGTACCGCACCGCGATCGCGGGTCGGTCCGGCGGCGGGGATGGCCCGTCGCCGGTGGGGGACAACAGCACTGGCTCGCTGCGGGAAGAACCGCGCGAGCGGGATGGGGGCAGTAGATGACACGATGCCGACTCTGCGGCTCGGCGACGCTTGCGAGCGTCGTCGATCTGGGGGCGACCCCGCCGTGCGAGAGCTTTCTCGCCGCGGACCAACTGGACCGGCCGGAACCGGCGTACCCGCTGCACCTGCGGGTCTGCACCGACTGCTGGCTCGCGCAGATCCCTCCGCTGATCACGCCGGAGGAGACGTTCAGCGAGTACGCGTACTTCTCCTCCTTCTCGACCTCCTGGGTGGAGCACGCGCGCACGTTCGTCGCCGACGCCGTACAGCGGGTGGGGCTCGGCCCCGACGCCTTCGTGGTCGAGGTCGCGAGCAACGACGGGTACCTGCTGAGGCACGTGGTGGACCGCGGGATCCGCTGCCTCGGCATCGAACCGTCGGTGAACGTCGGCGCCTCGGCGCGGGACGCGGGTGTGCCCACGCTCACGGAGTTCCTGTCCCCCGACACCGGCTCGGCCGTCCGCGCCGAGCACGGCCCGGCGGACCTGGTCGTGGCCAACAACGTGTACGCGCACATCCCCGACGTGGTCGGGTTCACGCAGGGGCTGCGCGCCCTGGTCGCCGACGACGGCTGGGTCTCCATCGAGGTGCAGCACCTGCTGACCCTGATCGAGGAGAACCAGTACGACACGATCTACCACGAGCACTTCCAGTACTACACGGTCGCGTCCGCGGCCCGGGCGCTGGCGAGCGGCGGACTCACGCTCGTGGACGTCGAGTTACTGCCCACGCACGGCGGCTCCATCCGGCTGTGGGCCCGGCCTGCCGAGGTCGCCGGGGAGCCGAGCGGTCGCGTGGCCGACGTGCTGGACCGGGAGAAGGCCGCCGGGCTCCAGGAACTGTCCGGGTACACCGAGTTCTCCGCCCGGGTCGCCAAGGTGCGCCGGGACCTGCTGCGGTTCCTCATCGACGCGGCCGAGCGCGGCGAGACGGTCGTCGGCTACGGCGCCCCGGGCAAGGGCAACACCCTGCTCAACCACTGCGGCATCCGGCCCGACCTGCTCCCGTACACGGTCGACCGCAACCCCTACAAGCACGGCAGGTTCACCCCCGGCACCCGCATCCCGATCCTGCCGCCCGAGCAGATCGCCGCAGACAAACCGGACTACGTCCTCGTCCTCCCGTGGAACCTGCGGGCCGAGCTGACCGAGCAGTTGTCCTTCGTGAACGAGTGGGGCGGCCGACTGGTCTTTCCCATCCCGGAACTGAGCATTGTCGAGGTCACATCGTGAAGGTCGTTCTGTTCTGCGGCGGTTACGGGCTACGTATGCGCAACGGGGCCTCCGACGACGTGCCCAAGCCGATGGCGATGGTCGGCCCGCGCCCGCTGATCTGGCATGTCATGCGCTATTACGCGTACTTCGGGCACACGGAGTTCATCCTGTGCCTCGGGTACGGGGCCGACCACATCAAGAACTTCTTCCTCAACTACGAGGAGACGACGTCCAACGACTTCGTGCTGCGGGGCGGGCGGACCGAGTTGCTGTCCACCGACATCGCCGACTGGACGATCACGTTCGCGCAGACCGGTATCGAGTCGCCGATCGGGGAGCGGCTGCGCCGGGTGCGGCACCACCTGGACGGCGACGAGATGTTCCTCGCGAACTACGCCGACGTGCTCACCGACGCCCCGCTGCCGGAGATGATCGACCGGTTCGCCCGGCGTGACGCCGGTGCGTCGATGATGGTGGTGCCGCCGCAGTCCTCGTTCCACTGCGTGGACCTGGGCGAGGACGGCCTGGTGGGGGGCATCACCGCGGTGAGCGACATGCCGCTGTGGGAGAACGGCGGCTATTTCGTGCTCCGCCAGGAGGTCTTCGACCACATACCGGAGAACGGGGACCTGGTCGCCGACGGATGTGCCCAACTGGCCAAGCGCGGACGGCTGGTGGCCCATCAGCACCGCGGCTTCTGGAAGCCGACCGACACCGTGAAGGAGCGGGCCGCGCTCGACGACGCCTACGCCCGGGGCGACCGGCCGTGGGCCGTGTGGGAACGGGACGGCGCGGGGGCGAGCGCGACCGGCAGCAGGAGCGGCGCCGGAGCGAGGGCGTGATCCGGCTCGGCGCGGGGCGCCTGGACCGGATCGTCGCGGTGGGCGCGCACTGCGACGACATCGCCATCGGCGCCGGTGGCACGCTGCTGACGCTCTGCCTCGCGCGGCCGGGCATCCGCGTCGACGCGCTGGTGCTCTCCGGCGGTGGCGGCGAGCGGGAGCAGGAGGAGCAGGCCGCGCTCACCGCCTTCTGCCCGGGCGCCGATCTGCGGCTGACCGTGCTCAAGCTGCCGGACGGCCGGATGCCCGCGCACTGGGACGAGGCCAAGGCCGCGGTCGAGGAGCTGCGCGGGCAAGCCGATCCGGATCTCGTCCTTGCCCCGCGTACCGATGACGCGCACCAGGATCACCGCGGTCTGGCGAAGCTGGTGACCACCGCGTTCCGCGACCATCTCGTGCTCGGCTACGAGATCGTCAAGTGGGACGGCGATCTCGGTCGTCCGGCGGCGTACCAGCCGCTGTCGCCGGAGATCGCCGAACAGAAGGTGCGGCTGCTGCAGGAGCACTACCCCTCGCAGCAGCACCGGCCCTGGTACGACCGGGAGGCCTTCCTCGGGCTGGCCCGGATCCGCGGCATCGAAAGCAACGCGCGCTACGCCGAGGCGTTCGCCGTCACCAAACTCACTCTCGACCTGGGGGAATGAACCTTGCGCGTACTGCTGACCGGACACCAGGGCTATCTGGGCACCGTGATGGCCCCGGTCCTCGCCGCCGCCGGGCACGAGGTCGTCGGTCTTGACGCCGGCCTGTTCGCCGACTGCGTCCTTGGCCCGCTGCCCGCGGACCCGCCCGGGCCGCAGGTGGACCTGCGCGACGTCACGGCCGAGCACGTGGCCGGGGTGGACGCCGTGATCCACCTGGCCGCGCTGTCCAACGACCCGCTGGGATCGCTGGCGCCGGACCTCACCTACGACATCAACCACCACGCCTCCGTGCGGCTGGCCCGGCTGGCCCGCGACGCCGGAGTGCGGCGCTTCCTGTACGCGTCGACCTGCTCCGTCTACGGCGCCGCCGGCGGCGGCGACCTGGTGGCCGAGGACGCTCCGCTGCGCCCGGTGACGCCGTACGCGGAATCCAAGGTGCGGGTGGAGGACGACCTGCACGCGCTGGCCGACGACGACTTCACCCCGGTGTACATGCGCAACGCCACCGCCTTCGGCTTCTCGCCCCGGCTGCGCGCCGACATCGTGCTCAACAACCTGGTGGGGCACGCCCTGCTGTCCGGCGAGGTCCTCGTGCTCTCCGACGGCACGCCCTGGCGCCCGCTGGTGCACGCCGCCGACATCGCACGGGCCTTCACGGCCGCGCTGACCGCGCCGCACGAGGCGGTACACGACCGGGCGTTCAACATCGGCAGCGAGGTCAACAACGTCACGGTCGCCGAGATCGCCGAGCAGGTCGCAGAGGCGGTGTCCGGCGCGAAGGTGGTGATCACCGGCGAGAACGGTGCCGACTCCCGGTCGTACCGCGTGGACTTCTCCCGCTTCCGCACGGCGATCCCCGGCTTCGACTGCGAGTGGACGGTGAAGCAGGGCGCGCTCGAACTCGCCGACGCCTACCGGAAGCACGGGCTGACCCGGGAGGACTTCGAGCGACGCTTCACCCGCCTTGCCGTGCTGCGCGCGGCGACCGAGGCCGGCACCGTCGACGACACCCTGCGGTGGCGCCGATGACCACGGCCGGCGATGAGATGCACGCGCTGGTGGAGCGGCTGTACCCGCTGTGCCGGAGCATCACCGGCGACGGTGTGCGCGCCACCCTGGAGATCGTCGGCGAGTACATCCCGCTCCAGGTGCACGAGGTGCCGACCGGGACCCAGGTGCTCGACTGGACGGTGCCGCAGGAGTGGAACATCCGCGACGCGTACATCGCCGACCCCGCCGGCAACCGGGTCGTCGACTTCGCCGCGTCCAGTCTTCACGTGCTCGGCTACAGCGTGCCGGTGTCGGCGACCATGCCGCTGTCCGAGCTGGGCTCGCACCTGTACACCCTGCCGGACCAGCCGTCGTGGGTGCCGTACCGCACCAGCTACTACAAGCCGGAGTGGGGGTTCTGCCTGGCCCAGGAGACCCTGGACGCCATGCCGGACGGCGAGTACGAGGTGCGGATCGACTCCACACTCGCCGACGGCCACCTCACCTACGCCGAGCACGTGGTCCCCGGACAGGTCGCCGACGAGGTGATCGTCTCCTGTCACGTCTGTCACCCGTCGCTGGCCAACGACAACCTGGCGGGCATCGCGGTGGCGACGTTCCTGGCCCACGCGCTGGCGCGGGAGACCCCGTACTACACCTACCGGTTCATCTACGCGCCGGGCACCATCGGGGCGATCACCTGGCTGGCACGCAACGCCGAGCGGATCGAACGGGTCAAGCACGGTCTCGTGCTGGCCTGCGCCGGCGACCCGGGCCAACTGACGTACAAGCAGAGCAGGCGCGGCGACGCGGAGATCGACCGGGTGCTGCGGCATGTGCTGGACGCCTCCGAACGCCCGCACCGCGTCGTCGAGTTCACTCCGTACGGCTACGACGAGCGGCAGTTCTGCTCACCCGGGTTCGACCTCGGCGTGGGCTCGCTCAGCCGGACCCCTTACGCCGGCTACCCCGAGTACCACACCTCGGCGGACAATCCGGACTTCGTCTCCCCGGAGGCGATGGCGGACACGCTCGCCCTCTGCCGTGAGGCGTTCGCCGTCCTCGACCGCAACCGGCGGTACGTCAACCTCAGCCCCTACGGCGAACCGCAGCTCGGCCGGCGCGGGCTGTACGACGCTCTCGGCGGCCGCAGCGACACCAAGCAGGCCCAGATGGCCATGCTCTGGGTGCTCAGCCTCTCCGACGGCGAACACAGTCTGCTGGACGTCGCCGAGCGGTCCGGGCTGCCGTTCGACACCGTCGCCGCCGCGGCCGACGCCCTGTGCGGCGCCGAACTGATCAAGGCATGACGCCGATGACCACCGAGGGGGAGAAGACGACGGCATCGGCGGCCCCGCCAGGACACACCCGGAGGGCGGCCAAGCGGGCCATGGTCGGCCGGCTGTCCTGGGGACTGGCCGACCAGGCGGCCTCCAGCGTGAGCAACTTCGCGGTGGGCATCTACGTGGCCCGCTCGCTGGGGGTGACCGCGTTCGGCGTGTTCAGCCTCGCCTGGGTGACGTACGGCGTCGTGCTCAACGTCTCCCGCGGGCTGGCCACCGATCCGCTCGTGGTGCGCTTCAGCGGCGTGCCGGGCGCCTCCTGGCGCGGGGCGGTGGGCCGGTCGACGGGTACCGCGCTCGGCGTCGGTACCGCCCTCGGCGCGGTGTGTCTCACGGCCGGGCTCGGCCTCGGCGGCCGCGTGGGGCCCGCGTTCGCCGCCCTGGGTGTCATGTTGCCGGGGCTGCTGCTCCAGGACGCCTGGCGGTTCTCGTTCTTCGCCGCCGGCGCCGGGCGGAAGGCGTTCGTCAACGACGTCGTGTGGGGTGTCGCACTCGTCCCGGCCCTGGTGGTGGCGGCCCGGGTGGGCAGCGTGGCCGCCTTCGTGCTCGCCTGGGGCGCGTCCGCCACGGTGGCGGCGGGGTACGGCTACATCCAGTCCGGCATCCGGCCCCGGACGACCGAGGCGCGCGGTTGGCTTCGCGAACAACGCGACCTCGGCTACCGGTACCTGGTCGAGAACGTCAGCCTCAGTGGCGCGAGCCAGCTACGGGCGTACGGGCTCGGCGCGATCGTCGGGGTGAGCGCGGTGGGCGCGGTCCGGGGCGCCGAGCTCCTGCTCGGGCCGTTCCTGGCGGTGCTCATGGGGCTCTCGCTGGTCACCGTCCCGGAGGCGGCACGGGTGCTGCGGCAGGCCCCGCATCAACTGGGCAGGTTCTGCCTGCTCCTCGGCGGGGGGCAGGCCGCCGGCGCGCTGCTCTGGGGCGCGGCGCTGCTGCTGATGCCCGGCCGGTTCGGCGAGGCGGTGCTCGGCGGCGTCTGGCACTCCGCCTCGGAGCTCATCGTGCCGATCACCCTCGGCGTCGCGGGCGCGGGCCTCGGCACCGGCGCGGCGGCCGGGCTGCGCGCGCTCGGCGCGGCCCGGCGCAGCCTGCGCTGCCAACTGTTCGCCTCCGCCTGCTATGTCAGCGGGGGGCTCGGCGGGGCGGTCGCCGCCGGCACGGTCGGCTCGGCCTGGGGAGTCGCCTGCGCGACCATCAGCGGCTCGGCCGTGTGGTGGCTGCAACTGCGGTCCGCCCTGAACGAGCGCCACCGCACTCCCATCCCCGAAGTGAGGACCTCATGAACGCCCGACCCAGGCTGAGCATCGGCCTGCCCGTGTACAACGGCGAGGAGTATCTGGCCGAGTCGCTCGACGCCCTGCTCGGCCAGACGTACGAGGACTTCGAGCTGGTCGTCTCCGACAACGCCTCGACCGACGGGACCGAGGAGATCTGCCGCAAGTACGCCGCACGGGACTCGCGCGTCCGGTACCTCCGGCTGCCCCGGAACATCGGCGCCACGCCGAACCACAACCATGTGTTCGCCGAGTCCCGCGGCGAACTGTTCAAGTGGGCCTCGCACGACGACCTGTACGGCCGGGACCTGCTGCTGCGCTGCGTCCAGGCGCTGGACGAGCGGCCGGACATCATCCTCGCGCACACCGGCCAGGCGGTCATCGACGGCGACGGCAAGGTGAAGGTCCCCTACGAGTACACGCTCGCCACCGACTCCCCGCACGCGCCCGAGCGCTTCCGCAGTCTGCTGTTCGAGCCGGGTGGCGACGACTTCTACGGGGTGATGCGGGCCGACATGCTGCGCCGGGTGAAGCCGCTCGACAGCTACCACCACGCGGACCGTACGTTCGTCGCCGAGATCACCCTGCACGGGGCCTTCCATCAGGTGCCGGAGCTGCTGTACTTCCGCCGCGACCACCCCACGCGCGCCGAGCGGGCGAATCCCGGCAAGCGCGCCCGGTGCGTCAACCTGGACCCGCGCCGGGCGGGCCCGCTGCACCCGACGCCGCGGCTGCTCGCCGAGTACATGTGGGGCTTCGTCGCGGCGATCCGGCGGGCGCCGTTGTCCCCCGCCGACCGGCGCGCGTGCTATCGCCACCTGTCCGCGTGGATGACCAGCCGGGTCCGGCCGGGCGCCGGAGAGCGGGTCGAGGACCGCGCCCCGGTCGACCCGGACCGGGTCACCGTCTCGGTCGACGCCCTGGTCGCCGGCCGTGAGGGGAGGCAGACGTGACGGCCGCGGACAGGGCCCCGGTGCGTGTCGGGGTGTTCGGCCTGCTCGGCTCCGGCAACCTCGGCAACGACGGATCACTCGAAGCCGTGCTCGGCTACCTCCGCGCCGAACACCCGGAAGCGGTCGTGGACGCGCTGTGCGGCGGACCCGAGGCCGTGACGACCCGGTTCGGGATCCCCGCGACGCGGCTCCACTGGTACCGCGGGGAGTACCGGACCGCGTCCCGTGCGGGCGCCGTCGCGGCGAAGGGGCTGGGCAAACTCGTCGACGTCTTCCGCACCGCTGCCTGGGTGCGCCGGCACGACGTGGTGATCGTGCCGGGCATGGGCGTCCTGGAGGCGACACTGCCGCTGCGGCCGTGGGGCTTCCCGTACTCGCTGTTCCTGCTCTGCGCGAGTGGCCGGCTGCTGGGCACCCGGGTGGCGCTGGTCAGCGTCGGGGCCGCGCCGATCGGGAACCGGCCGACCCGTGCCCTGGTGCGCTGGTCGGCGCGGCTGGCCGCGTACCGGTCGTACCGGGACGCGCAGTCCCGCGACGCGATGCGGGCGATGGGCGTGGACACCGCGCGCGACGAGGTCTACCCGGACCTCGCGTTCTCCCTGCCGACGCCGCCGGCGAGCGCGGCCTGGGATCCGTCGGCCCCGCCGGGCCCGGTCTGCGTCGGCGTCATGGACTTCCACGGCGGCAACGACGATCGCGCCCGGGCCGACGAGATACACCGGCGCTACCTCGACGGGACGATCCGGTTCGTCCGCGCGCTGGTCGAGGAGGGCAGGACCGTCCGGCTGCTCACCGGTGACGAGTGCGACGCGTCGGTGGTCGCCGCGATCCTCGGCGCGGTGGACTCGCCGCTGGTCACCGCCGCCGAGCCGTCCTCGCTGGCCGACCTGATGAAGGAGATGGCGGCTGCCGACACCGTGGTGGCGGTCCGGTACCACAACCTGATCTGCGCGCTGAAGACCGGTACGCCGGTGCTCGCTCTCTGCTACGCGGCGAAGAGCGACTCGCTCATGGCGGAGATGGGCCTCGGCGCGTACCGCCACCCGGCGCGCGAGGTCGACGCCGACCGGCTGCTCGAACAGTTCCGTGCTCTGGAGAAGAGTTCGGCCGACCTGAGGCGGACGCTCACCGAGCGGAACCTGGCCGCCGCCCGGCGACTCGACCACCAGTTCAACTCCTTGACGGCGGCCCTGTTCCCGGCGGCCGGCCACGCCCACACCTCGCGGAAGGCTCCATGAAAGCGACCGAAGTCCCGGAGATCACCGGCGCGTACCTCTTCGAGCCGACGCCGTACGCCGACGAACGCGGCTTCTTCTGCCGCACGTTCGACGCCGACGTGGTCCGCTCGGTGGGCCTCGACCCGGACGCCTTCATCCAGGACAGCCTGTCCCGCTCGGCCGGGGGCGTGCTGCGCGGCCTGCACCTGCGCTCCGGGGCCGGCGAGGCCAAGCTGGTGCGGTGCTCGTACGGGAGGATCTTCGACGTCGTCGTGGACCTCAGGCCCGGGTCGCCGACGTACCGCAACCGGGCCTTCTTCGAGCTGTCCGGCGAGACGCAGGCGACCCTGTACATCCCGGCGGGGTGCGCGCACGGCTTCCAGGCGCTGACCGCGACCGCCGACACCTCGTACAAGATCGACCGCCCGCACGATCCGGCCGAGGACGTGACGATCGCCTTCGACGACCCGGAGCTCGCCGTTCCCTGGCCGCTGCCGGTCACCTCGATGTCCCAACGGGACCGGGAGGCGCCGAGCCTCGCCAAGGTCCTGCAGCACAGAGAAAGCTGAGGTCTGCGTGCCCACCGAAGACACCCAAGAACTCCTCCTCCCCCGCTCGCGGATGGCGAACGAGCGGCTGCACGCCATGATCCCGGGGGGCGCGCACACCTATGCCAAGGGCGACGACCAGTACCCCGACAACCTGGCCCCGGTCATCAGCCACGGCCGCGGTGCCCACGTGTGGGACATCGACGGCAACCGCTACATCGAGTACGGCTCCGGCCTGCGGTCGGTCAGCCTCGGCCACGCCCACCCACGCGTGATCGAGGCGGTGCGGCGGCAACTCGACCGCGGCAGCAACTTCGTCCGGCCGTCCATCGTGGAGGTCGAGGCAGCGGAACGCTTCCTGGCCACGGTGCCGACCGCCGAGATGGTGAAGTTCGCGAAGAACGGCTCCGACGCCACCACGGCCGCGGTGCGCCTCGCCCGCGCCGCCACCGGACGCCCGCGGGTGGCCATCTGCGCCGACCATCCGTTCTTCTCCGTCGACGACTGGTTCATCGGCACCACGCCGATGTCCGCCGGTGTCCCGGCGGCGACCAACGAGCTCACTGTGACGTTCCCGTACGGGGATCTGGCCGCCACGGAGGAATTGCTCACCCGGTACCAGGACGAGGTCGCCTGCCTGATCCTCGAACCCGCCACCCACACCGAACCGCCGCCCGGGTACCTCGCCGGCCTGCGCGAGCTGGCCGACCGGCACGGCTGCGTACTGATCTTCGACGAGATGATCACCGGGTTCCGCTGGTCGGAAGCGGGCGCCCAGGGCCTGTACGGCGTCGTCCCCGACCTCTCCACGTTCGGCAAGGCGCTGGGCAACGGATTCGCCGTCTCCGCCCTGGCCGGGTGCCGCGATCTGATGGAGCTGGGCGGGTTGCGCCACTCCGGCGACCGGGTGTTCCTGCTGTCCACCACGCACGGTGCGGAAACGCACTCCCTGGCAGCCGCGATGGCCGTGCAGACCACCTATGCCGAGGAGGGCGTCACCGCGCGGCTGCACGCCCTCGGCGAGCGGCTGGCCGCCGGGGTCCGCGACGCCGCGTCGGCCATGGGCGTCGGCGACCACATCGTCGTCCGGGGCCGGGCCAGCAACCTGGTCTTCGCCACCCTCGACGAGAACCGTCAGCCGTCGCAGCGGTACCGCACCCTGTTCCTGAGCCGACTCCTCGCGGGCGGGGTGCTGGCCCCGTCGTTCGTGGTGAGCAGCGCGCTCGACGACGCCGACATCGATCACACCGTCGACGTGGTGGCCCAGGCCTGCGCGGTGTACCGGAAGGCACTGGACGCCGCTGACCCCACCCCTTGGTTGGTCGGGCGACCGGTGAAGCCCGTATTCCGCCGCTTGGCCTGACGTGACGTCAGTGACGCTCCCGCCGACCGGCGTCGGCCATGCGACCGACCAGCCGTTCAGCCACTCGGTCGACCAGCCACGCGGTCGCCGGTATCACCGCCAGCGCGGTGCACCAGCCACCGAGGACGTCGGTCGGGTAGTGCGCGCCCAGGGCGACCTGCGCCCAGCCCATGGCGGTGCCGGCAATCAGCGCCGCGGCGAGCACGAATAGCGTGCCGGCCGTCCTGCCGAGGCCGAGCCGGCTGGTCGCGAGCACCGCCACGACGAGGGCGAGCGCGGTGGCAAAGGCGGTGTGCCCGCTCGGGTAGGACAGGTTCCCGTCGTGGATGGTGCGTCCCACCAGGGACTTGAGCAGCGTCGCCGTCCCCACGGTCATGCCGATCCCGGCAACGACGAGCACCGCTGCGCGAGGACGCCGAAGCAGCAGGCAGCCCGTCATCGCGGCCACGACCAGCGTCGCCGCTCCCACGGGCTCCCCCAAGAAGTCCATGGCCAGAGCGACGTGCTGCCACGGAGGCCCGACACCGTACACCGCCGCCCAGATCCGCGCGTCCACCGTGCCGGGCTTGCTGTCGTCGGCATACAGGACCCCGAGCACGACGACCACCAGCGCGGCGAGGACCGCAGTCGGCCCGAGCCACACGCGCAGCGACGGGGGCAGCGCCTCTGGCGCCGACCGCCCGGTCACACGCCCACCGCGTCCGGTCGGCCTGCGGTGCTCTGCCGGCGTTTCGTGCCGAAGGCCAACTGGCCGCCCACCTGGTGGTCCGGGCCCGCGCCGCGCGCTTCGCGATTCGAGCTCCGGTCGCCATCCGCGCCTACAACCCCAGCGGAAGACCGCACTTCATCGCCGAAGTCGACCGCGCCGCGGCCCTCTACCCGGTGGTGGTCAAACCGGACACCCCGCTCATGGCCAAGACGGGGAAAGGCGCGCACACGGTCGCAGACCATCCGGCGGATGCGATGCACCTCCCCCTCCCGTCGGGACCGACGCCATGTCAACCGCCGCCAGCGCGATGCCGCGCCCCGGAGAACTGCCCGCTGCCGGCCGCCGACATGGCCGGGATCGTCAGACGTACGGGCTGGCCCGCTCGGGAGTTGGCAGTCTGTGCAGCCCCGAACTCGCCAGCCTGCCCATCACCCTGGCCAAGGGCATCGGAATCACTCCCCACTGGCCACCCTAACCAACAATGGGGTCGCGGCAACCCGCCGTCGGAAAGTCCGCGGGGCAACACTCCGCGAATGTTGGTCCCGGATCGCTTTCCCGTGCCGGAGCCGCTGAGCGTCACCGGAAGCGCGATGGTGACGCGTCGTGGACGACGCCCTCCTGGGGGCCTCGACTTGGGCCCTGGGCACGGATAGATGTCCGCGTCCTGCGGCCGCGCGTACCGGATCCGCACACCGTCCGGCCCGGGTAAACCGTCGACCACCTGCTGCCCCGTCAGCCGCGCCAGCCAGCCCGACCGACCGGCCCGGCCTCTTCCTCGACTTCTTCGCCATCCCCGAGAACTACCCGCTGCCCCCCGCACCTGGCTCAGGCTGGCACCTGCAGTTGGTCGCCTTCGATAGAGGTGTCCGGGACGCGACGCGGAGGTCGCTGCGCGCAGCGTCGAAATGCCAGGGCGCGCGACGTGTTCTCCTGTCGGCGCCTCGTGCCGGATGCGGAGGCAAGCCGCCCGGGTGTACGGGCCGCGCAGTACGTCTCCCGTTCTGAGCCGATCGTTCTGGCAGGCGCGGCCCCGGCGCAGCGGCGCGGCTGCCGCCCGGTCTACGGGGTCTTTACTGACTTCGGCTCGTCAGGGTGAAGTGTCCTGGAATGCCTGATGGCTCCGGTGTGGTGGAGGTATCCCGGAGTGTGTGAGATACGCGGATGG
>NZ_JBVJCT010000036.1:0-82449 GCF_055588305.1 Streptomyces sp. NPDC042002 | reverse complement strand
CTTCGGCTCTCTCCAGGGGCCAAAAAAAAAGGACGTTTGACCACCCCACACAAACAGAAAAAAAACAACAACACCACGGCGGCCTCGGCGGCCGGCCCCCCCCCCCCCCCCCGCTCCGGAAGGAGCCACGCGCATGCCCACGTTCCCATCCTTCGACGGCCTCGAACTCACGTACCACATATCTGGAGAGGGGCCACCGATCGTCTGTCTGGCGGGAGGCCCCGGACGGGCGTCCGCCTATCTCTCCGGAATCACCGCCAGCCTCCCCGGCAGCACCGTCATCCGCCTGGACAACCGTGGCACTGGGCAATCGGCCACCCCGGACGACCCCACGACGTATCGCGCCGCCACCTCGGTCGATGATGTCGAGGCATTGATGGGGCACCTCGACTACGAGCGCCCCGTGTTGCTCGCGCATTCATCCGCCGCCAACACCGCGATGCTCTACGCTCTGCGACATCCTCACCGGCTCTCTCATCTCGTCCTTGTTGCTCCCAGTAGCCGTCTGGTAGGCATCGACGTCAAGGACTTCCATGAAGCGCTATTGCTACGGACACACGAAGAGTGGTATCCGCAGGCCCGCGAAGCGATCGACCGCTGGGTCGGCTCCAGCACCATGGCGGAGACTCTGCCCTACCGAGTGCCTGCGGCTCCCTTCTACTACGGCCGTTGGGACGACGCGGCACGGTCGCATGCGGATAGCGAACCGCAGCAGATCAGCCTCGCCGCGGCCGAGGGCTTCTACGAGGGATTCGACTTCGATACTGAATCCATGCGCACGGCGCTGCAGCAGCTGCCCGTTCCAGTACTGGTGATCACCGGCGAGCTGGACCCCTTCCCCACGCCGAGCACCGGCGAACGGCTCGCAGCTGTATTCCCCCACGGAAAATCGTTCGTTCAACCTTCGGGAGGTCACTTCCCATGGCTCGACGATTCTTCTGTTCTCGCCGAGGTGATCCGTGACCACCTCAAGAGCGGCTGCACAACCTACCGGTAGTTCGTTAAACCCGGTCTGGGTTTGGTGGAGCTCCAGATCAAGCTCGGCAATGATCCGCCGGAGTGTGGCGCTGGTCTTCTGCAGATGGACCCAGCCCAGCAAGGTGGCACCGCCCGCCAACAACGACCGGGGCCTGTGGCCGGCGGCCGACCACCTTCTCGGCGGCGGCCCGGTGCGTGACTTCAGCGTCGAGCATCTGTCCATCGGAGCGCCCGGCTGCGGCTCGTGGCTGCGCGTGGAACCCGCGGGCTACCGGCGCTGGAGCGTCACGATCCAGGGACCGCGCGACATCTGAAGGGAACTCCAGGACCTCGCGGACGTGTGGCGAGCGGCAGGTTCCCCCGACCGCTTCCGCCTCCACCTGGAGCCCGACGGCGGCCGACGGGCCACATCCGCGTGCGGCCGCCTGTCCTGGCGCCTTCCCGTCCCCCGCCCGTCCACTGAGGGAGCCGCCCCGTGACGTACGCCGGCCCAGAGCTCTTCGGGAGGCGCCACACCCCGTTCGAGGACGAGACCCGCGCGCTGGCCCACGCTCACGCGCCGGCCCCGGCCCCGGCCCTCCCTTCCGACAGGTCAGGCGGACGACCGACTTGGCCGGCCTGCCGCGCCCCGCGGGGGATGATGGGGATGGAATGACGGAACGCGAGGTCAGGAGCTTCCATGGCGAAGCGGGTTCACCAACCCCGTGAGGACGCGGAGTTCGACTTCATCCTCGGGATGAGCGGAGTTCCGGTCCTCGCCTACTTCACCGGGACATGGCCCAAGGCTATCGAGCCCTGCCGGGCGATGGACCTCGTCGTGGGCGGCATCGCCGACGAGTACACGGGCCGC
This sequence comes from Streptomyces sp. NPDC042002, assembly GCF_055588305.1. Taxonomy (NCBI): domain Bacteria; kingdom Bacillati; phylum Actinomycetota; class Actinomycetes; order Kitasatosporales; family Streptomycetaceae; genus Streptomyces; species Streptomyces sp. NPDC042002. Next base: position 80,621 of record NZ_JBVJCT010000036.1, on the reverse strand, counting down.
CTGACGGCCGTTCGCACCGACATCACGCGCTGTCCGACCGCAACCGAGCGATACGGGATCACCGGAGCCCCGTCCTACGTCCTGCTGAAGGGGGGAGAGGCGGTGGCGCACGGCACGGGACCCATGACCAGCGCCGAGGTACGGGAGTTCCTGGACGGGCACCTCTGAGCGGCCGCCGCGGCACCGCGGCCGCGACGTCGGTCACGCAACCGTGGGCGTGCTTGTCTGAGCTCCGACACGGGCGGCGCCGTTCCGCCCGGCGGTGAACTCGGCGGAGGCCGGTGAATAGCACCCGTGCGGACGACGTCTGCTGATCCTTTCGCGTGATGACCTCGCGCCCGGTTGGGGCACCACGCGATGGTGACGGAGTTCGCCGGGTCCGCCTGGTGCAGGACGAGAAGCCTGCTCCAGCATCAGGCTCCGGCCTGGAGGCGGAGGCCCGCCAGAGTCAGCTCAAGCCCGGCGAGGAACTGCTCCTTGTCGTCGTGCCCGTCGAACTCGTCGACGATGTCGTGCACGAACGGGAACTCCTCGGCGTCGAGCGCGCGCCACGTCTCGGTGTAGCGACCGAGGAACTCGTCGCGGTCCACGAAGCCGTCGAGCACCTCCTGGGGCGGCTCCTGCCCCATGTCGGCAGCGTTGCCGACCACGACGCCCACGATCGCCGACACGGCGTGGAACCGCTGCGCCGGCGTGAGGTCGAGTCGAAGCGTCTGCTGCCCCAGCTTCTCGAAAAGCCGCAACGAGTTGCCCTGGACGTCGGTGCGGCGCATGAAGTGCGCACCCAGCCACGGCCGGTCCACGATCGCGTCGAACAGCGTGACGGCCATCACGCGCAGGTCATCGATCGGGTCGTCGCTGCCGGTCTGCCCTTCGACGGCGGTCAGCACCCCGCCGAGCACGTGGTCGATGGCGCGGTCGAGCAGGTCGTCCTTGCCCGAGACGTACCAGTAGATGCTGCCGACGCCGGTGCCGAGCCGGGTCGCGAGGGCGCGGAGGGTCAGCGCCGGCTCGCCCGCCTCGTCGAGCAGGGCCACGGCCGCGGTGAGAACGGCCTCGATGGAGTGCGAGGCACGTTGACGTCCTCGGGAAGGACGATCGGCGGGTCGTGGTCGCGTGCCTGTCATGGCTCCCATCCAATCACAGCTTGCGCATTTATCGAACCTCGTTCTATTGTCGAACATCGTTCCATTGTAGAACGTCGTTCGATAGTCGGCGGCGTTCCGAGAGGAGGCCCGCCATGACCACGACCGCCATAGCGCCCGCCGCGTCGCGCACCTATCCGTCCCTGCGCGCGGCATGGATCCCCCTGGCCGCGCTCTGCCTGGCCTTCTTCGTCGAGATGGTCGACAACACCCTGCTCTCGATCGCCCTGCCCACGATCGGACGGGACCTCGACAGCAGCACGACCGCGCTGCAGTGGGTCACCGGCGGCTACTCGCTGACGTTCGGCGGCCTGCTGCTGACGGCAGGATCGATGGCCGACCGGCTCGGGCGCCGGCGTGTGCTGCTGGTCGGCCTGGCGGTGTTCGGCCTGCTGAGCCTGGGCGTCGTCGCGGTCACCACCGCGGGGCAGCTCATCACCTTGCGGGCCGGCCTCGGCATCGCCGCGGCGGCGATGGCCCCCATCACCAACTCGCTGGTCTTCCGGCTGTTCGACGACAAGGCGCTGCGGATGCGCGCGATGACCCTGATGATCGTCGTCGGCATGTCCGGCTTCGTCCTCGGCCCGCTGCTGGGCGGCACCGCCCTGGCCCACGTCCGGTGGCAGTGGCTCCTGGTCGTCAACGCCCCGATCGCACTGATCGCGGCCATCGGCGTCCGTCTCGGCGTCCCGGCCGACCGGCCGCAGGACCTGACCCACGACAAGCTCGATCTGCCGGGCGCCGGCTTGAGCGTCGCCACCATCGGCCTCGCCTGCTACTCGCTGACCAGCGGCGTCGAGCACGGCTGGCTCTCCGCGATCACTCTCGCGTCGATCCTCGGTGCCATCGCCGCGGGGATCGCGTTCGTGTGGCACGAGCGCCGCAGCGCGTCGCCGATGCTGGACCTCCGCCTCTTCTCCAACGGCCCCGTCCGCGGCGCCGCCATCGCGCAGATCGGCACGGCCATCGCGATGGCCGCCGTGATGTTCGGGCTGATCCTCCACTTCCAGTACGCCTACGGGTGGAGCCCCGTACGGGCCGGCCTGGCGAACCTGCCGCTCATCGTGACCATGATCGTCGCGACCCCCCTGTCCGAGTGGCTCGCGGGACGGTTCGGCCACCGCGTCGCCTGCCTGGTCGGCGCGGCCTGCCTGGCCGGCTCACTGGCGGGCCTGTCCTGGGGCGTCGACCAGGGGTACGGCGCCATCGCGGTCTGCATGGTCGTGATGACCGTCGGACTGCGCACCGTCATGACGATCTGCGCCATCGCGCTCGTCGACGCGATGCCGAGCAACCGCACGTCGATCGGCACCGCGCTCAACGACACCGCCCAGGAGGTCGGAAGCAGCATCGGCACCGCCGTGGTCGGCACCCTCATCGCCGCGCTGGTCACCACGCAGCTGCCCGCAGGCACCTGGAGCGACGCGCTGGTGGCGTCGTTCTTCCACGGCGAGCGGATCACCTACGCCGTACTGGCGGCCGTCGTCGGCCTGATCGCGGCCGGCGGCGCGCTCACACTCACCAACTCCCACGTCACCGAAGAGCCCGCCTAAGACCGGTAGAGCAGCTCTGCTCCGATCTTCGCCAGCTGGTCTCGGCGGCCCTTGAACGCTTTGGCCACGTGCACGGAGGCGTCGTCGAGTACCACCGTGCACGCCCGGGAACGCCGCCTCGGCGGTCTGTCTTGATCGGAGCAGACCGCCGGGCCTGTGACCTGGGCTGTCGCGCGCCTTCCGAGTCAGCAGTCCGCAGGTCTCCCACCTGCGCGGTTGCCAGGTGGTTTGGCGACGGGCGCGGTGTCGGGTCGGACGTGCGCGCCCACGTCGACGCCGTCGGCGAGGGCCTGGACGCGGGCTGCCGGAGCGGAACTCGCGTGGACAGGCCTCCGGGTGTACGACCCGCTCGATCGCGCCGTGCGGTCGATAGCTTTCCCCGGCGGGTCGGACGGGTGGATCAGCGCAGTCCGGCGAAGAGATCGTTCTCGGGTGCGGCCGCGCCGGTGGCGTCCTGGACACGTACGAAGGTCTCGATGCCCATCAGCTCGCCGAACCTCTCCTTGCCCATCTTGAGGAAGAAGATGTTCTCGCCCTGGCTGGCGTGCGCGGCCAACGCGTCGAACTTCTGACCGCTGAACGCGGTGGTGTCCACCCACGTGCTGATCTCATCGTCGGGCAGACCGATCTCGGCCATCGCGGCGGCCTCGGCAGGATCCGGCTCCGGCATGTCCACATGAAACTCGCGCATGATCTCGCCGAACCGCTGCATCATCGAGCGGGGCATCGTCGTCCAGTACACCTTCGGTGTCAGCTCGGTCATCTCCAGCGCCGCCATCGTGATCCGGTGGGCCTGGATGTGGTCGGGGTGGCCATAGAAGCCGTTCTCGTCGTAGGTGACGACCACATCAGGTCGGTAGTGCCGCATGAGGTCCGCGAGTCGGGCCGCGCCTTCCCGCACGGGGGTCCGCCAGAAGGATCCGGGGGCGTCGTTGCTCGGCCAGCCCGTCATCCCGGAGTCGGCATAGTCCAGCGTCTCCAGATCGCTGACCTTCAGGACGTCACAGCTCGCCTCAAGTTCTTGACGGCGCATCAAGACGACCGCCGCCGGATCGTGCCCGGGATCGCCCGGCTTGACACCCCCCGGTCCGTCACCGCAACCGCCGTCGGTACACGTCACGAGAACCGTGCGGATGCCTTCCGCCGCGTACCGCGCGAGGACCCCTCCGGTTCCTGTGGCCTCGTCGTCGGGGTGGGCGTGTACTGCCATGAGCGTCAAGGGTCGGTCGGTCATGAAACAGTCCTCCAGAAATATGCGTTGAATACGTCTTGAATACGTCTTGGTCCGAGTGACCGGCGGGCGTACACGATCCTGGCGCCGGATCCTGGTGGGGCGGACGACCTTGTGGTCTCCGTGTTCCCCGCCCGTGCGGCGCCGGTTCCTCTGTCGATGCAACGATGCTGGCCGGACCGGCTGTTCCCGGCACGGCCGCTCGCCTTCCACTCGTCGACGTTTCAACGCGAACGAGGTACAGGCGCGACCTGCACGTCTCAGCGCCACATCGGATCCGACCTCCACCCGGCACCATCTCGTGCGGCCTGCCAGGCCGTGACCGTCGTCCGCGCGCAGGCCCGGCCTGCGCCCATCGAAGTCGGCGATGATCTCGTGCAGTCCGTACAACCCTCCCCCCACCTGATGGGTCGTACTTGGCATCCGGACTTCTGACGGGGATCCGGGTGGATCGCGGGGGTTCTGATCCTCCGTGACGGCAGACGCCCACGTTGCTCCCCGAGCCGGACGACAGTCGATTCGGGGGGCGGATCTCGTGCTGCGCATCCATTTCACGCCCGAGGACTTCACTCGTATCCGGGTGGCCGGCACTCCCGACCCGCTCTGGGAGATCGTTTGCAGTCTGCACAGGCTCCAGACCACACGCGGGCGCTGGGCGTACGCGGACTGGTACCGCACCACCCAGGACACCCTCGCGGGCACCGGACTCGGTGCGGCGGTCCGCCGACTGCTCGTCCCGATCCTGCCCCGCGCGTTGTACTTCCCTGACTCCCTCACCCCGTACGAGGCCGCCGACGGGCTGGAAAGGGGGTTGGCGGCGATCGTCGACACGCCGCCCGACCGCGTCGCCCACGAGGTGAACTTGCTCGACCGGCTCAGCGGAGCTCCGTCCTGGGCTCCCCGACTGGTGGAGCGCGGCACCCGTGAGGAGCTCGTCAAGGCCCTGCGCGCCTACCACGAAGCGGTCATCGCGCCCCACCACGACCGCATCTGCGCGGCCATCGCCGGGGAGCGCGCGCTGTGGGCCCGCCAGACCCTCGACACTGGCATCGACGGGCTGCTCGCCGGGCTGTCGCCGGTCATGCGCTGGCATCCCCCGGTCCTTCACGTCGACTACGTGCAGGACCGGGACCTGTATCTCGGCGGCCGCGGGCTGCGCCTCGTCCCGTCGTACTTCTGCTGGCAGGCGCCGATCTCGATGGCCGACGACACCCTGCCTCCGGTGCTGGTCTACCCCCTGCACAACTCCCGGCCGCCCGCCGACGCCCCGGCCGCCGACGCCCCCCTGGCCGCGCTGCTGGGCAGGACCCGCGCCGCAGCGCTGCGGTCCCTGGCCCTCGGCGCCACCACCTCAGAGCTGGCGCGCTTCCTCGGGGTCTCGCCCTCCACCGCCACGCATCACACAACAGTGCTGCGCGACGCGGGTCTGATCACCAGTCGGCGGTGGCACAACATCGTGCTGCACACCCTCACCCCGCTGGGGATCGCAGTGCTCCGCCGGACACCGGTGGCCTCGGAAGACTCGTCGGCCACATCCGTCGAGTTCCGGTCATGACCCAGTGTCCGCGGCAGGCGGAGCGTGTCCCGGTCGTCCCACTGGCCCCACAGCTCGCACGGACACCGCTGGAATACGGGAATCCGCCGCCCGGCCGGGGCCTTTCGAGCACGGTCGAAGGTCGTGGTCCGCTCGGGCCCGCTCTGCGAGCGTCTACGGCGTGCACTCCGGACGCGGCAACCACCGCCCGCCCGGACCCGCGGTCGTCTCCACGAGTGTGGGCACGACCGAAGACCGAAAAGGGGAAGCATGACCAGAGCCATCGCCGCCTGCGCGCTCGCGCTCGTCTCCGCCGCGACCTGTCTCACGCTCGCTCCCGCGGCCTCCGCCGCCCCTCAGGCCTGCGTGACCTCGACGCTCACCACCGGGGGCAACGAAGGCGTGGGAACCATCCGCTACAAGTCCGCCACCAGCAGCTGCGGCGACCTCAACCTCACCTACTCGGACGACTCGACCTCCCCGTACGGGGACTACTACGCAGGCCGGCTGCGCAACTCCAGCGGTGTCTGGCACACCTGCAACAAGGGCTACGTCTGGGCCTCCGACGGGAGCCACAGCGTCAACGACTCCACGTACTGGCTGTGCACCGACGTCTCCGACAACACCCCGTTCACGGTCGCGAGCCAGCTCGACGGCGGCGACTCCGTCAAGATCACGCACTGACCTGAGGCTGAGCGTTCGCCGCCCGGTCCCCATGTGTCACGGGGTGCCATCGACCCAGGCCGATGGCACCCCCGACCGGTCGAACCAGAGGCGCGAGGGAGATGGGGGAATGATTCGGATGGTCCGTCCAGCCGACAGGCGCCGGTTCCCGACCCGTTACCGGCATCGGCCCCGTACTTGGGTTCGGTGGCAGGTCCCGGTCCTGGGCCGGTGCTCGGTCGTGGTGCGGGTCGCGGTCGTGGCCGTCGCCGCTCTGGCCACCGCCGCCTGCTCGGCCGATCCCGCCCCGCCGTCGGACCCGGCCCCGGCGGCGCGCATGTCCGCGGCCCGCCTCAGCGCCGCCCTGCCGGACGACCCGGTCCGCATGGTCCTGCCCGCGACCGGCGCCGAGACCCGCTGGACCCAGGGACTGGACGTCTTCGTACGGCAGGAGGCGCGTGCCGCCGCAACATCGTGCGCACGAGACCACGGGACCGATCTGCCCACGCAGGCTCCGATCACGTTCATCCGGTACTACGAACTCCCCGACCTGGATTTCGTCGCCCGGCACGGGCTGAGCGAGAGCGCCACGGTTCCTGCCTCCACGCCCGGCCCGCCGAGGACCGGCACCGGTGCGCGCGGCGGAAACGGAAGCGGGCGTGGGGTCGGGAGCGGAAGCGACAACCACGAGGGGAGCGGGACCGGCGACGGTGGTGGTTCCGGCGATACGGCCGTCGTGCGCCGGTGCCTGGCCGAGGGGACGGCGGCCGCCACCGCGCTGCGCGACACCTACGCCGCACTCCAGGGGCAGTGGTTCGACACCCTCGTCTCCCTGCGCCACGATCCCGCCGTGCTGCGGGCCCTGCGCACCCTGCCGGGCTGCCTGGCCGGACACGGGATCCGGGTCCGCGACGAGAACGGCTTCTTCGCCCTCGCCGACGCTCAGGACCAGACCGCCACACCCGACCGGCTGCCCGCCGTCGAACACAGCCTCGGCAGCGCGTACGCGGACTGCATGCGCCCCGTCGAGGCTGTCCGCGAACCGGCGCGCCTGCGGCTGCGTGCCCGCTTCCTCGCCGACCACGCCGCCGAGGTCCGCACCCTGCGCGCGACCCTCGTCCCGTCACTCCACCGGGCCGCGGAGCGGCACGGTCTGCCCCTCGTCTTCCCGGCTCCGTAGCCGCACCGGCAGGGCCCGGACACCCTGGATCCAGGACCAATGCCGTGACTCTGTTGGCGATCTCGCGAGGGATGCTGACAGGTCGTCTGTTCGGCGGGTTGCGGAGTGAGGCGGGTGGTTCCGGGGGGAGAGCCGGAGATGTCCTTGCGGGCCAGGAGCCACCAACGGATCCCGACGCGAACGGTGTTGACGGTGTGGGCGGCCTGCCCGAGGGCCCGCCGGCGACGCTGATGCGGGACGGGCTGGATGTGGTCTTCGAGGACGAGGAGTTCGCGGACCTGTTCCCCAGGAACGGGTGGCCGGGCTCGTCGCCGGGGTAGTTGGCACTGGTGCCGGCGCTGCAGTTCACGGAGAACCTGTCCGACCCTGCGGCCGCGAGCGCGGTCCGCACCAGGATCGACTGGAAATACGCAGACTCCCGCCGACCAGCTCCAGTCGGCTGAGCGTGCGCACCGCCGCACGCACGTGGGTCGCGTCGGTGCGCTGCGGAAGGTGACGTGCACGCTCTCGTACCGGGTCCGAGTGCCCGGCCTGCCGGGTACCGCCTCCCCCGGCGCGTTCATGGTCAGCGCCGAGCCGAGCCGCCGGTCCGCCCGACGCCAGGTCTGCCGCGGCCCGATTCACCCCGAGAAGCCCGCAACGCCTGGGGCACCGCGGGCTTTTCCCTTGCTCCCCGCACGTCGACTCCTTTATAGTCATGATGACTATAAAGGAGTCGTCCGTGAACTGGAACCTCAGCTGGACCGAAGCGCTCGGCTTCGCCTCCGGCGCCGTCTGCGTCTGGCTGGTGGCCCGTCAGCACATCGCCAACTGGCCCGTCGGCATCGCCAACAACGTCTTCTTCATCGTGCTCTTCCTCCAGGCCGGCCTGTACGCCGACGCGGGCCTCCAGGTCGTCTTCATCGCGCTGGCCGCCTACGGCTGGTGGATCTGGGCCCACGGCGGCGGGTCCTCCACCGCCGGCGCCCTGCCGGTGCGCCGCACCACGGGTGTCCAGTGGGCCTGGCTCGCCGCTGCCGGAGTGCTGGGCACCGCCGCCCTCACCCTGCTGCTGGACCGGGCCACCGACTCCACCGTCCCCTTCTGGGACGCGCTCACCACCGCCCTCTCCCTGACGGCCACTTACGGCCAGTGCCGCAAGCTGCTGGAGTCCTGGTGGCTGTGGATCGCCGCCGACCTGGTCTACATCCCTCTGTACGCCTACAAGGGCCTGTACCTGACCTCCCTGCTGTACGTCGGCTTCCTCGCCCTGTGCGCGGCCGGCCTCCTCGGCTGGCGGCGCACCCTCGCGGCCGCCGCCCCCCGCCCCGCCACGGCGGTGACCGCGTGAGCGCCGCCACCCGCCCGTACCGGCACGGCTTGGTGCTCGGCAAGTTCTATCCACCGCACGCCGGTCACCACCACCTCGTCCGCACCGCCCTCGCACAATGCAACCGGCTGACCGTCCTGGTCTGCGCCGCTTCCGTGGAGTCGGTGCCGCTCGCCGACCGGGTGACGTGGATGCGCGAGGCCCACCCAGGGGCCGTGGTCGTCGGCGCCGTCGACGACCATCCGGTCGACCTGCACGATCCCGCGGTGTGGGACGCCCACATGACGGTCTTCCGCACGGCCGTCCCGGAACCTGTGGACGCCGTGTTCACCTCCGAGTCCTACGGCACCGAGCTGGCCCGCCGGTTCGGTGCGGCCGAGGTCCGCGTGGACCCCGACCGCACCGCGTACCCCGTCTCCGGCACGGCCGTACGCAAGGACCCGGTGGGCTGCTGGGAATTCCTCGGCCCGGGCGTGCGCGCCGCCCTCGCCCGGCGCGTGGTCGTCCTCGGCGCCGAGTCCACAGGCACCACCACCCTCTCCCGTGCGCTGGCCGCCCACTACCGCGCGCGCGGCGGTATCTGGACGGACACCGGCTGGGTGCCCGAGTACGGGCGCGCGTACAGCGAGGAGAAGCTCGCCGCCCTGAGGGCCGTCGACCCCGGAGCCGACTGGGCGGAGGCCGAGTTCGGCTCCGAGGAGTTCCCCGTCATCGCCCGCCGCCAGGACGCCGACGAACAGCGGGCGGCCCGCGGCGGCTCCCCCGTGCTCTTCTGTGACACCGACTCCTTCGCCACCACGATCTGGCACGAGCGCTACCTCGGCGCGTCCAGCCCCGAGGTGGCGGCCGTCGCCGCCCGCACCTTGCGCCACCTGTACCTGCTCACCGACCACGAGGGCGTGCCCTTCGATGACGACGGCCTGCGCGACGGCCCGCACCTGCGCCCGTGGATGACCGGCCGGTTCCGGGAGGAACTGGAGCGCACCGGCCGCCGGTTCCTGCTGGTCACCGGCGGCCCGGAGGAGCGGCTGCGCAGCGCCGTGGCGGCGGTGGACGGCCTGCTCGCCGAGGGCTGGCACTTCAACGACCCGCTCCCGGAGCGCCGGTGACGGCCGCCGGCCCGTACGACCCGTCCGCGTACGAGCCGTTCGCGGTGACCGTCGACCTCGCCGTGCTCACTGTGCGCGCCGCTGCCCTGCATGTGCTGCTGATCCGGCGCGGCCAGGAGCCGTACACGGGCGCCTGGGCACTGCCCGGCGGCTTCCTGCTGCCCCGCGAGTCGGCCGAGGAGGCCTCCCGCCGCGAACTCGCCGAGGAGACCGGCCTGCCGGAGTCCCTTCTCGACGGCCTCCACCTGGAGCAGGTGCGCACCTACAGCGACCCGGACCGCGACCCCCGGATGCGGGTGGTCTCCGTGGCCTTCGCCGCGTTGGTCCCCGATCTGCCCGAACCCGCGGCCGGCGGCGACGCCGCCCAGGCCCACTGGGTGCCGCTCGCCGAGGCCGGGGTCGGCGCCCTCGCCTTCGACCACGACCGCATCCTCGCCGATGCCCGCGAACAGGTCCAGGCCAGGCTGGAGTACACCTGCGTGGCCACCGCCTTCTGCCCGCCCGAGTTCACCCTCGGCGAGTTGCAGGCCGTCTACGAAACCGTCTGGGACACCGGCCTCGACCGCCCCAACTTCCGCCGCAAGGTGCTCGCCACCCCCGGCTTCGTGGAGGCCGTCCCCGGCGGCGCCCGCCTGACCGGCGGCCGCGGCAAACCCGCCGCGCTCTACCGCGCCGGCCCGGCCACCGCCCTGCACCCGCCCCTGCTCCGACCGGAAGACCCCCGATGACCGCCCGGCTCGGTGAGGCGGTCGGCCGGCCGCAGTCCGGGACCGCAGCCCCAGGCGCCCGTCGGGCGCCCTCGGCCCTCTCCCGTCGGCCCTCGATGAAGTCCTCGCGGCCGAGTTGAGCGCCCATGCCAGCGATGAACCGCTCACCGCCACCCAACTCGCCGAGGCGACCGGGCCCAGGAAGACGCTGATCGGTGTGGAGTCGGCGAATCGGCTTGTCGCTCGCCGTGCGCTGGTTCTGGTGCCGACGCTGGACCTGCTGATGCGGATGGCCGGCGCGTGGCGCCCGGTGGTCGGCGCGGGGCCATGGCCGGGGTGTGCTCGCTGCGGCCGGAGGAGAGCCGGGGAGTGCCGTGCCCCTGTACCACCGGTCCCCAGGAACTGGTGGCGGGGACTGCGAGGCCGGATCCGGTAACGGTGTTCGCGACCTATGCCTCGGTAGGCCGGCAACAATGCTCTGGTCAGCAGTCCAGTGCGGGCAGATGGGCCAGGCCGGTGTCGAACATGATGCGGTCGACGGTCTCGTGCAGGGCACTGTCGGCGCCGATGACAGTCTCGGTGCCGTCGGGCAGCAGATCGCGCGGCCGGTACCAGTCGCGCAGTTGGCTCTCGTTGACGTCGTCGGCGATCGGCTTGGTGGCGTGCCGGGCGAAGGTTTCGTCGATGGGCACGTCCAGGTAGTAGCTGTGGGTCGGGCCGCGGTGATCGGCGCGCAACTGGGCGATCATGTCGCCGTAGCGGTCGGTGCAGAGGATGCCTTCGAGTACAACGTGGAATCCGGCGTCGAGGGCGTAGCGGACGGTCAGGTCGATCAGGCCGATGTTCGCCGCTCCCGGTCGGTCGCGTTCGCGGAGCACGATGCGGCGGAGGTTGTCCTGGCCGACCACGGCCAGGCCGCGGCCGAACTTCTCGCGCAGGCCGGCCGCGATGGACGACTTGCCCGAGGCGCTGTTACCGCGCAGGACGATCAGTCGGGTTTCTTCGGTTCCCATCATCACGGCGGTCACGCTACCGGCGGCCGACGACACCTCCCGGAGCGTTTCGAACCACCGCCGACGGACTGCTCGACTTTCCGCTTGGGTGCTACAGCGTGTTCTGGCTCGGCCAGACAGTGGTGCCGTCGTAGTTCGTATCCGACAGATCCGCCCCCCTGCCTCACCGCTGAGACCGCCAGGGCTACCGCGGCTGCCACGCATCTGCGTCTGCACAGGGCGGAAGTCAGCGGCTACCGGTGGGAGCCGCCGACCAGCGCGGTCGGCCGACGCGATCCCCAGCTCGCCGCCCGTATCCGCGGACCGCTCAAAATGCCCGGACCAACGCTCTACCGTGAAACCTGAATCGCCGAGAGGAATCCCAAATGACCGACTTCCCCGACCGCACCCTGCGCATCGGCACCCGCAGTTCACCGATGGCTCTCGCCCAGGTCGAGCTCGTATCCAACTTGCTGCGCAAATACGAACCCGATCTGAAGATCGAAGTCCATCCGGTGACGACCGAGGCCGACAAGTGGCAGGGCGATCTTGCACAGTTGGGCGGCAAGGGCCTGTTCGTCAAAGAGATCGATCAGATGGTGCAGCGCGGACAGGTCGACATGGCCGTGCACTGCATCAAGGACGTCCCCGGCGACGTCCCCATGCCACACGGCCTGGTGTTCGCCGCCCATCCTCCCCGCGACGACGTCCGCGACGTCCTGCTCTTCCCCGAAGGCTCAGACCAGCAGACCCTCGCGGACCTGCCCCCGGGCGCCACCCTCGCCACTTCGGCCGTCCGGCGCAAGGCCCAGATCAACAAGGTCCGCCCCGACCTGAACGTCGTCCGTGTCCGCGGCGCCGTCGGCTCCCGCGTCGAGAAACTCGACGGCACACGGAAGTCCGACACCAGGCTCGATGCCATGATCCTGGCCACGTCCGGGCTCGAACGCCTGGGGCTGTCCCACCGGGCCCGTCACGTGTTCACCCTCGACGAGATGCTGCCCGCGGTCGGAGCCGGCGCGCTCGGCCTGGAGTGCCGCAAGGACGACGACAGCGTCGCGACGCTCCTCCAGCACCTCAATGACGAACGCACCATGAGCGAGATCACCGCCGAACGTGTCATGCTGCACGACCTGCGAGGCCACTGCAACAGCCCCATCGCCGGGCACTGCATCACCGAACCCGACGGACAACTCAGCCTGCGCGGCATGGTCTTCTCCCGCGACGGCTCCACGTTCGTCCACGCCCATCTCTGGGGTGAAAGCCTCAACGACCCCGCGGTACTGGGCTCCCGCGTCGCCGCCGAACTCCTGCGCCAAGGCGCGCGGGACATCATCGACGGCATCCCCCACTGACCGCAGCACCCCCGCCACGCCCCCTCACCCCTCAACGGGGCCTGTGTGCTCCTTGGCCGATCCGCGGCTGAGCGCCACCGGTGCTTTCCGCATGGCCAACCCGAGCTCCACTCCACGTGATCGACCCATGTCGGATCACCCCGGGGTCAAGGCGGCGTGCCGTGCGTGCCGGCATCGTGAGGGTGCATCGAAGTGTTTCTGCCGTAGGCGGCAAAACGTGATCTGAACCACACGGCGAAATTGAGCGTGCAATTTCACGTTCGCGCAAATCGGGTTGGAATTCTTTCTTTTCTGCCAAAAGGGCAGCTCGCCGAGGGTGGCGTCCAGGGCGCGCAGGGTGGCGCGGTATGGCGTTGCGCGGCAGCAAAGTGCGCCTCCTGATCGCGTATGCGGAAAGTTACCTTCCGTTAGAACGATCTGCTCGGAGGCCTGCACGTTTACCCGTACCAGTGGGCTTATCTGTTCCCCAGAGCAACGATGCTCCAGGTGCCTGCCCGCCCGACGGGGGACGGTGCGGTCACGCCACCGCCTGAAACGAAGGAAGACAACCACTGTGGACTACGACGTAGTCAGCCTTGCGCTGACCTTCGCCGCCGCGGCGCGGTCTTTCGCGCCCGACGTGTGGTTCTTAGTGCGGCGCCTCCTGGGCGCCGGAGTACGCGTCGGCACCCAGGCTCTGGCCGAACAGCGGCCTCCCTCCCCTGCAGCCCCGCCCAACGCGGCCTCCCTGGACGAGGGAGGCCGCCGGTGACCAGCCAGCAGCCCGATCCAGCAGGACACACGATCGACAGTCGCACCCCTCAGATGCCGCCCGACTTCTGGGACTTCCACGCCCGCTACGACCGGGCCTGCCTGGAGTACAGCCGCATCCACCTCGGCGACCCGGCCGCCGCCCGCCGCCTGGTCGACGCCACCTTCCTCTACCTGTCCGCCATCTGGCCCCGTCTGCAGGCCATGCCCGACCGCGGCTCGTACGCCTGGGCACTGTTCAAGCAACGCGTGCACGGCGAACTCGCCGCCCTGGGCCGCAGCCCCGCCACCACCGAAACCCTGGCCTTCGCCCGCGCCATGCGCGCAGCCACAGAACCCCTCCTGGACTCCTTCCGGGCCTCCTTCCACGCCCAACACGCGGACGAGATCGCCGAACTCGAGGAAGGACTCGGTCTCTACCGGCATATGGCGCGTCTGAGCGAGCGCCAGTTCGACGTCGTCGTCCTGCGCAACGCGCTCGGCTTCACCACCGCGGACACCGCCCTGATCATGGGCATAGGCGAAGCCACCGTGCGCTCAACCCACCGCACAGCCAAGGCACGGCTCGCCTCAGCCATGGGATACCGCACCGACGAAACCCTCGAGACAGACAAGGAGTGAGCGGCCAGTGAACCGCACCCCGCGCAGCATCGACGAGGCCCTGCGCCGCGCCCGCGTCTTCAACGGCGAGTACACCACCGCCGACCTCGAGACCGCCCGGCACAATCTCGCCCGGCAGCTCCACGAGCTGCGCTGGGTGCAGTTCCTGAGCACCATCCCGCACAGTGGCCCACGAGCCCACCCGCTCCCCGCCGCCCTGCACGAACGAGCCGCGCACGACCTGCGCCTGCTGTGCCGCGGCACCGTCCACCACCACGGTGCCGCCGCCCACATCTCCGCCTTCGACAGCAACCGCGACCCCGACGGCGCCCTCACGTTCGCCAGCCTTCTTTATCTCGCCGACCAGGATGAAGGAGCGCAGTTCTGGTGGCATTTCGCAGCAGGCGCCGGCAACGTGACCGCCGCCTTGTGTATTTACCTCACCCACCTCCGGCACGGTGACATGCGCGACGCCACCCACTGGGCCGACCAGATCCACCACCTCAACAGCCTCGGCTGGAGTACCTACACGCCCGTCGCCCATCACGCCGACATCCAAGATCCCGATGTCACAGCGACCCCGACCATCGGATACACGCTCCCCGCTCCCGGCCCCGACGTCCGTGAACACGCTCTCAAGAACGCCGTAGACGAGCTTCACATCCCCCTCAACGGCGACCTCGGACCCGTCCCCCAGCCCATCCCCGCTCTCGCCGAGCACTGGACGCACTTCGTCCAGGAGCCACTCTGATGAATCCGGGCCACACGCGGGGCGCCTGACGACCCCGATCGATCACTACCTGTGCAAGAGCCAGGGATCGTCTGCTCGTGCCTGGCCGCAATCACCCGGACATGCAGCGGGCCGGCCTGCTGGGCATGCGGCCAAAACGGCCACCTCGGACGCGGCGGAGAAGCTACTCCGCGCGTGGCCCCAGAACCACGTTGCCGGTATGACCGAGCTCTCTCGCTGTGGCTCGTCCTGGTGACCTCGACCACGCCCCAGGCTTCAGCGAGCGGGACGACGTGGTCGAGGCCGCGGGGGTCGGTGAAGTACTTGTCTTCGTAGGGGCTTGTACGACCCACCGCCGGTGAACCACATGACTCGTCGCAACCTCCAGCGATATAAATGAAAGACAATAAGGGCGCTCGACGAACCGTCAGATCAGCCCCGCCATCCGTCACCCTGTACTCTCATCCCTCAAAGCAACCCCATAGGCCCCGCAAAGGAACCCATGCAGGCAATCACGCAATCTATTTGACAAACAATCAAAAGTCGGTAATTTCGACCACTTTGCTCATCACTGGCCTGCAAGAACCCGCATCGAGCTCGGATCAGATGGTGCGCAAGCGCCATTCGTCGCGAACCCCTGTCGCGCACACTGGAATTTCCCATCTGACGGCCCTTCATGTGAAGATGATCGCCGCCTGCCGTCGGGATCGGGCGCCTCTTCCGGAACCACACGAGATATGAGGCGCACAGCGAGCCATCCACCCAAGCGCCAGACCTCCACAAGTTTCCTCTAGCGAAGATCTATTTGTTGCATGAAGGGGCTTAGGCACACATGCAGGAAAAGACCACGACGGGCACCCCAGCAGGTGATCGGCACCTGCCGCCCCTGGTTCCGTCAGCGTCTGCAAGAGACCGGGCAGATAGCACTATGACTGAAATGAATCGCGGCCGAGCCGGCATCACCGTTGCGTGGAGGGCAGTGCTCTACTTGATGACCGCGGCACTCAGCCTGCTGGTGGTCTACCTGTTCTGGGTCATCACCATGATGGGCGGTGGCTGGTATCTACTCGCAGGAACCGTCTTTCTCTGCACGCCCATCCCTGTGCTCCACCTCACCACACGGCGCCGGCGCAAGCGGCGTTGAGACTGTCCCCGGCTCACGTTTCTTTACCCCGGTCACTTCTGTCCGATCTCGCTCCCCTTCGCTTTCCTGACCTGACGGACAGCGAAGCAGAACCGGCCCGGCACTCTCGCCAGGGGTCCGGTTTCCGCGGCGAAGTGGCCGCGGGTGCACAAGATCTTCGTCGGCTTCGTGCTGTCCATGAGCCATCCTGCTGTCGCGTGCCGGAGTCGGTCGCGCGGCACGCTGAAAAGAAAGCTGAACAGGCATGTGCGGCCCGGACGTTGCGGAGACGAGTCGTGTTCAGCTCACCGCCTGTCAGGGCAGCCGTCCATATCTCCCGCGCGGGACGTACTCGGATCGGACGCGGAGCGGTAGTCAAGACTTGTCGACGTTGGCGTGCGGCTCAACGCCGGCTCTGCCGCTTCCGGTTGGTCCGGGCTGTGTTGCGGATCCGTTTGGAGCGACCGCCGTCTGCGAGGATCTCAAGGGCGACGGCGTTCGACGCTTCGGCCATTTTGAGTTGGAGCCAGTTCGACGACTCGAGCAAGGCATCCGGATGCCACGGCTGACCGAGCGTGACGGCTCGGACAAGGGACCACTCGCCCAGGCGCTGGGCCAGAAACGGACAGCGCGTCGTGGCCCGGGTCATCATCGCGAGCCAAGACTCGTAGGCAGGTCCGGAACGGAGTTCGGCGGCTCGGCGGTCAAGGTGTCGCAGGACGGCAGACTGGGCCATCGCCTGGACGGGGTCGGTGAGGACTTCGCGGACCTGGTCGGCCTCGTCGGCGTCAGTGACCTGCTCCAGCACGCTCAAGTACGTCCAGAAGCGGACGTGCTCGTCCGGCTCGCCCTGCGGTGTGTCGCGGTGGTTCACGCGACCTGGTCCCGTCACTCGACCAGGATGCCGCGCTCGAAGCGGGTGCCGAAACGGACCAGGGCGACGAAGTGGGCGACGGTGATCGCGCGCCGGCGTTCCTGGGCGTACTCGACGAGCTTGAACACCATCGCGAGGACCGCGGCCGGGCTGCACATGCCGCGGGTGACCTCGGTCCGCAGCTTGACCATGGAGAACGTCGACTCGATCGGGTTGGTGGTCCTCAGGTGGATCCAGTGCTCGGCCGTGGCCGAACGGGTGTGGCGGCGGATGAGCGAGCAGCTCGCCGACGAGCGCACGGAGGCCGGGTCGCCGGTGGTTCAGGTGGCAGGCCGGGTGGTGCGGCTGGTCCCGGACCGTGGGCCGGGGGGTGGCTGGCCGCACCGCTGGCGGAGTACCAGCACATCCTGAGCGCGGTGCGGCAGGCCGTCGGCCCGGTCTCCCCCGGCAGATCGGCGAGGTGCTGGGCCCGGACAGCGGGGTACGGGGCAAGCTGGAGCCGTTGCGCGGGAAACTCACGAGGCTGGCCGACCGCGACTGGCTGCACAAACGACCCGATGGGAAGTTCACCACCCGCCCGCGACCGGTCCGCACGGCGATCGGGGCGTAACCAGGTTGCCCCTGGTGGCTGTTGGAATTGTGTGACGAAAACCGAAGAGCATCCGTAGTCGGACCGAGAGGGCGTCACGCTGATCGACGAGGCGGCTCCGATGGAGGAGTCGGGCCCGGGATTCCAGGTCAAATCAGCACCGTGACGCCCCGGCGTGACAGCCAAATCGGGGTACGTGAGACCAGTGACCGTGACAGTCACCCTAAGTAATTACCACAGGTGTGATCTCTGACAAGGTGGCTGTGTGCCAACGATCTCGACTGCCTCGGCTTGCCCCGGGCCGGACTTAACTTCTTTGCGGCGGGGCGACGATCTCAAAGGACCTTCCACTGACCGACGTTCGAGGCAGAGCCGCTGTCCAGCGCGAACTGGACCTTCTCGATCTTGGACGAGTCGGGGACCTGGAAGGTGATGTAGCCCAAGGCGGTGTCGCCGGGGGCGATCGTCACAGATCCTTCATACCGGTGTGCCGGTCAGTCCCACCCGGCACGTCGGCCACCGTTCATGCCCCGGCGTGGTGAATGCCTCGTGCTCGGCGATCTCGCGGCGCTGAAACTCCCGCGTGAAGGCGAGCACCGCGGCGGTCTTGCCCAGCACCGGGACATCGACGGCCACGGCCCCTGTCGAGGCGACACCCTCTCGAAGCACGACGTGGCCCCGAGCGGGCGCGTAGACCGGGCGATCACGTCGAGCGCTGCTCCCGGCTGAAGCGGGCGGCCATGACGCTCATCAGCCCCTGGCCGACGGGCGGTCAGCCCTCGTACAGGCCGAGGCCCTCGCCGGCCGCCGCGCGCACCAGGACGTCGGCCAGCTCCACCGGGGTGGAGAACATCGGGTAGTGGCCGGTGGCCAGTTCGAAGAAGGTGACTCCGGGCTCGGCGAGCTTGGCGAACCGCGGCAGGCCAGTACCGTGCAGGGTGCGGGCGAACTCCAGGCTGAGGCCGTTCGCGAGGCAGAACACCCCGGTGGTCGGGAGCTTGAGCCAGGCGCCGGTCAGCTCGATCGGCTCGGTGACGGTCCGGACCGGGTGCGGGGTCGCCAGGCGGTGGTAGCGCTCCAGCTCCGCCGGCGGGACGGCGTGTACCGCCGGGATCTCCTCGGGCACCGGGATGACACCGCCGAGGGCGCGGTCCAGCGCGCCGAGCTGTGGCATCTGAGCCACCACCGACTCACCCGGCTCCGGGAAACCGGTGTCCACGAACACCACCCGGGCGACCTGTCCGGGGCGTCGGTCGGCCGCCGCGAGGGCGGGGAAGATGCCGTAGCTGTGCGCCACCAGCACAATCCCCGGCCCCTCCGCGTCGAGCAGCGCCGCCACGGCGTCGGTGTGCTCGCCCAGCCCGACGCCGGAGGGGTCCTCCCCCGCCCGTTCGGCCATGCCGGGCAAGGTCACCGGAAGCGCCCGGTGCCCTTGCGCGGTCAGCTCCGCGGCCACCGCCTCCCAGGCCCAGCCACCCATGAAAAGCCCTGGGACCAGCAGAAACGTCGTCATGACAGACCTCTTTCGAACATCGCCTGTGCGGTCGGTCAGGACAGTAGGACCTCCTCCTGGGGGAGATTCCAGCCGTCTCTGGCGCGCGGGCCCGGCAAGCGCCGCCGGAAACGTTCCAGTGCTGGATTCCTCTTTTGTTGGGTGCACGTCCTGGTGGCGGGGTAATTGACGGTGCTCGGGGGCGGGTGCTGGACGATGGTTTTACGGGCATGGTCGGGCCGCTCACAGGTCAGGCGGATCCTGCTCGCCGAAGGCGTGCGCCGGCGCCGCACCCGGTCCTGGATGCGCTCGAAGGACCCGGACTTCGTCCCAAGAAGACACGGATCATCGGCCTCTACACCCACCCGCCCGACGAGGCGACGGTGATCTGCCCCGACGAGCTGGGACCGGTGACCCCCCGGACCTGCCCGCCCGCACCCACTTGGTCACCCGACAGCCACCGGATCAAGGCTGAGCTCGACTACAGCCGCGGACCGGAGAAGACCTGGGTCCACGGCGGTCTGCGACCGTCCGACGGCCAGGCCGTCACCATGACCGCTTCCTCCCGCGACAGTGAAGCTCCGCCATCTTGAAGTGGCTGGTCAGCGGGATGGCGTGACCTCGTTTCGGGGTGTTCGTGCTGGTCGTGGGCGGCAGTCTGTGTCGTAGATCGTCCGACGGGGTGGTTCGCCGATGAGTTCACCGTCCTCGAACGGTCTACCCAGGGACACGACCGTTCTCGACAGGAGTGCCATGTCCACCATCCAGCCAGTGATCGTGACCGCCGACCAGGACGTTCTGCTCGGCTTCTATACGAGATTGTTCGGCGCTGAGGAGATCTTCCGGGTGCCGGCGGAAGGGCCAGCCTTCTACCTCGGCTTGCGCATCGGCGACACCGACCTCGGGCTGGTGGCCAAGGCGGACCCGGGGACCGGGGCGGCACCGCGGATCCTGCTCAGCATCGGGGTCGACGACGTCGACGAGACGCTGGGCCGGGTGGCGGCGCTGGGCGGCTCGGTCCACGGCGGCCCCACCGACATGCCGTGGGGCCAGAGGGTCGCCCACATCCAGGACCCGGACGGCAACCCGGTGAACCTCACTCAGCCGGTCCCTGCCCGGTGACGTTGTTGCGGGGGCATGTGCTGATCGTGGGCTGCCTGCGGTAGAGATCGATTCTCGGTGGTGGCCTCGATGTTCGTCAGGACGAGCAGCGCGCGAAACAGGTGGGTGGCGCGGGCGGGGTCACTGCGGAGCCTGGAGAGGATCCGCCAGTTCTTCGGGTGGGCAAAGCCGCGTTCGACCGGGGACGCGTCCGGCGGCCAGGACCCGGTTGGCCTCCTTCTCGGCGGATGCGAGCCTGCGGGCGCGGGTGGCCATGAAGCCGGTGACGACCACGGGATCGTCCCCGTCGTCGTCCAGGCCGAGGAAGCCCAGGTCGGCCAGGGCGCCGGGGCCGGCAGCACGCAGGTGGGCCAGGATGCCGTCGCGGCGGGCGGCGGTGATGTCGTGGGTGCGGCCGGGCCGGGCGGCCGATATCCACACCGGACGGCCCCGCTCGTCGGTCAGTGCGAGGACGTACAGGCCGTGGCGGCGATGCTTGCCGGAGTAGTTGCGATCCTCCCGGGCGGCGGCGCCCGCCACCTCGACCGTATCGCTTGGAGATGGCGCGCAGCAGGTCGGTGAGGTGGTGCAGGGTGGCAGGACCTCCTGGAACGACTCCTGCCCAACAGACGCCCGCGCAGCCGGCCCCGCGTCGTGAAGCGCAGGATGTCCAACAAGGGCCGCCGCGGTACGGGCCGTTGCGAACGCCGTCTGCCCGGAGTGCGGGATGTCCCGCACCGTCGAGGTCGAACAGCCGGTCTCGGCACGGTACGGCTCTCCCCGCCACCGCAACCGGGCCTGGCACAGGACGCACACAGTCCGGCGCAGGGCAGCGGCGCCGGAGCGGTCGCGTCGCCGGACAGGGCCGATCGCGCGGTGGGTGAGTCGGGCGCGAACGTCAACTCACCTGCTTTCGCGTGGCCGTTGCGCCGTGCGCCGTGGACACGAGCCATCTGGGGTCTGTCACTTGCACGGACAGAACAGTGGTGGCATATGCCGATTTCCGTGGCGGGGCACGAAGTAGGCCAAGATCCGCCTTGAGGCCGCTACGGCGGCTAGTGTCCTTCTTTGTGAATCGACTCGTAATCGATTACGACGAGGGCTCCGCTTCGAGGCCGTGTCCCGCGCGGCTCAGCGCACGCTGTGCGGGCTCGGACCTGTGGTTCATGAACGCGCGCCTTCTGCCGACACAGGCAGTGGGCTGTTTCCGGTACCCGACGCGCTCGGGTGCACTAGTCGAATGGAGCAGCAACCGTGACGACGCCCCCCGGCGGCGATCCGTACAGGACATACCGTCTTCCGCCGTCCACGGTTCAGGATCCTCGACTCCCCGCAGCGCCGGGCGGCCGCGCCAAGCCTTCCGCACTCGTCCGGCCTTACGCGATGACCGGTGGCCGTACCCGCCCCAGCCACCAACTCGCCATCGAGGCGTTGGTCAGCACCAGAACAGACCTCTGGAAGCCTCATGCTCAGACGCCGGAGGCATATCGGATCTGCCTCCTCTGCCAAGAGGTCAAGTCGGTCGCGGAGATTTCCGCGCACCTCGCCATCCCTCTTGGAGTCGCTCGCATCCTCGTCGCCGATCTGGCGGAGGCGGGGCTCGTCGTTGTGCAACAACCCCACGGGGACGACGAGAACGGGGGAAGGCCCCACGTGACCCTGCTCGAAAAGGTGCTCAGCGGTCTTCGGCGGCTCTAGTGCCGAGGCCCGCGCTTCTGGCGGGTTCAGACCCAGCTGTAGTTCTGGTCACAGCGAGTGCTCCCACCTGCCGATCTCCGTCGCGAACCTGTTCTAGTCGCCCAGTAGTACGGTCATGCCGGGCACGGTGACATGTCGCGATCTCGCCCGCGAACGATTGGCGATCGGTGCGGTGCCGGTACGTTCGGAGGTCATGCGGATCACGAAGTACACCCACGCCTGCGTGCGGCTCGAACACGAGGGCCGCGTGCTGGTGATCGATCCCGGGACGTGGAGCGAGCCGACCGCTCTGAACGGCGCGGACGCCGTGCTGGTGACCCATGAACACGCCGACCACGTCGACGTCCTGCGCCTGGCCGGGCTCGGTGTCCCGGTCTATGCCCCAGCCGCTGCGAGCGTCCCCCGGCTGGAGGTGACCGGGGTGTCCTCCGGCGAGACGTTCACCGCGGCCGGTTTCCGCGTGAGGGCGGTCGGCGGCCGTCACGCGTTCGTCCACGACGGCCGGCCGGACTGCGCGAACCTCGGCTACATCGTCGACGAGGCGGTCTACCATCCCGGCGACTCGCTGCACGTGCCCGAGCAGCCGATCGAGACGCTCCTGGTCCCGGCGCAGGGCTCCTGGTTGAAGACCGCGGAGGCCATCGACTTCGTCAAGGCGATCGCGCCACAGCGGGCGTTCGCGATCCACGACGCCCAGATCAACGACCGCGGCCTCGCGAGCGTCAACGGCTGGCTCGCCCAGGAGACCGACCACGGCTACCGGTACCTGAGCCCCGGCGAATCGATTTGAGGGGAAGCACGGGGCGGAAGCCTGCGCGTGATGCGGTCAGAGAGACGCCACCCAGGCCGCGGTTTCGTCGGGGTGCCGGAAGCGGAGCGTGTCGAGCGGGGCGAAGCCGGGGTCGAGGGTGCGGCGCTCGATTTCGTCGTGCCGGGTTCTGTGTTGCGACCAGGACCACCACACCGGGTGGTCCCGGCGCAGCCACTCTCTCCAGGTCTCCCTGTTGCCGCCGAAAATGACCTCGCGGGTGACGGTACGCCGGAGGGACCGGCGCAGGACTCGGGGCATGACCACGTGCCGGGGGTAGTCCAGCCAGATCACGGTGTCGGCCCGGGTCCACAGTAGATCGCGGACTTCCGGGTAGCCGAGCGAGTCGACGATCCAGCGAGGCCCGGCAGCGAGCCTCGACACGTCCTCGGCCAGCTTGTCGTTGACGGCCCAGCCGGGCCCGTTGAAGAACAGCGCGTCCATCTCGTGGTACGGCAGGCCGAGGCTGCTGCTCACGGCTCGGGCGAGAGTGGACTTGCCCGAGCCGGTGACGCCCACCACCAAGATCCGTTCCATCCGCGCACCCTACCCCCGAGGTCGGCGACCTGCTGTTCCCGCCCCCAGCCGCGCGCTGCCGGCCCACGGACGGTTGACCCCCTGTTTCCGCTCACCGTGTGGATCCGCCCGCCGTGACGGAGCCCCGTCGGCTCCTGGCGACTCGCCGCGTCCACACGCCCGGTCGGCCGCTTCACCTCCACGCGGTGAGCTGGTCGCATCGGCGGCGCAGGCACCGGGCCGTCGCCCGCGGTCCTGCTCGCCCGCGACGCGACCCCGGCCCTCTGGGCGCGGTCGTGGTGGGGTGAGGGTGCCGAGACGGTGAAGATGCGTCCGCCAGAAGGGCACCGGCGCTGCGCCCGTGTGCCGTTGCCATGTCTCGGCGAAAGCGGTGGCGGTGGCGGTGGCGGTGGCGGTGACGTGGTCCGCGACGATGTCGGAGGGGAAGGGGCCGAGGCCGGCCAGGTTGGCGGCGAGTGTGTCGGCCTGCTCGGCAGAGAGGGGTGAGGGTCAGACGGCCGCGCGGAGTGCGATAGAAGACAGCGCGGACCTCGCCTCCTGACTCCGGTCGGCCGAAGACGGCGGCTTCGGCACCGTGTGCCTTCGTCCCGCGTTTTCGCAGTTCCTCGAAGTCCGTCAGCGGCGTGTTGTGCAGAGCGGGGCGCGAGCGCAGGAAGTCTCCGGCTCGGGCGAGGAAGTCGTCTATGTCTTCGGTGAGTTGCCAGTCGTCCGGCGACCTTCGCCCTTGCGTTCGGAACCAGTTGGGCGCATCAGGGATCGGGTGAAAACCAGGTGGGGAGGTCCGCCGGAGCGCTCCGGAGCGGCCCACCGATCTCGCCCCCGTCACACGTGCCCGACGTCCTCACCCATCCCGCTCACCGCTCTCGGCCATGACAACTGCGCATGCCCGATGGAGCGTTGACAGCGCGAAATCCTCTTGGACACGCCGCCCCACTCGGCGTCGGGTCCCGGGATCCAAGGGCACCCACCCGTCCGCCCCGCGGACACCACCGACCGCAGCTCCCCCAGCGAACCGCAGCGTTCGACCGGCACAAGCAACCCACCCGTGCCCGGCCACAGGTGCGCGAGCCGCCGGTCACGCCTGGCCGCGGCTCGCGCGTACGAACTCAGAGCGGCGCGGCCGGCTCAAGGGCCTCGACCGCGGCTGCCGCGGCGGCGGAGTCCCGGCCGTAGAAGATGTCGATGTCGACCTCCTCGCCGCCCATGGTGAGTGTGTCCCAGGCACCGCTGAGCACCAGCATGCGCAGCGTGCTGCCTTCCAGGGTCCCCAGCCGTTCCAGGATCGCCTCGTCGTCCGGCAGACCGGGCATGCGCTTCGCCAGCCGGGTACGGATCTCGCGCAGCCGCTCCAGCAGCGTCGCGGTGTCGGCCTCGCGGTCCGGCTCCTCGGCGATTCCGTCGATGCCGTGCGCGATGATGTCCTTGATGGCCCAGGTGGCACCCTGGTCGTCGGTGGTCACCATCGCCTTCCAGGCGCGGCTCTTGTGGCGGTACTGGAGCATTGACATGGCGGCCTCGTGGCGCAGGAAGTCCGCGTCCCGGAAGGGCTTGCCGTTCCATGCCCCGTTGAGGGACCGCGCGAGCGAGATCGCGGAGGCCAGGCCGCTGTTGAGTCCCCGCCCCGGCCAGAAGTGGATGGCGTTGGCGGCGTCGCCCAGCAGAAAGCCGTACGTACCGGTGGAGTTGGCCGTGGGCGGCAGCAACTCGGCTGTGAAGCGCGGACGTTGGACCATATCCAGCCGGAAGGCGGTGACCGCGCTCAGGTCGTCCGACTCGACGCCGAACAGGCGCAGCCCCTCGCCCACCCGCTTCCACAGGGCCGAGCCCTTGATGAGGGCGGGCAGGAACAGGGTGCTGTGCGTGGAGCACTGGAAGTCGCCGTACTCGTCACGCCCCATCAGGCAGGGGCGAGAGGCGATGCACTCTTCGAAGACGCGGCGCACCGGATCGATGCCGACGACCTCCGCGGCCTCCGCGTCCGTCAGGCGCATGTTGAGGAAGCCCTCTCCACGCAGGGAGTTCAGCAGGAACCGGTTCTGCCCGACGGTCAACAGTACGGCCATGGGGTCGCTCAGACCTGATTTCACGCGCAGGCCGAGGACCACGTCCTGGAGATGACGGTCGTTCAGCGAGTAGATGGACTCGTCCGCTCGGCCGAACTTGGCGGCGAAGTGCTCGCGCGTGTGCGACCGTCCGCCGTCGCAGATCGCCAGTACGTGCTGGGTGGCCAGGGCCTCCTGTTGTTCGTCGATGCTGAACCGGGCGGGGACGAGTCGGATCCGGCCGGGTTTCTCGTTCGCCACCTCCAACAGCCGGTCCTCGATGTAGGCGATGCGCATGTTGCGCGGGTGGTGATCGCCGATCGAGTCGGGGCCGGAGGGCCACATCTCGGTGTAGTTGTCCGGATCGAAGAGGCGGGTCTGCACCTCCTCGGGCAGGCTGAGGTACTGGCGGCTCTGAACGGTCACGACCTGCTGGCGCCGCACATTGCCCTGGCCCAAGTCCTTCCAGACGATTCGGCGGCCCTGTTTGCGCCAGCGGCCGTCGTAGACGGTGATGTTCACCTGGGTACCGAGGAAGCGCTCCAGCAGCAGGGCGAGCGACAGGCCTACGGGGCCCCCGCCCGCGATGGTGACCCGCAGCACCGGACCGCGTTCGACCTCTTCGTCACCGTGGGTCAGCGACCTCGGCAAGGAGAGCGCCATGATGGTCTCCATGGCGTCCGGGACCTCGAAGCGGAACCCCTGGTCACCGATGGTGATGTCGTCCCCGGGCTTGAGGAGTTGGGAGTCGATCTCCTCACCGTTCACCAGCGTTCCGTTGCTGCTGCCGCAGTCGCGCAGCACGTAGCCCTGAGTGTCGTCGAGGACGATCTCCGCGTGGAAGCGTGAAACGTTCAGGCTGGAGAGGACAATGGTGTTTTCCGGATTGCGTCCGAAGGCGACCCTGGTGCCTATCACCGGTATGCGCTCTCCGGCCAGCAGTCCTTCGTGTCCAACAAGCACCGGTGCCACAGCACTTCCTTCCGAAATCGACGACATGGCCGCCGCCGCGGTGCCACCGGAACGCACCGCGGCGCGGGCATGACCAGGCAGCGCGTGACGGTCGGGATAAAGGGGTGTGCGCTCGACGTATCCGAAGGGGAATGGATCAGTTTGACGACGACGTAGCGTCGCTTGACCGGTACAGATGGCCCATCATGCCCGATTCCGAAGCCGTTCGGGAGAGGCCTTCCGGCGACGGCGGAACGGACCTCGCCAGGAGTGCCGCAAGGTCCATCCACCCGACCGGGCACCAGTCGGACGCAATGTCAGCGGAGTGACGGCGCGCAGCGGCGATCACGGCCCATCGCGCCACACCCGACTCCCGGCTCCGGCTCCCAGCAGCCAGCAGCCAGCAGCCAGCAGCCAGCAGCCAGCAGCAACCGTGCTACTGCGAGCAGGACTTGACGAACCCCGCTCGCGTCAAAGCCTGTTGCGGTGTGCCACGTACGTCATCCACGTGCCGCGAACGCCTTGCCGCCCGCAATAGGCCCGATCGCATGGCCCGAGGGGAAGGTGCGCCGTCCGGTCCGTCCCGCTACTGGCACTCCCGCTGACGGCCGCGAGCCCGGGCGGCGCCTGCACCGCTCCGACAAGACTCAGGGCCACTCGAATCGGTTCCAGTCACGCGTGGTTCCCTCCGCTCGCCGCGCGGAGGCCGGTCGCGGCGCCGCCACGTTTCCCCAACCCCCTGCCGAACTCCCTTGTTCGGCCGCACTTGTCCGCATTTTCGCCGGCGGTGTCCTTGCGAACCGACCACATTCACAAGAAAACGACAGCTCAGCGGCCTGCGGAAGGCCGGAGAAGATCGGCCGGAATCGTAGCTGACAGCAGGATTCTAGATCGCGTTACGTGTCATGTCTCCGTCGATTCATGCATGGCCGTCACCGTCCAGACGGAGAGTCACCCCCACGATGGAGGAACCGTGACCGGTTCGATGAGCCGCCTTAGATTTCCCCTCCGCCCGCTCGCGGCACCGCGTACCGCGCTGCTCGGCGTGCTGAGTCTGTGCCTGGCGTCCGGCGCCGTCGGAGGCGTCAGCGCCTCCGCATCCGCCGACGACACGAACTCGCTTCAGTTGTCCGGCACCACCACGTCCGGAATCCACAACACCTACGACCCCAGCGCGTTCACGTACCTCGCGCAGGGCCTCGACACCGGTACCTCGATGATCGAGCTGGACGTCTGGGACGATGTCTTCACCCAGGAGTGGAAGGTCAGCCACAGCAGCCTGACCAGCAACAGCAACAACTGTGTCAACGCCTCCTCGGCCGCCGACCTGTACACCGGCGGCACCAACAAGGACCTGGAGAGCTGCCTGGACGACGTCCGGGTATGGCTCGGAGCGCACCCGGGCCACGGGCCACTGATCATCAAGCTGGAGATGAAGGCCGGCTTCCAGGCCAACCTCGGGATGAGCCCGGCCAAGCTGGACCAGTCGATCACCGCGCACCTGGGGAGCCTGGTCTACAAGCCGAACGATCTGCTGAACAAGCCCGGCGGTGGCCAGTACGCCACCCTCGACGACGCGGCCAAGGCCGGCAACTGGCCGACCCGGGCGCAGTTGGCGGGCAAGGTGCTGCTGGAGGTCATCCCCGGCACGGTCGAGGAGGGCAACCCGACCGACACCCTGTGGACGGACAAGGAGTACGCGACCTACCTGCGCAACCTGCACACCGCGGGCACCACCGCGCAGGCGAACATCTTCCCCTCGGTGCACAACGCCGCCTCGGGCGACCCGCGCACCCGCTACTCCGACGCGACGCTGCGGCCCTGGTTCGTGGCGTTCGACGGTGACGCGGCCACCTACATCAACAGCGGCATCGACACGAGTTGGTACGACACCAACCACTATCTGCTGTTCATGACGGACTCGGAGAATGTGTCGCCGGCTCTCGACGACGTCAGCCCGTCGTCGGCCGACGCGTCGGCACGGGTCGCGCTGCTGGCCAAGGCGCATGCCACGGTCGCGTCGAACGACTGGCGGGGCCTGCCGGACGTACAGTCACTGGTCCTGCCACGTGGCTGATCGACGGTTCTGCTGCTGATCTCGTGTTGATCTGCTGTTGAATCGCTCCACCGCTCAACCCGCCGGGTGCCTCGGTCGGTCGGAAACGCCGATCGGGGCACCCGGCAAAGAATGGTTCGTCCAAGAGAACTGAGAACCGGCAGCAAGTGTTCATCAGTTTCGACAGCAGCTGACGGTCCAGAGATTCGATGGTCCTGGTCTGATGACGCCGGACAGACCTCGGCCCTAAGGTGTGCCAGTGATCTTCAAGAGGAAGCGGGAGGCTTCGGGCCTCGCCGCCATCGTGTCCGAGCTGGAGGCGGCGGTTGCCGCTCGCGATGGCGACCGCACCGGGTATGCCTTCACCGCCATGATGAACAGTGTGCGGTCGGCGTCGGACGCTGAACGCGTTCTGGCAGGGCCCCGGTTGACGGCGCTGCTCCCCGCCTTCCCGCCTACCGGCCCGCGGCCGATGCTGGCGATGGCGGCCGGCTTCTGCGTCGAGCGCGGGGCCGATCCGGCAGCCTGCGCTGAGCCGATTCTCGGCGGCGTCCACCACGACCTGCTCGACGCCCTGGAGTTCGCCCGCCGCTGGACCACCGCCGGCACGGCCGATGACGAACTGCCGGAGCCGGACGAGAAGATCATTGACGACGCGCTGCTGGCCCGCCTCGGCGGCGAGGTGTACGAGGCCACGCGGCTGGCGCTGGCCTGGTGCTCGGTCCAGGAGTGGCAGCCACCCGCGCTGGCCGTACTGTGCCGCAGCGCCGAGGTGCGCCGTCGCTACGCGCCTGCGATCCTCCCCGCCTGCCGCGACCTCGCTGCCCTGGAGCGGCACGACCTCAAATGCCTGGCCTACGCGCTGGCGGTTCTGGACGACGAGCCCCTTGTGGTGCTGCACAGGCCCACCGGGACCGGGTTCGAGGTGCGCATCGGCGGCATCGGGGACAACTTCCAGTTGCACACGCTGCTCGCCCACGTACTCGTCGGCGGCGGCCACGTGCCCGGCACTACGCCTTCGGCGGAGAGCGTCCGGCTGGCCACGGACCCCGAGCCCGCCCAGGAACGCACTCGGACCATCGCGACCGGGGCCTTCGAACTCCTCGCCCCGGACGGCGAGCGGATCTGGAACGAGGGGCTGCCCGACGACATCCCCCTGGTGGAGGGACGCCGCCTGCTCATGCTCGACGAGCCGACGTACCAGCGCAGTTGGAACGCCGACCGGTTCTTCCCGCATCTCCCGGGCACGGCCGAGCTGACCCGCGTCCTGACCACGGACGAGACGCGGACCTGGTTCGCCCGCACGTCGCCCGGCAACGGGATCCGCCGGCCTTCCTGACTCGGTCAACAGACCAGGCCGTCAGCGCTCGGGGCGGGCGGCTGGGGGCCGGAGGTCGCACCTGGTCCCCTTCCATCGAACAGGATTGCGCCCAGGGCGCTGTCGGACCGCTGAACATTCGCTGCCGGTTCGGTTCTCGTGAGCAGAGCCACCCATAGGCATCGGATGAACGTCCAGGTCATCGCCGATCCGTTCGGGAACCTACGGCCGCGAAGAAGTCCGCCGTCAGGCATTCCTCGGGTTCGGAGGGGGCGCGGCAGTGGTTGTGGCCGACCTCGTGGAACGCCGTGACGGGCTCCAGGTCGGCGAGGCGGGCCTGGTCCTGCCAGGCCGGTGATGGCCCAGATGGCCGCACACGCCCCGGCCTCAACGTGTTTCGCGTGTGGCGAGAGAGTGGGAGAAGCGGTTCGGCGGCCGATCCTCGCCGGGCTCTCTGTCACGTTCCATGAATCAGGCGCCCGTCCTGGTGACGGTGTGTCCGAGACCGGGGCGAGCGCGTGGCGCTTTCCGGAGGCCGCTTGATCAGCATCGTATGCCGACCACTGGGCGCGCTCCGGCGTGCGGCGAGGTACAGGCCGGTCCGCCGTGCGCCCCATCGCGCTCCCGTGCGCGCCAACGGTGCGAAAAGGACGGGCTGTTCGGGAGCGCAGGCACAGCCTGTGACGTTAGGTGAGGCAGGCGGTCCTGCCGTGCAGGTTGCCGCGGACCCCTTCTCGGGGCGTCACGCTCCGCTCTTCGCCATTTAGCTCTATGCAGAAAGCTCGGAGCATAATGAGCTAGGCAAAGAGCTAGGAACTTTCCGTGCATGGCCAATGAGGAACCGGGTACGTGCGCGGAGAAGGAGTGGCGATGACACACCAGATTGACCCAAGTTTGAACCGGCGCAAGCTACGCCTTGCGCTGCGCCGGGCGCGTGAGCGCGCGGATCTGAGTCAGCGGGAGGCGGCCGAGCGGGTCGAATGGTCCCAGTCGAAGCTGATCCGGGTCGAGACCGGCACGGTCGGCGTCTCGGTCAGTGATCTTCGGGCCCTGCTGGCCTTGTACGGGGTCACCGATCCCGAACGGGTAGCGGATCTGGAGCAGGCCGCGCGGGGCAGCAAGGGGCCGAGCTGGTGGTCCGGCTATCACGAGGTCATCACCCCGCAGTTCGCCCAGTACCTGGGGTACGAGGGTGCGGCGGATTCCCTGCATACCTATCACCCCATCGTGGTGCCAGGGCACTTGCAGACCCGCAGGTACGCCGAGGCTCTCCTCGCTCCCCGTGATCTGGAAGCGGACATGTTCGACAGGATCGTCGACCTGCGTATGGAACGGCAGCAGCGGATGTTCGACGGCTCGGGCAGGCCTGCCTG
Organism: Streptomyces sp. NPDC042002; assembly: GCF_055588305.1. Taxonomy (NCBI): domain Bacteria; kingdom Bacillati; phylum Actinomycetota; class Actinomycetes; order Kitasatosporales; family Streptomycetaceae; genus Streptomyces; species Streptomyces sp. NPDC042002. The sequence goes on along the minus strand of NZ_JBVJCT010000036.1, from coordinate 49,801 downwards.
CGTGTTCGTGCTGGACGAGGCAGCCGTACGGCGCGAAGTGGGAGGCAAGGAGGTACTTGACGAACAACTGGGCCGCCTGCTCGATTTCGGAAGCCGCCCCGAGGTTTCCGTGAGGGTGTTGCCGTTCGAGGCGGGGGCGCACTACAGCACGCTGGGCAGCTTTGTCCTGCTGGGCTTTCCCGATGACGACGATCTTCTCTATCTGGAGCATGCCGCGGGCAGCATGACCGGTGGTGAGGACCTACGCCTGCTGGCCCGTTACCAGGAGTGCTTCCGGGCGATCACGGATATGGCGCTCGGTGAGTCGGAGTCGGCCGACCTGATCAGCCGTGTCCAGCAGGACCTCGGCGTCCGTTAACAGCCGGGCCCCGTCAACGGTGACGAGGGGCAAGGGGAGGGCCAAAGCGTGGTCTCCAGACCGGTATGGCAGCGCCTGCTGGAGTGGGTGCAGACGAATACGCCCGGTGATACGGATCCGACGGGCGACATGACCGATGAGGTTCTCAAGGCTCAGGCCATCCAGGATCCCGCCCAGGCCGAGAACCTGATCGCTATAGAGAAGGCCCGGGCCGCGAACGCCCTGCAACTGGAGACCGTCCGCGGGATGATGAAGCTGCGGCTGGCCGCTCTCGTCGGAACGATGGGCCTGTTCGCCCTGGCGATCATCGTGTCGGCGGCCCTGTTCGTCATGGACAAGGCCGCTCATCTCAAGCTGTCCTTGCCGCCGGCCGGTACGAGCGCCCTGACCGTCGTCGGCGCAGGACTGTCGAGCGCGGCGGCCTGGTGGTTGAGGCGGCTGCTGATACGTCGGCGGGCGACACGCACTAGTGCGGAGAACCCGCCTGAGAGCCGTACGGAAGACGATCAGAATCCGGTGGGGGCGCCGTAGGAGAGACTCCCGCGCGCCACAGGCCCGCACTGACCGCCACGATCACGGCCACGGAGACCCAGAGAACCCTTTTGAACAAGACACTGTCGACCAGCATGGATGCCGCCGCCGCTGCCAACGTGGCGAAAACGCCGACGACGAGTGTGAAAGTGATCGCTCCGCCTACCGCCACAGACCGGCTGCGGGCCCTTTGGCCCAGACGATGAACGGCCGACGCCCCGGCATCCATCCGTCCCCCTCCCCTTTGCCGCTGGCTGGTCAAGAACGTCACGGGTTCTGTAACTCCCCTGCCCTCACGGCGTCCAGAAACACGGACCAGACACCAGCGGTGAACGTCAAAGCGGGCCGGGCAAGTGCCTTCGAATCGCGGGCGAGGATCCAGTCACGTTCCACCGCGACCTCCACGCACTCGCTCTCGTTGCCGCACTTGCTGCTCCTGCGCCACAAGGGTTTCCCCCCATGCACCACCTCAGTTCCTCCCGATCCCCCGATCCGCCCGGATGATGCGCAGCAAATCTAGTGGACGGTTGTCCACTGCCGCTGTGCAACGGCCGGATTGCTCCGTCCGTTCACAACGAACAGCGCCCGCAAGACTACCCACAGCAACCAGGTTCAAGGTTACGGTTGACTGAACACAACCGCCATATGGGAACAGGCCGATATGGCGCACCTCTCCGCAGCGATGTCCCCAACGTGCTCGAGCAGCACGGCGGGCTGGGTAGGGCCCTCTCACGGCACGCCCAGCCACCGCCAACGGGTGCGTGACCTCCTCGGGCCTTCGGGCCTCGGGCTGCCTTTGCCTCGGGCCGCGTTCGCCTCGGTCTTCGGCCGCCCTCCTGCAAGCGGCCGCAAGCGGGGGTCAGGGCTGGCCGCCCGACCGGGTGTGCTGCCTCCGGATGGCTTCCTCCAGGGCGATTCGGATGCCGAGGTTGAGTTCGCCGGTGGGCGCCCAGGATATGAGGAGTTCGGCCAGGCGGCGCCGCTCGATGTTGGTGCGCCGGCAGACCTCTGCCAGGACGGCCCAGGCCTGGCCCGTGCGCAGGCGCCCGAGTGCCATCACGACGCCCATGGCCTGATCGATCACCGCGCTGGAAACCGGGTCGTGCCGCGGCCGGCTCCCTCGTTCCTCAGGCAGCGCAGAATCGTCCGGAGCAGCGGCCTCCTCGTTGCGCCAGACCTCGGTCGTGGCCACGGGTCGATCGGCCTCCGTCTCAGAAGGGTGGGGCTCGCCTCTGTCTTGGCTGAAGGTCAACGGTTCACTCACCTGCTCCCGCCCCCAATCGCCTTCTGTGTTGTCGAAGTTCGTAGAGCACACGCTCGGTGGAGTGAGTCGCCGCGGTGCAGGACATACGGGATCGACACCGCCGGCGGTCGCATGGATCGCGCTCACCCGGCAGCGGCCAGCGAGTCGTCCTCGGGGCGGGCTCCCGTCGGTCCGCACCCAGCGGCGGCTTGGGGAGCGGTATCGATGCCACGTGCGCCGGTCGATACGTCGAGCGTGTCGGTGATTTCTTCCTTCGCCGCGTGACCGCACTGCCGTCCTCGGCATGCGGCCTGCGGAGTGCCTCGTACCGCTCGGTCAGGTTCTGCGATATGCCGGGTGAGCCAGCAGCATGTGAACCTCCATTCACGGGACCCGTCAATCGCAGCGCGAGTACCCCCGGCAAACCCGTCCACGCAATGATCGCGCGCCCGTCTGCCAAGACGCTTCGGTGTTCGGCTCCTTCGATCTCCGCCTCAGCTGCCACACCCGCCGCGTCGGCCCACCTCTCCATAGGTTGCCTCGGCCGGGATGGTCGTCGATCTGATGGCCGCACTTGGCCGCACTCAAGAAGTCCGTGACCAGGGCCCGTGAGTCCCCGGAAGGACCGCCACCGTCCACGACATACCAGGGCCAAAGAAGAGAGCCACGGCGAAGGTGACGGCCACGGACAGGGCGAAGAAGCCGTCCTCCAAGAGGACAGCGACGGAACGCCGGAGGCGACTGGCGAACGGGTGCGTGCGCTGGAATTCGCCACCGCAAGACGGTCCCGCCAAGCCACAGCCCTTTGACCGGGAACAGTTAAATCGGGCGAAAGGTGCGTTCCACCTGGGTCGGCCGCGCCGCCCTGGGTACACGGAGCCAGGGAGCCGATCGCTTCGGCCCGTCGGGCGGCAGATCGTCCACCGTCAATTTTCGATTTTCGAGGAGCTGTGGCATGACCAGCGAGCAGTCAGGCAGCACACCGTCACACGAGCGGTCCGTGACGATGCCGGTGTCGGAACAGGCCGGGTGGGACGCGGTGGACGTGCGGGCGGTGGACACCGCCCGGCTGCTGGCGGCCGACGCGGTGCAGAAGGTCGGCAACGGCCATCCCGGTACGGCGATGAGCCTCGCCCCACTGGCACACCTGCTGTTCCAGAACGTCATGCGGCACGACCCGGACGACGACCGGTGGCTGGGGCGTGACCGCTTCGTGCTCTCCTGCGGGCACTCCAGCCTGACCCTCTACACCCAGCTCTACCTGACCGGGTACGGGTTGGAGTTGTCGGACCTGGAGGCATACCGGACCTGGGGTTCGGCGACCCCCGGACACCCTGAGCACCGGCACACCCGCGGCGTGGAGATCACCACCGGCCCGCTGGGCCAGGGAATGGCCAGCGCGGTCGGCATGGCGATGGCGGGCCGGCGCGAACGCGGACTGCTCGACCCCGCCGCCGAGCCCGGCCGCAGCCCCTTCGACCACCACGTGTACGTCATCGCCTCCGACGGCGACATGATGGAAGGCGTCACCAGCGAGGCCGCTTCCCTGGCCGGACACCAGGAGCTGGGCAATCTCGTCGTCTTCTACGACTCCAACCACATCTCCATCGAGGACGACACCGACATCGCGTTCAGCGAGGACGTTCCGGCCCGCTATGCCGCCTACGGCTGGCACGTGCAGACCGTCGACTGGACGGGCACCGGCAGCTACGTCGAGGACGTCGACGCCCTGCTGGCGGCCACGCGCGCTGCCCAGGCGGAGGACGGCCGGCCCTCACTGATCATGCTGCGCACCCTGATCGGCTGGCCCGCGCCCACCAAGCAGAACACCGGCAAGGCCCACGGCTCCGCGCTGGGCGAGGACGAGGTCGCCGCGACCAAGCGGCTGCTGGGCTTCGACCCCGAGCAGCATTTCACCGTCGAGGACGCGGTGCTGGCCCGCACCCGCCAGGCAACCGGCCGCGGCCGTCAGGCGCACGCCGACTGGAACAAGGCGTTCGCGGCCTGGCAAACGGCCAACCCCGAGCGCGCCGAGCTGCTGGACCGCCTCCAGGCGCAGCGACTGCCCGACGGCTGGACCAAGAAGCTGCCGGATTTCCCCGCCGACCCCAAGGGCATGGCCACGCGCGCCGCGTCGGGCACGGTTCTCAGCGCGCTGGCCCCGGTGCTGCCGGAGCTGTGGGGCGGCTCAGCCGACCTGGCCGGGAGCAACAACACCACCATGGACGGCGAGCCGTCCTTCGTGCCCGCCGGCCGCCAGACCAAGGACTGGAAGGGCGGCCCCTACGGGCGCACCCTGCATTTCGGCATCCGCGAGCACGCCATGGGCTCGGTCCTCAACGGCATCGCCCTGCAGAGTCTCACCCGCCCCTACGGCGGCACGTTCCTGACCTTCTCGGACTACATGCGCCCGGCGGTGCGCCTGGCGGCGCTGATGAAGCTGCCGGTCACCTATGTGTGGACCCACGACTCCATCGGCCTGGGTGAGGACGGCCCCACCCACCAGCCCGTGGAGCACCTGGCCGCGCTGCGCGCCATCCCCGGCCTGGACGTGGTCCGCCCCGCTGACGCCAACGAGACCACCGCCTGTTGGGGCACCGTGCTGGAACACAAGGACCGCCCCGCCGCGCTGATCCTGACCCGGCAGAATGTGCCCGTGCTGGACCGTGGAAGCGGCGCGTACGCCCCCGCGCACAACGCGGCCCGCGGCGGATACGTACTCGTCGACACGGCTGAGGGCGCTGCGGACCGCACCACGCCGGACGTCATTCTCGTGGCGACCGGCTCCGAGGTGCACATCGCCCTCGACGCCAGGGCGCTGCTGGAGGCCGAAGGCCTGGCCGTGCGGGTCGTGTCGATGCCCTGCCAGGAGTGGTTCGCCGCCCAGCCCCCGGCCTACCAGGACGAGGTCCTCCCGCCTGGCGTACGGGCCCGCGTCAGCATCGAGGCCGCGGTGGGGCAGGGCTGGCGCGAGGTGGTCGGCGACGCCGGGCGGATCGTCAGCCTGGAGCACTACGGCGCCTCCGCCGACTGTCAGCGCCTGTACTCCGAGTTCGGCATCACGCCCGAGGCAGTCGCCGCGGCCGCCCGCGACAGCATTCGCGACGCAGGCCGCGCCCCGCGGCCCGGCGGCCACCGGCAGACCTCCGCTCCCGCCAACGGCGGTACCGGCGACCGCCCCTGACGGCCCGCCGTCCTGCCCTTGGAGACCGACTCCGAGGGCAGGACGGTACGCACTGAGCTTCAGGCGGTGGCCCCGGTGGCAGCCGTGCGGCACCACGGCGCGACGAGGGTCGCAGGTGTCTCGGCGGCATGGTGGGCTGCAAGCATGTGGACGCGGAAGGTGTCGGCGGCGAGTTCTGCGTGGGCATCCCCACCGGCTCGACGCCTGGAGTAGGCGTCGCCGGCTTCGCTCAGGAACGGTCTCACCTTCGCCTCGGACGCGGCCACTTGAATGCCCGTCAACTCAGCTGTTGGCAGCGGCAGTTGTGCAACCGGGTGTTTCATCCATGCACCGCCGCGAGATTCTCCGCGCCACGGGCCGCTCGCTCGGCGTCGCGCTTGGCCACCTCCTCACGGACGATCGGGATCACGTACCGGCCGAAGTCGATCGCGTCGCCCAGCAGGTCGTAGCCGCGGGCGGAGAGGATGTCGACGCCGAGGTCGTAGTAGTCCAGCAGCGCCTGGGCGACCGTCTCCGGGGTTCCGACCAGGGCGTTGGAATTGCCCGCACCCCCGGTCGCCGCGGCGGTCGGGGTCCACAGGGCGCGGTCGTAACGCTCCCCCGCCTCGGCGATGGCGATCAGTCGCTGCGAGCCGGAGTTCTGTGGCTGAACGGAGCCGCTGTGCCGCCTGGTGACCAACTCGCCCTTCTCCTTGCGGGCCTTGATCGCGCCGACGGTGCGGTGCGCCTTCTCCCAGGCCAGTTCCTCGGTCGGGGCGATGATCGGTCGGAACGCGGCCTGGACGCGGGGCACGTCGGTGCGACCCGCCTCCTTCGCGGCGGCCTTCACGGCCTCGATCTGCTCGGCGGTCTTCTCCAGAGGCTCGCCCCAGAGGCAGTAGATGTCGGCCTCGGCACCCCCCGCGGCGTACGCGGCAGGTGACGATCCACCGAACGACACGTTCGGACGGGGATGTTGGACCGGAAAGACGTCGCTCACGAAGTCCTGGAACCGGTAGTGCTCCCCTTCGTGGTCGAAGGGCTCGTGGGTGGTCCAGATCTTCTTGACGATGTGGATGTATTCACGGGTGCGGGCGTAGCGCTCGTCCTTGGTGAGGGTGTCGCCCTCGCGGCCCTGTTCGTGGTCGTTGCCGCCGGTGATGAAGTGCACGGCGAGCCGGCCCTCGCTGATCTGGTCGAGGGTGGCGAAGGTCTTCGCGGCGAACGTCGGATAGGAGACGTTGGGCCGGTGGGCGAGCAGGATCTGGAGGCGGTCCAGTCTGCTCGCGATGTAGGCGGCGGCCGGCGCGGGATCCGGCGATCCGGAACCGTAGGCGAACAGCACGCGGTCCCACCCGTGTTCCTCGTGCGCCCGGGCGAGCCGGAGCGTGTACTCCTTGTCGAACGCGGCACCGGAGCGCGGGGTGGTTTCGGAGCCGTCATGGGTGGCGGCGATACCAAGGAACTCCACTGGCATGGGAGTTGGCCTTTCTCAAGTCCTGTGGGTCGTGCCGCGGGCAGCAGACGGGTCGGCACGGCGGGGGAACGGCCCCCGGGGCGGCGGAGTGTGACGGCGCCTCAGGGACTCGGATCCAACTGGTCGTCAGGTGTGGTGACGCCGGTTACGGACCTCGGTGCCGTCGCGCGGCGGCAGCGCATGACAGGCCTCGCGGAACCGTCCATACGGGGATTCAGCGCGAGTTCAGCGTATGCGTACGAGGATGCCGCGAAGGGAGAAGTCCGCCCGCGACCGGGTCACGAGGCAGGGAAGGGCCGTTCAGGCGGCCCACTGCCGCATCAGGTACAACACGCGGCGGACCACACTCGACCGAAGTCGATGTGGTCGCGGGTGACCAGGCGCTGCTCGGCGTTCACTCAACCAATTGAGCAGTACACCTGGCTTCCCGTCAACCATGGCCCGAATGCCGGACCGGACTTGAGCGATACCCCCATCGGGTCGTCCTCCTCGCCGGTTGGACAAGGTGACCACCCACCAAGGCCCGCAGCCCAGTGGCCGAGAGTCGCCGGTGAGAACGGCCCACGGTGTCGCGTCCCCTGTATTTCCTATCGATTTACTAGGAAAGCATTGACCGCGCGTCCAGCGGCTGCGCAGGATGATGTACATGCCCCATACGCAGCAACGACTCGTTCGTCGTCGGCATGTCGACTTTGGCCACGTCGTCAGCGCCGCCTGTTGTCGCGCGTAGGGCACGCGGCACACTCGTTGCGCGTGCCGCCCTTCTTTCTCTCTCACCCCAGGTGATCCGGCGAACCCGCCCCCTGCCGCAAGCCGGACAGAGGCCGCGGCGCCGGATCGTCACCGTACGACGCATGGACTACAAGCGCGTGCCCGAGCCGCAAGAGAGTCCTGACACGGCGCCTCGTCGCCGACCTTGAGGAGACCACCACCATGGGCGTTGCCACCGCGCCGTCCGCACCCGCCTCGGAATCCGGCCGGACCGGACGCGACCGTGCACACTGGCTGCGCGCGGCCCGTGAAACGGCGGACGATCTGGCCACGGACGCGGTGGCCAGGGAGCAGGCAGGCAAGACCCCCTTCGACGAGGTGTCCCGGCTGCGTGAGGCGGGTCTGCTGACGCTCCTCGTACCGGCCGAGGCCGGGGGCGGCGGCGCGGACTGGACGACGGCCTACGCCGTCGTCCGGGAGATCGCCGCCGCGGACGGCGCGATCGGTCAACTGCTGGGCTGTCACTACTTCCTGTCGTGGAGCACCCGGTTCCTCACCGAGCCCGCCCTCGCCGATCAGGTCGAGCGGCAGCCCACGGCGGAGCAGCTGGCCTGGGGTGGTGGTCTCGCCCGCCAGGAACCGCCTCTGAGGCTGGCCAGGAAGGGCGGTGGCTATGTGCTGGACGGCCGGCAGAGCTACGCCACAGGTGTCCTGGTCGCGGACCGCCTCGCCGTACGGGCCGAGCGGGCCGACACCGGTGAACCATTCGCCGTCGTCGTGGATCCCGCCCATCCCCGCGTGCGGATCGACGGCGACGCCGACACCTTCGGCCAGCGGCTCGCGGCCGGCGGCAGCGTGGAGTTCGACGCCGTACCCGTCACCGCCGACAACGTAGTCGGCTCCCTGTCCGCGGACGAGGATGTCCTCTCACCCCTGACCGCACTCACATCACCGGTGGGACGCCTCCTCTCCGTCCAGGTCCTTCTCGGCATCGCCGAGGGAGTGCTGGCCGAGGTCCGCGAGTACAGCAGGGCAGGCCACTCGCTCCGGCATCCCGCCTGGCCGGTCGGCTCCCCCCAGGACCCGCGGATGCTGACCCTCTACGGAGAACTGACCGTCCTCGCCCGCTCCGCCTCCGCACTCACCGAGCAGGCGGTACAAGCCGTGCAGGGCGGGCTGGCACACGGCGAAGACCTGACCTACGACGAGTACGCGGAGATCTCCGTCCTCGTGGCCATGGCCGAAGCCGCCGCTTCCAGCGCCGCGCAGGAGTCGTCCACACGCGCCCTCGACATCATCGGCGTCCGATCCGCGTCCGCGCGGCTGGGCTTCGACCGCTTCTGGCGCAACGCGCGAACCCACACCCTGTACGAGCCCGTCGCCCACCGGCTCCTCGACGTCGGGGACTACTTCCTCAACGGCGCGCACCCTCCGTTCGTCCTGCCTGTCTGACCGGGAGACCCTGGAGCACCGGACCTGTGACCAGGCGCGCATGTTCCACCGGTGACCGTGCACCCGGTCGGCGGCGGCCCGCGGCCACTCGGGCGGCCGAGTGGGGTGCCGTCACCCACAGGCCGCCGGAACACGGGCAGAAACCCGTCTCCTGCCCGACGGCCCGCCCACGATGGAAACCGACCGAAGCCGTACGGGATAATGCGCACATGCGGATCTCAGCCAGGGCGGACTACGCGGTACGTGCCGCACTGCAGCTCGCCGCGTCACGGGACGACGGGCCATTGAAGGCCGAGGCGATCGCCGACGCCCAGGATATTCCGCACAAATTCCTCGAAGGCATCCTGAACGACATGCGCCGGGGCGGTCTCGTGCTCAGCCAGCGCGGCGGCAACGGCGGCTACCGCCTGGCCAGGCCCGCCGAGACCATCAGCATCGCCGACGTCATACGCACCGTGGACGGACCACTCGTCTCGGTGCGCGGGGTGCGCCCCCCCGACCTTTCCTACACCGGCCCGGCCCAGTCCCTGCTCCCCCTGTGGATCGCGCTGCGGTCCAACGTGCGCGAGATCCTAGAGGGCGTGTCGCTCGCCGACGTCGCATCGGCCCAACTGCCTCCCGACGTATCGGCGTTGACCGACACGCCGGGCGCCTGGGCGAACCCCTGACACCACACGCCCACAGCCGGCCTCACCGCGCGAGAGAGCGCCTATCACGTGGGACCCAAGAGAACGCTCGACCGCAGGAGCGGGATGCCGCTCCTGCGGTGGCGCCGTCCTCGTACGCCTTGCCGCGCCCCCCGGACGAGCTGAGCCGGCGGCTCGCAGTCAGGCACGGGACGCGTGGGGCTCTTCCGGGTGGTACTGGTTGGCCGGCACCGACAGCCCGTAGTGCTCGCGAAGGGTGGTGCCTTCGTATTCCTCACGGAACAGGCCCTTGTCGCGAAGGATCGGCAGGACGTGCTCGATGAAGCTCTCCAGGCCGGACGGCAGGGCCGGCGCCATGATGTTGAAGCCGTCCGCGGCACCGCCCTCGAACCAGGTGACGATCGTGTCCGCCACCTGCTCGGGCGTCCCGATGAACTCGAAGTGACCACGGCCGCCACCGAGCCGCGAGATGACCTCACGGACCGTCAGTTTCTCGCGTACGGCGAGTTCGATGATCAGGTCGGAGCGGCTCTGCGAGCCCTCCAGCTTGGGTCTCGCGAGGATGAAGTCCGGTAGTGGCGCGTCGAGTTCGAACGCCGACGGCTCGGTCTCGAAGACCGCGGCCAGTTGACGCAGCCCGTACTCGGCGACGCGCAGGTCGTCGAACTGCTTCGCCAGCGCCCTGGCCTCCGCCTCGGTCGACCCGATGTACGGGACGATGCCCGGCAGCACGATCACGCCGTCCGGGTCGCGCCCCGCGGCCCTGGTTCTGGCCTTGATGTCCGCGTAGAACCCGGCCGCGCGCTCGTACGTCCGGTGGGCGGTGAAGATCGCCTCGGCGTGGTGTGCCGCGAAGTCCTTGCCGTCCTCGGAGGAGCCGGCCTGCACGAGCAGGGGGTGACCCTGCGGCGGACGCTCGACGTTGAGCGGGCCGGCCACCGAGAAGTACTTGCCCCGGTGGTCGAGCCGGTGGAGCCTGGCGGGGTCGGCGTAGCGCCCGGAGGTCTTGTCTGCGACGACGGCCTCGGACTCCCAGCTGTCCCACAGCGCCTTGGCGATGTGCAGGAACTCGTCGGCCCTGGCGTACCGCTCGGCGTGGCCGGGACGGTCGACGAGCCCGAAGTTGGCCGCCTCGTCGGCGCCCGCCGAGGTGACGATGTTCCAGCCGGCCCGGCCGCCGCTGACGTGGTCGACCGACGCGAGGCGACGGGCGAGGTTGTAGGGCTCGTTGTACGTCGACGACACGGTCGCTATGAGTCCGATCCTGCTGGTCGCCTGCGACAGCGCGGTCAGCAGGGTGAGCGGCTCGAGCTGGCCCGGCGGCCGGAACTCACCCGTACCGGTGATCGCCGGGCCGTCCGCGAGGAACAGCGAGTCGAACTTGGCGCTCTCCGCCAGTTGAGCCAGTTCGATCCAGTGCCGCAGGTCGAAGTCGGCTCGCGGGTTGCTGTGCGGGAGCCGCCATGCCGCCTCGTGGTGTCCCGCCTCCATGAGGAAGGCGTTGAGGTGGAGCCGGCGTCTTCTCTGGTCGCTCACAACTGCTCTCCAGTCCGTTCGTGGTGCGCTTGATCAGCCGACCGACAGCCTCGAGCTGTCGTATCCGGCCGGCAGGAGGTTGTCGGTGATCGACGAGACGTCGACCTTCTTGGTGATCTGGCCCGCTTCCAGGAAGGCGTCGGCGAGCTTCTGCTCCGCCGCGATGTCCGGCTGCGCCACCGGGGTCACCCGGGTCTCGAACGCCTTCAGGGACACCTTGGCGTCGTCGAGGGGGATGCCCTCCTCCTTGGAGATCGCCTGCGCGTACTTGTCCTCGTGCTTGATCGCCCACGCGAACTCGTGGGCGAGCCGCTGCAGGACATCGGTGAGAGCCGCCCGCTTCGTCCTGTCGCTCAGCGAACTCGCACTCGCGACGTAGTAACTGCTCGTCTGGTCGATCGGCGGGAGCCCCTTCGCCAGGATCCGCGCACCGTTCTTGACCGCGATCGCCGACTGCGGGTTCCAGATCGACCAGGCGTCCACCTTGCCGGTGTTGAACGCCGTGGCGCCGGCCGCCGGGTCGAGGAAGGCCAGCTTCACGTCCTTGGGGGTGAGGCCCACGCTCTTGAGCGCGTTCAGCGCCAGACCGTGAGCCGAACTGCCCTGCGGCACAGCGAGCTTCTTGCCCTTGAGGTCCGCGAGCGTCTTCAGCGGCGAGCCCTTCGGCACGATGATGTTCTCGTTCGCCTGGGTGGGCCTGAGCGAACGGTTGACGGCGACGACCTTGAAGCCGTACTCCTTCGCGGCGCCGGTGATCGGCGGCACGTCGCCGACGCTGCCCAGGTCGATGTCACCCGACGCGGCCGCCTGCACGAGCGGCGGCCCGTAGGTGAAGCGGGCGAACTTCACTTTGTAGGGCGCGTTGTCGAACACGCCGGTGATCTTCGCCAGTTCCTGGCTGCCGTCACCGCCGTTGTCGCCGATGGTGAAGGTGTACTTCTTCCACTCGGGGTGGCTGCCGGCGCCCGATCCGCTGGACTTGCTCAGGGGCGCGACGGCCTCCGACGTCGACGCGCAGGCGACGAGGGTGCTCCCCAGGGCGAGCAGTCCGACGGCGGCGACGATTCGGGAGGTGCTTATGGACATGGGTTCTCACGTGCTTTCTGTGCTGGGGCGGAAGAAGTCAGTGGGTGTGCTGGGAGAAGTCGGGTTGTGGAAAGGGAAGTCGGGGGTGTGGAGAGGGAAGTCAGTGGTGTGGCGGGTGAAGTGAGCGAGTGTGGCGGGAGAAGTCAGTGCTGGTTGGCCAGGCCGAGGTCTTCCAGGAGCGCGGAGCGCAGCTCCTCTCGCGCGATGCTCGCCTCACGGTCCGCGGCCGACAGCTCGACACGGTGCGAGGTGCCGATGCGTCCGTCACTCATGACGACGACACGGTCGGCCAGCGCGATCGCCTCGTCGACGTCGTGGGTGACGAGCAGCATGGCCGCGTGGTGCTTGCTCCGCAGCGCCCGCACGAGGTCGTGCATGCGCAGCCGCGTGATCGCGTCGAGCGCCGCGAACGGCTCGTCGAGCAGCACGAGTTCGGGCTCCGAGACCAGCGCCCGCGCCAGTGACACCCGCTGGGCCTCGCCACCGGAGAGCTCCTTGGGCCAGGCCTTCTCACGGCCCGAGAGTCCGACCTCGGCGAGCACGTCGAGAGCCCGCTGGTCGGCGTCCGGTCCGTGCAGGCCGAGCGTGACGTTGCGCAGCACCCGCTGCCACGGCAGCAGACGGTCGGCCTGGAACACGATCGCCCGCTTCGCCGGGACCTCGACCCGCCCGCCGTCCGGCCGGTCAAGTCCGGCCAGCAGCCTGAGGAGGGTGCTCTTGCCGCAGCCGGAGGGGCCCAGCAGGACCACCAGCTCCTCGTCGGCGATAGTGAGGTCCAGTCGGTCCAGGACGACCCGGTCCCCGAACCTGCGGACGACGTTCTCGACGACGGCGCCCGCCTGTCGGCGGGGCCGTGTGTCGCGCGGAGAAACCGTGGTGCTCATGCTGCCTCATAACTGGGGCGCCACCGCAGCAGCACCCGCTCGAGAGCCCGGACGAACTGGTCGGCGAGCAGACCGAGGAGCGAGTAGATCACCAGCCCCACGAAGACCTGGTTGGTCTGGAGGTAGGTCTGCCCTTGAGTGATGAGGAAGCCGAGACCCTTGTCGGCGTTGACCGTCTCGGCGGCGACGAGGCCCAGAACGCTGTACGCGAGAGAGAACCGGAGGCCGACCAGGAACCCCGGCAGGGCTCCGGGCACCAGGACACGGGTCACCAGGCGCCAGGTGCCGGCGCCCGTCGTCCGCGCCATCTCGATCAGCCGCTGGTCGACACCCCGGATCGCGGCGAACAGGTTGACGTACATCGGAACGCCCGCGCCGAACGAGATCAGCAGCACCTTCGTGAGCTCGTCGATGCCGAACCACACGATCATCAGCGGCAGCACCGCAAGAAGCGGGATGGTGTTCAGCACCTGTACGACACCGTTGAACAGATACTCGCCGCTGCGCAGCAGCCCGCCGAAGACGCCGGTGACGATGCCCACCGTCAGACCGATCGCGAGACCGATGCCGGCCCGTTGCAGCGAGATGGCCAAGTCCGGCCCGAGGACGCCCTGTTGCCACAGGTCGACGGCGGACTTGACGATGGACGTCGGTGCCGGGGCGTAGGTCTTCTTCAGTACTCCCGCCCTGGCCAGGGTCTCCCAGGCGATGAGGATCACGACCGGAGTGGTGTAGATCCCCAGCGGCCAGCGCAGCCGCTCGCGGAGTGCGCGGAGCGGGGTCCGGCGGCGGGCGTCGCGCGGCAGGAAGACCTCGCGTCGCGGGACGCTCGTCGTCTCGGCGGCCGACGGAACGACAGTCGGCCTCTCAAGGCTGACCTCGGTCATCGGGCAGCCACCTCCAGCACCTTGCTGTAGTGCGAGGCGTCACCGACGAGTTGCTCGCTGCGCCGGCCGTCGACACCGACCGGCACGTCTCCCGCGACGGTCACACGGTTGAGGCGGCGCGGGTGATCGTCGTAGTTGTCCACCCCGTAGTGCTGGGTGATCCTGTTGTCGAAGATCAGCAGCTGGTCGGGGGCCCAGGTCCAGCGCAGGATGTTCTCCGGGCGGGTCACGTACGACTGGAGGACGCGCAGCAGATCGGCCGACTCGACTCCCGACAGGCCGACGATCCGCTTGACGAACCCGCCTATGAACAGGCCGCGTTCGCCGGTCAGCGGATGCACTCGCACGAGGGGGTGCTCGGTCTCGTACGGCGTCGAGACGAAGACCCGGTCGTACTCCTCGCGCAGCGCCGAGGCGGACGAAGGGCGTGCGTAGTCGTGCTGGTTGGTGTGCACGACGCGCAGCGAGTCCGCGAGGGCGCGGAGCGGGTCGGGCAGGTCACGGTAGGCGGCGGCCGCGTTCGCGATGAGCGTCTCGCCGCCGTACGGCGTGGTCACGATCGACCGGAGCGTGGTGAGCTGCGGCGGGTTGACCACGAAGGTGACGTCGGTGTGCCACTCGTTGGACTTGGATGTCTCGCTGTCGACGGCGAGCACGTTCGTGGTGCCGTCGACGGCCGGCACGTTCGGGTGAGCGGTGGTGAGTTCGCCGAACCACCCGGCCACACGCTCCTGACCGGCGTTGTCGAGGCGCACCTGGTCGAACACGATCGCCTTGTGCTCGTTGAGGGCTTGCCTGAGCGTCGTGATCGTCGACCGATCGGGGGGCGCCGTGAGGTCGACGCCCTCGACGAGCGCGCCGATGCGGCCCGTGAGTTTGCGTGTGGATGGAGGCATGAGGAGGTCCCTCTCAAGGAATTGGGCGCGCGGCCGGGTGCTGAGAGTCGATGTGAGTGATGGCGGCGATGAACGGCTACGAAGCCCGTACTCGGTCCGCTCGCGATGCGAGGGCCTCGACGACTGCGCAGGAGGCACTGGACGAAGGCCGGACTGCGAGGTGTCGGTCATGCCACCACGCCGGTCGGCGCGCGCTGTCCGGACTGTCTGCGGAAGTCCCGCCGGGGTAACGCCACTTGCACGACGCTCCCTTGGCCCGTAGCCGAGGGCGCATCTCCTCGCCGGCCTCGTGCCGTGCCGCGCCTGCTTCTCCCCAGGGAGAGAACAGGAGCGCAGAGAGGGCGGAGAGGAGTAGGCAGTCATGCGGTGGGTACCGCGGTCCCGCGGGAGGAACCGCCGAGGCGGCTGCACACAGCACCTGCCGGAGTTACGCCTCCGGCGCACACCGGCCGCTGCCGAGGACCGCCTCGTGGATCAGCGACACGCCTTGGGGATCAACGACAACAGAACGCGCTGGAGACGTGCGCCAGGTCGATGTGGCGCCTCCGGGTCAAATCCAAGCGCGGGGTCATGGAACGGAGTTGAGCAGACGTCCACGCCGTCGGTCAACAAGTTCCCGGCAGGTCTCACATAGCGGAAACCTGGAACTTCCCCGTACTGGGGAGCGGAACCGAGGACGGTGTCGCGTGACGACCGGTGTCTGAACCGGCGTGGCGAAGTCGGTCCAGGCACCGCGGCACATCGCGCTTCGCAGCGTCCGGCGCCCCTCCCCCGAACCGGCTGCGGCAGCGGCTCGCTTCCCCTCCGGCGGCGGCCGAGCAGTCATACGGGTGTTGGTTTGCGGGCCAGTTCGTGGGCGAAGCTGACCGTTTCGCTGAGGCGGCCGTCGGTCGCGTGGCGGCCGAGTCCGGCGGCGAGATCGGCGTCGAACTCGGCAGAGTGGCCGGCGAGCGCCGAAGGCGGCAGGAACGATGTCGACCGGACGTACCCGGCGAGTTCACGGATCGTCCAGTCGTGCTCCGCAGCGAACTCGTGGCGTCCGGAAATCCCGAACCCGGCGCGGGAAAGCACTTCGCGGTCCGGGTCCTGCTTCCGTGCCTGGTCCCAGCCGGGCGGAACGCGGCCGACCGCACCGAGGGCGTCCTGCCATGTGCGCAGCATGCTGTCGAGCGCCCGCTGCCAGTCCTGGGGTCCTGCCCACGGGCTGGTCGACCAGCACAGCGCGAGGTGTCCGCCTGGCTTGAGCCAGGAGTAGGCGCGCTGGGCAACCGGCGCACGGCGGAGCCGGTGGAAGGCATTGCCGATGACGATCAGCTCGAAGCCGTCCGGCTCCGCGTTCAACTCCTCGGCGTCGGCGGTGATCGTCCGGATGTGGCCCGCACCCGCGGCGATCGCCTTGGCGCGGACCACTTCGGTCATGTCGGGTTCGGCGTCCACGGCCCATATCTCCGCGAACCGGTCGCGGAGCGGGAAGGTGAGCTGGCCGGTGCCGCATGCCAGGTCGAGCAGGCGTCCGTGCCCGGTCGGAGCTGTCAGGCGTACGAGGTCGGAGATCAAGGCCTCGGGATAGGGGAGCCGGAACCGGTCGTAGTAGCCGGCGGTGCCGCGGTACAGGCCGGGCTCGTACCTCACCTCGTCGACCATGGGACCACCATCGCACGCTTTCGAGCCTCGACGGGCCGGGTCCTGCGCCGGGGTCCCAGCCTCTTCCAGGGGGCCAGGGGGCCAGGGGCACAGTGTGGCTTCGTAAATCACGGGAAAGTTGTCAGCCGGCGAGTGGCGCCGCTTCGGACGCCGTCCACGCTCCGGCGCAGCACAGGCGCGTCCGAGCGCGGCCGAACACGCTTTGTATTGCCGACTCGGGTACCAAAGGGTTGACTGGTGTGATGCCGACCTTCTTCATCACGCTGACGGGCTTCTGGCCCTCGCGTCGTGTTGATCTCTTCGACGGGTTCTGTCGCCGGGACGCGTGAGCACACCGCCGCGGCCCGGACGCTCCGGAGCTGCGGTTTGTTCCTCCCTCCCTTCCCGCCGCCCGATCCGCCAGGCTCTAGAACCGAGGTCCGTCATGTCCGTGACCGATCAGCTTCTGGTCAACAACGCCCGCTACGCCGAGACCTTCTCCGGCCCGCTCCCCTTGCCCCCCTCCAAGCAGCTCGCTGTCGTGGCGTGCATGGACGCCCGGTTGAACGTCTACGCGATCCTCGGCCTCGACGACGGGGAGGCACACGTCATCCGCAACGCCGGCGGCGTGGTCACTCAGGACGAGATCCGCTCGCTCGCCATCAGCCAACGTCTTCTGGGCACCGAGGAGATCGTCCTCATCCACCACACCGACTGCGGCATGCTGACGTTCACCGACGACGGCTTCAAGGACAAGGTCCAGGCGGACACCGGTATCCGTCCGCCATGGGCCGCGGAGGCTTTCGGGGATCTGGCCACGGACGTCCGCCAGTCGATCGCGCGGATCAAGGCGGACCCCTTCGTCGTGCACAAGGACCGCATCCGGGGCTTCGTCTTCGACGTGGCCACCGGCAAACTCGACGAGGTCCACTGACCGCGCGGTACGGCTGTCACGTCGACGGCCGTGGCGGGTCCGGCGTGAGATCCGTCCCGGTACACATGAACGACAAGAAGCTGTCACACACCGACCGGAATGACGGATCGGGAGCCGGTGGTTCTCACTGGCATGACTGTAGGAGTGACGCTCAACGCATCCGGCGCGGAGAACCAGGTCGACGCCTCCGTACGACTGGCCCACGAGGCCGCGGCGGCCGGGCTGCGGTCGGCCTGGTTCGGGCAGACCTTCGGCGCGGACTCACCCCAGCTCGCGGCGATCGTCGGACGCGAGGTCCCCGGACTCCATGTGGGCACTTCCGCGATCCCCGTCTTCGGCCGGCACCCCCTGACCGTGTCCAGCCAGGCCCAGACCGCCCAGGCGGCCACGCACGGCCGCTACCACCTCGGGCTGGCCCTGGGCACCAAGCTCCTGACCGAGGGCGGCTTCGGCCTGCCCTTCGAGCGGCCCATCGCCCGCCTTCGTGAATTCCTCATCGCTCTGCGGCAGTTGACCGAGACCGGTACGGCCGACTTCCACGGCGAGCTGCTCACCGCAGCCACACCGCTCTCCGCGCGCGTACCGGGCGCGGAGAGCGGTGTCCCCCTGCTGGTCGCCGCGATGGGGCCGCAGGCTCTACGTGCCAGCGGTGAACTGGCGGACGGGATCCTGCCCTACCTGGCGGACCCGAGCGCCCTGGAGAAGCACATCGTCCCGGCCCTCACCGCCGCGGCGACGGCCGCGGGCCGTCCCACGCCTCGGATCGTGGCCCTGGTGCACGGTGTGGTCACGGACGACGTCGACGCCGTACGGGAGAAGGCCACCGAACAGCTCGCGTTCTACGAACGGATCCCGTCCTACGCGCGGGTCATCGAACTCTCCGGCGGCCGACGGGCGTCCGACGTGGCCGTGATCGGCGACGAGAAGACGGTCGCGGCCGAGGTACGGCGCTACCGGGACGCCGGGGCGACGGAGGTGGTCTTCTCCGGCACGGAGATCGCGGGAGAAGCGGACCGGCGCCGCACCTGGGCGCTCCTCGGCGAACTGGCCGGATGAGGGAACACCGGCAGCGGAAACCCTCGGCAGAAGACCCGCACACCGTTGCGGAGACAGACCCAGCGAGACGAAGGAGTACTGATGACCACTCAGGTCACGACGACCGACCTCCAGGCCTTCACCCAGGACTGGCTGAACTGGTACCGCGCGCAGGAGGAACGGCTCGCCGACCCGCACGGGTTCCTCGCGATCACCGGCCTGCACTGGCTCGACGACCGGCCGCAGCGCCTCCCGGACGCTCCGGGGACGTGGCGGACCGACGCCGACGGGGTCACCGTGCTCCTCGACGACGGCGAGGAACTGGTCGTGGAGGGAACCCCGGTGCGCGGGGAGCACCACTTCGGAGTGCTCCCCGAACGCGGTGGCGTCAACGCGGTCTGGGGGAACGCCGTCATCGAGGTGGCCAAGCGCGGCGGAAACGACATCCTACGGCCCCGGCACCCGGACGCGCCGCTGCGCACGGCCTTCTCCGGAACGCCCGCCTACGCACCGGACCCGCGCTGGGCCTTGACGGGCCGTTATGTCGCCTTCGACGAGCCGCGGCCGACCACGGTGGGGGCCGCGGTCGAGGGCCTGGAGCATGTGTACGACGCACCGGGCCGGATCGAGTTCCACCTGGACGGGCGCCCCCTGTCCCTGACCGCGTTCCCCGGACACACCCCCGGCGCGTTGACGGTGCTGTTCACCGACACCACTTCCGGGGTCACCACCTACGCCGCCAACCGCGCCCTCACCGTCGAGGCGCCCGCCGCCGACGGCACGGTCGTCCTGGACTTCAACCGTGCGACGAACCTGCCGTGCGCCTACACGGATCTGGCCACCTGCCCACTGCCGCCGACGGAGAACCGACTGCCGGTGGCGATCGAGGCCGGCCAGAAGATCCCCCACGAGCGGGGCGGCGCCTGAGCCCACCTACCCGCACTCGCCGAGACCCAGGGCTGTAGACGCCGTCGTCCGGGCACGCACCGGAGCGCGGCAAGACGGTGACGGTCGTAGGGTGTGAACTTTCAGAGGCGACCCTCCCGGCGGTGCGCGCGTCAACTGAGCGCCCCTGGGAGGGCGTTCGCGGTATGCCGAACCGACGAGGCGGCGGAAGGCGTCGAGGAGCCCATGCGCACCCACCTGCGTCGGCATCCGTGACGCACTGACCAGACCACGCCAAGATCATCCGAATTGCGCCGTATTCCGGATTGTCTGCTACGGCAACATGTCGGCCTCGTGGCGGGACCAGCAAAAACCTGGTGCCCGCCGCAAAGTACGGACCAAGCTGACGCTCGTTCGATCTCCCGTCGTGGCTTCTTCCGTCCCGCAGAAAGTTCCACCGCGCATGTATTCGTCTGGTCTCTCCCGCGCTCCCGAAGCGCACCTCTCCGGTGCGGTGAGGAGGTGCCGCACGTGGTGCGCTATGTAACGCGCAAGGTGGCAGGCTGGCTTCTGATGATCGCGGTCGCGACCAACGCGACCTATTTCCTGGCCAGTTGGTTTCTGGACCCGAGGTCGAACTTCAAGGAGCTGCGGCCCGTCCGCAGCGAGGTCCAGATCGACCGGGCCCTGGCGCCGTACAACCTGGACCCGCGGGTGCCGTTGGTGCACCGGTGGTGGGACTGGTTCACCTCGGTGGCCGTCCACTTCGACTGGGGCAAGTCCCCCACCGGCGTCTCCGTCAACGGAGAAGTGGGCTACCGGTCCCTCATCAGTGCGGAGTTGGTCGTCATCGCGACCGTCCTGTCCGTCGTGATCGGCGTCGCGCTCGGTGTCTACACCGCCGCACGGCAGTACGGCTGGGCGGACCGGCTCTCGCAGGCCGTGTCCATCGCGGTGTTCAACGTGCCGACGTCTGTCGCCGCGCTCGCGGTGGTCTTCGTCGCCATCTGGCTGAACCAGCACGCCGGACTGCACTTCCTCTACGTCGCCGGGGAGAACTCACCCAACGTCGAAGGACTGCTCCCGACGATCGGAGACCGTCTCCTGCACCTGATCCTGCCGACCCTGACACTGACGCTGATGGGATACGTGGGCTACCACCTGACGCAGCGTTCGCTTCTGCTCGACACGATCAACGCCGACTTCGTGCGCACCGCTCAGGCCACCGGGCTCACCCGCGCCCAGGCGATCCGCAGACACGCCCTGAGGGCCGCGCTCATCCCGACGGCCGCCTCCGTGGCGTTCAGCGTCCCCGCCATCTTCACCGGCGCCATCATCACCGAGACGATCTTCGGCTGGAACGGCATGGGCCGCTACTTCATCCAGACCATCAGCAAGAACGACGTGCACGGAACGGTCGCGACGGCCGCCTTCGCCGCGGCCCTGACCGCGGTCGGCGCGATCCTCGCGGACATCGCCACGGTCTTCCTCGACCCGCGCGTGAGGGTGAACTGACGTGGCCACCGATGCGACGACCGATGCCGCGTCCCGTGGTGCGGCGGACCAGGTTCCGCGAGCGGCCCGCTCCGCGCGCCGGCGAACGAACCTCGGCCTCGGCCGGCTCTATCTGCGGCGCTTCCTGCGCAACCGGCTCGCCGTCGTCGGTGTGGCGATCTTCGTGCTGCTCGTGCTGTTCGGAGCCCTGGGCGGTCTGTTCACTTCCTACGCGTACACCGACGCCGACTTCACCGCACTCACCCAACCGCCCAGCACCCTCCACTGGTTCGGCACCAACCAGGGCGGCAACGACATCTACGCCTGTGCCGTGCACGGCCTCCAGCGCTCCCTGGCGATCGCGGTGAGCGTGTCCGTTCTGACCATCGTCGTCGCCGCGGTCGTCGGTTCCGGCGCCGCGTACTTCGGAGGCCGGGTCGAAAGGGTGACCCTCGCGGTCATCCACTTCCTTCTGATCGTCCCCTCGTTCCTCATCCTCGCCCTGGTCTCCCACCGCCTGGCCGGCGACTGGCGCGTCCTCATCGTCGTACTGACCGTGTTCGGCTGGATGTCCACCGCGCGGGTGATCTGGTCCGTCTCGACCTCACTGCGCGAACGGGACTACGTGACGGCGGCCGAGTTCATGGGCGTCAGCCCGCTGCGCATCATCCTCCGCCACATCATCCCCAACCTCGGCTCCCTGCTCATCGTCAATCTGACGCTCGGTGTCGTCGCGACCGTGCTCAGCGAAACGGCCCTGTCCTTCCTCGGGTTCGGCGTCCAGACTCCGGACGTCTCCCTCGGCACGATGCTCGCGGACGGGGCGAGCACCGTCACGAGCGCGCCCTGGCTCTTCGCCTTCCCCGCGGGGCTCGTCGTCCTGCTCACCGTGTCGATGACCTTCATCGGCGACGGACTGCGCGACGCCCTCGACCCCACTTCGGTGACCGGCTCGGCGGGAGGCCGACGATGACACTCGCGACCCCGCTGCTCGACCCGGTGCCCCCCACCGACGCCGCCCCCGTGCTCTCCGTGCGGGACCTGCGGATCTCCTTCCCCTCCGAGGCCGGAACCGTCGAGGCGGTGCGCGGCGTGAGCTTCGACCTGCTGCCCGGCCGGACCCTCGGCATCGTCGGCGAATCCGGCTCGGGCAAGTCGGCCACCGCGATGGGGATCATGGGCCTGCTGCCGCCCTCCGCCTCCTTGCACGGTGAGGTGCTGCTCGGCGGACGAAACCTGATCGGCCTGGGTGACCAGGCGCTCTCGGAGGTACGGGGCAACTCCATCGGCATGGTCTTCCAGGACCCCCTGTCCGCGCTCACGCCGATCTTCTCCGTGGGCAGACTGCTCTCCGACGCCTTGCGGGTCCACCAGGACCTGACGAAACGGGCCGCCTGGGAGCAGGCCGTCGAACTGCTCGGTCTCGTCGGCATCCCCGACCCCCGCAACCGGGCCACGTCCTTCCCGCACGAGTTCTCCGGCGGCATGCGCCAGCGCGTGGTCATCGCCATGGCGATCGCCAACAGACCGTCCGTGCTCGTGGCCGACGAGCCCACCACCGCACTCGACGTCACCGTGCAGGCGCAGATCCTCGACGTGCTGCGACTGGCGCAGGAGGAGACCGGCGCCGGCCTCGTCCTCATCACTCACGACCTCGGGGTCGTCGCCGGCCACGCGGACGACGTCGCCGTCATGTACGCGGGCCGCTTCGTGGAACGCGCGAGCGTCGAGGAACTCTTCCGCCGGCCGACGATGCCGTACACCGCGCGGCTGCTCGCCGCCGTACCGACCGTGGACGGCGGGGCCCGCAAGCCCCTGCTCCCGATCGGCGGGGAACCACCCGCCCTGGTGGGCCTCCCCGACGGCTGCCCCTTCGCGAGCCGCTGCGCCGTCGCCCTCGACGCGTGCCGCTCCGACGAACCGGAGCTGCGCCATGTCACCGGGCACGGGCACGTGGCCTGTCTGCGCGCCACCGAGATCGCCGACGGATCCATCGATCCCCATGGGGACGTCGTGCCGGTCGGTCAGCAGGCGGCCTCCGACCGTGCCGAGGCCGGCGAGATGGTGCTCCGCGTCGAAGAGCTCGTCAAGACGTTCCCGGTCACCAAGGGTGCCCTCCTCAAACGCCGGGTCGGCACGCTGCACGCCGTCAACCGGGTCAGCTTCGAACTGCGCGCCGGGGAGACCCTGGGCCTGGTGGGCGAGTCCGGCAGCGGCAAGACCACGACACTCATGGAGATCCTCCGGCTCAGGCGGCCCGAGGGCGGCCGCATCGAGATCGCCGGCACCGATGTGGGAACGGCCGGTTCAGGCGCGCGCGTACGGGAGTTGCGGCAGGACGTACAGATGGTCATGCAGGATCCGCTGGGGGCCCTGGACCCACGGCTGCCTGTCTTCCAGCTGCTGGCCGAACCCCTGCGGGCCATCGGGCGGGACCGCGCCTCGATCCGGTCCCGTATCCACGAACTGCTGACGCTGGTCGGACTGGACGACTCGGTGAGCGACCGCTTCCCGGCCGCCCTCTCCGGAGGTCAGCGCCAACGGGTCGGCATCGCCCGCGCCCTGGCGACGGAGCCGAAACTGCTCGCCCTCGACGAGCCGCTCTCCGCCCTGGACGTGTCGGTGCAGGCAGGGGTGATCAACCTGCTGGCACGGCTCAAGCGTGAACTCGGGCTCGCCTACCTCGTGGTCGCCCACGATCTGGCCGTGGTCCGGTACATCTCCGACCGCATCGCGGTGATGTACCTGGGGCACATCGTCGAGACCGGGGAGACCGAGACGATCTTCTCCGATCCGAAGCATCCGTACACCCGGGCGCTGCTGTCGGCGATCCCGGTGCCCGACCCACGGCGGGAACGCACCCGCGAACGCGTCGTGCTGGAGGGCGAGCAGCCGAACGCCACCCAACTGCCCGCTGGGTGCGTCTTCGTCGACCGCTGCCCGCTGTACCGCCTCTCCGACGACAACGTGCGCCGACGCTGTCGCGAGGAACGCCCCGTGCCGACCCCCGTGACCGGGCAGCCCGGCCACCAGTACGCCTGCCACGGCCACGGCGTCTGAGTACCCGCCCCGACGATCGAGGACCACCAGCATTCCCGGACCCGGGCCCACCGTCGGCCACCGGTTCCCGTCCGCACCCTCCACCGACCCAGAAGGAACCACCCCCCATGCACGCAAGACTGGCCCTGCCCGTCGCTCTCCTCGCCGCCGTCTCCGTCGCCGCCACCGCGTGCCAGTCCTCATCCGGGAAGGGTTCCGCGGGCCCGGACGCGAAGGACGCCCCCTCCGCCGCCTCGGCGGCCGCCGACTACAACCCCACGCCGTACGACAAGATCAAGGATGGCGGCACCTACACCACGGTCGGGACCTTCGACGACCAGGGCAACCCGTTCAACGTCAATGCCACGCTGACCGCGGCCCGCGTCTGGGCCTGGTACAACGCCGACGCCATCACCTACTCACCGACCGGTGAGGTCCAGTACAACCCGGACTACTACAGCGACGTGGAGGTGTCCGTCGAGGGCGGCCATCAGAAGGTGACGCTGACGATCAACCCCAAGGCCGTGTTCAACGACGGCACACCGATCGACTGGACCGCGATCAAGGCCACCTGGAAGGCCAACAACGGTTCCGACAAGGCCTACGCCGCCTCGTCCACCGACGGCTACGACCAGATCACCTCGGTCACGAAGGGCACGAACGCCAAGCAGGCGGTCATCACCTTCAAGGGCGTCAACGCCTCCTGGTCGAGCCTGTTCACCACGTTCCTGCATCCCAAGGCCGCCACGGTCGGCAACTTCAACAAGGCGTACGTCAAGAAGGCCCACCCCGAGTGGGGCGCGGGACCGTACACCGTCGGCAAGTGGGACACCCACTCGGGCGACATCACCTTCGTCCGCAACCCGAAGTGGTGGGGCAAGAAGGGCAAGCTCGACAAGCGCGTCTACGTGAACCTGGAATCGACCGCCGCGGTCAACGCCTTCAAGAACGGTCAGCTCGACTACGTCTCCGCCGTCGACGCCGAGAGCCTCAAGCAGGTCAAGGGGCTCAAGGGCACGGAGATCCGCAGCGGCGGAAGCCCCTTCGAGTACTCGCTGTACTTCAACACGAAGTCTCCCGTCCTCGCCGACAAGGACGTACGCAAGGCCGTCGAGGAGAGCATCGACCGCTCGCAGATCGCGAAGATCCAGTTCCAGGGCCTCGACTACAAGGAGCCGCTGCCCGGTTCGGCCGTGCTGTACAGCTTCCAGAAGGGCTACGAGGACAACGTCGCGGCCGTGCTGAAGTACGCTCCGGACGAGGCCAAGAAGTCACTCGCCGCGGCGGGTTGGAAGCCCGGGGCCGACGGCATCCGGGTCAGGAACGGCAAGAAGCTCGAAGTCGGCTACACCCTCCTCGGCGACGATCCGCTGGACAAGGCCACCGCCGGCGCCTTCGCCGCGATGCTGAAGCCGGTCGGCATCCACCTTGTCATCAAGAAGGCCGACGAGGCGGACTTCTCCAGCATCCTCAGCGAGCGCAAGTTCGATCTGTTCCTCTCGGGAAACCGCTCCATGGACCCGTTCGGCGCCCGCTACCTGTGCGACTTCTACTGCTCGGACCGTGACTCCAACATCACCGGTGCGGGCACGCCCGCGCTGGACAAGCAGATCCGCGCCACCACCGGGATCGCCGACCTCGACAAGCAGTCCGCGGCCGCCAACAAGGTCGAGCGCAAGGCGCTTCAGGAGTACGCCTTCCTCCCGCTGTTCAGCGGCCCCTCGACCTACGGTGTGAAGAAGGGCCTCGCCAACGTCGGCGCGACCATCTTCTACAACCCGCTCCCCGAAACGGTCGGCTGGCAGAAGTAGCACCGGCCCGCATCGGGTTCTGCCGGAAGAGATCCCCCGGATCGGCATGGCCGAGGGGCAGTCAGATCCCATCCGGGGGATCCGCGGGCAGCGGGCGGTGCGGGAAGTTCAGGGCGGCGGGCAGGGATTCCCCGCCGCCCGCAGAACGTATCGCCCGCATCCAGGCGGCGGAGTGCACGGCGCTTGCGGTGTCAACGCGGCGCGTGCGGCGCTGTGCAGCGCCACAGGTGCCGCTCGCGCTCTCACCTCTGATCAACGGCTGTTCGCCGGTCGGTTCCGCGTTCAGCAGCTCAGGGACTGACGGGGACCAAACCCGCGTCGGGTGCCGACTGGGCTGGCAGGCCAGACGAAGGCCGGTCAGGGGTTGAAGAGGATCTTCACTGCGCCGTCCTGCTTCTTCTGGAACATGGCGTAGGCGTCAGGGGCCCGCTCCAGCGGCATGCGGTGGGTGGCGAAGGATTCGACGCCGAGCGGGTCGGCGTCGGTGAGCAGGGGCAGGAGGTCGTCCACCCAGCGCCAGACGTTGGCCTGGCCCATGCGCAGTTGGATCTGCTTGTCGAACATGGTCAACAGAGGCAGGGGGTCGGCCATCCCGCCGTAGACACCGGACAGGGAGATCGTGCCGCCGCGGCGGACGAGCTCGATGGCCAGGTACAAGGCGGACAGGCGGTCCACGCCCACGCGTTGCATCAACTTGGCAGCCAGCTTGCTGGGCAGAAGGGTGGTCATCTGCTGGGCGGCCGTGGCGGCGGCGGCGCCGTGGGCCTCCATTCCGACGGCGTCGATGACGGAGTCGGGGCCGCGTCCGTCGGTGAGGTCACGGACGGCTTCCACGATCCCGTCTCCTTGCTCCTCAAGGTTCAGGGTGTGCACTCCACGCGCCTTCACCCGATCCAGCCGCTCAGGTACCAGGTCGATGCCGATGACCGTCCCGGCGCCGCGATGGGCGGCGATCCGGGTGGACATGTCCCCGATCGGTCCCAGGCCCAGCACCACGACGCTGCCGCCGGGAGGCACGGCCGCATAGTCGACGGCCTGCCACGCGGTGGGCAGGACGTCGGACAGATAGACGAACCGTTCGTCCGGAGGCCCCGGAGGGACGGCTATGGGCAGGGTGTTGCCGAACGGTACGCGCAGGTACTCGGCTTGCCCGCCGGGGACCTGGCCGTAGAGCTTGGTGTACCCGAACAGGGATGCCCCGCTTCCCTGGCTGTGGACCTGCGTGGTCTCGCACTGCGAGTGCAGACCCTGCTTGCACATGAAGCACGTGCCGCAAGAGATGTTGAACGGGACCACTACCCGGTCTCCCTTGAGCACGTTCACGACCTCGGAGCCGACCTCTTCGACGATCCCCATCGGTTCGTGGCCCACGATGTCACCGGCGTCGAGGAACGGTCCCAAGACTTCGTACAGGTGCAGGTCGGAGCCGCACAGCCCGGTCGTGGTCACCTTGATGATCACGTCGGTCGGATCCTGGATCCCGGGATCGGGGACCGTGTCCACTCGTACGTCCCTCTTGCCGTGCCATGCCAACGCCTTCATGCGTCCTCCTCAGCCACTGCGCACCTCGGACCGATCGCGGTCCCGCGTCCGGCGCGGACTTCCGCCTCCCCCGCGAGGGCGATGACGAAGGCCGAGAGGCACGCCTCGCCGAGTACCCCATGGACCCAATCAACACATAACGGACAGGAAGGCGTTGCGGGGTGCCTGAGCGCGCTGTCCGGACGCCCGCGCGAATTCGAGGAGGTCGCCGAGCGGGGATCGGGAAGGGAGGCGGCCATGGGGCTTGGCGTGGCCCGCCTTTCGGCCAGCCAGCCGAGGGCCACCTTCGCGCGGACGGCGCGGACGGCCGGTACCCCGAGGTCGCCCATGATCTGCGTCAGCGAATCACGGTCCTGCCCCACCCACGCCGGGACGCGATCCGGGCTTCGGCCGCTCAGACCCGGCCACTGGCTGCCGGGTCTCGCGCCATGGCCCCGGCCGTGGTGCCGGATGCCGCCGCCGGGGCGACGCGTTCCACGGTTCGGGCAAGGCGGGGCAGCATGCTCCGGTGCCGTAGCTGGATCAGGAGATCGAGGGGTGCGGCGTGCAGAGCCCCTCCCGGCCCGCGCAGCGGGTGCTCGTCCACGAGGACCAAGGCCTGACCGCCCCACGGACGTACCTCAATGGCGATGCGCGCCGTACCCAGGCGACCGCTGTCGGCCTCGAGCTCCAGCCAGCGCGGCGGTTCCGCACGACGAACCACTGTCCGCCCTTCGAGCGTCCATGGACCCAGGTCCACGCGATACGCCAGCGCCGCGTCGACCTGCGGCCACCGAGTGTCCAGTGGCCAGGACGCGGAGGTCCCCACGACCCACTCGGCGTAGAGCCCGGGATCCTCCAGAACCGCCCAGACGGCGTCAGGGGACTGTTCGATCACTTGGTGTCGAATTGCCACGACAATCACCTGAAATAGTAATGAATAGGTGCAGGTCGGCGAGTACCCCTCCGTACCGGCATCATGCGCGGGAGGAGATCAGGCGTCCGTGCGACCGCCACGACGGACAGCGCCGGCCAGACTCCAGCGTTGAGAGGCAGACCGTTCGGGTGCAGTCGAGGCCACGGTGAGATGGCGGCGTGCTGCCGGGTAGCCGTTGTACATGAACACACACGCCTTCGACTTCGACACCCCTGCCCAGACCAGGAAGGCATCCCCCCTGGACTCGGCGTCGACATGGTGGCTGACGACCCTGGACCGCATGGAACGGTCGACGGTCGCGGATCCGGCGATCCGAGCTCTCCAACGCGGAATCCACTCACTCCCCCTGGGTGAGGTACGCGAACTGCTGCGCGGCCGGCCACTGGGCCATCCTGTCCATCCCCTTCTGGTACAGGTACCGATCGGTTGCTGGCTGTCGGCCGCCGTACTGGACGTCGTGCCGGGAGCGGGGCATGCGCCCACCACCCTCACGGCCGTCGGTTTGGCCGGGGTCGCCCCGGCAGCCATCGCGGGCTGGGCCGACTGGGCGGACCTGCCACCCGAGCAGGCCCGGGTCGGACTGGCCCATGCGGTCTCGAACGCGGCCGCGGTGGCGTTCTACGGCGCCTCCCTGACGGCGCGGCTCCGCCACCGTCCGACGAAGGCCAGGCTGTGGTCGTTGGGCGGTTTGGCAGCCGTCGCCGTGAGCGGTGCGCTGGGCGGTCACGTGGCGTATCGGCAGGCCGTAGGAGCGAATCCCGCGACCTAGCAGACCGCGTCCGACCACGCCTCTTCTCCGATCCCGGCCGCCCTTGACCAACTCCGCGATCGGCCAGACATACACGGCGCTGACGACCACTCCGGCGACTCGCTCCGCCTGGAGGAGGCCCCGGTGCATCACTCGGAGAAGGTCCCGGAGTTCCACTCGGAGGAGGTCCCGGAGCCGCGTTTGTCTCACGGCAGGACGGGGACCCGTGGCCAAAGGACGGGGACGCCCGCAGACGACGTCCCGTCATCGGAGGAAACCATGATCATCCTCGGAGTCATTCTGCTCGTCGTCGGCCTCGTCGCGGGCATTGGAATCCTTTGGACCATCGGAATCATCCTGGTCGCGATCGGAGTCGTGCTCTGGATTCTGGGAGCGGTAGGACGTGAGGTCGGCGGACGACGGCACTACTGGTAATGGCCGCCTTTGTCGGGGCATTCGCCTGACCAGCAACGGCACCGATTCGCGACTGATATCCCGACCTCCGGGTGCGCCTCGCAGTTTTCGCCGTGGCCTCCGCGAATCCCCATCCACATCAAGGCCTTCAGGTCTTTTGTCGGCCGGATAAGCCCGGTCGTCCCCGTCTCCCCGGCCGCCCAAAACAGACACGGAACAGCTCCCAGTTTCCTACGGCACAGACCACAGTTTCTTGAGATAGCGGGCACCCGTTTTCTTGAGAGACACGGCACAGCCCGGCTACGGCCAACCGTTTCAAGGGTTCAAGGGTTCGGCAGTGAGCCCGCCACCGACTCCGTGAAACGGCCACCCGCCGCGGGCGGGTGGCCGTTCGCGTCCACCAGAGCCCTATGCCGCGTCGGAGAGCACTTCCTCACGCAGTGACGCGCAGCTGCTGCTGAGCAGACGCGAGACGTGCATCTGCGAGACGCCGAGCCGCTCCGCGATGCGGCTCTGCGTCATCCCGCAGAAGAAGCGCAGGTAGAGGATGGTCTGCTCGCGCTCGGGGAGCCTGCGGAGCGCGGGTTTGACGGATTCGCGGTCGACGACCAGGTCAAAACCGGCGTCGGACTCTCCCAGCGTGTCGGCCAGAGTGTGTCCGCCGTCACCGCCGGGCAGTTCGGCGTCCAGCGAGAGCGCCGCGAAGCTGTCCAGGGCCTCCAGACCGCTGCGTACGTCCTCTTCGGTCAGGTGTGCGTGTTCGGCGATCTCACCGACGGTGGGCCGGCGGCCCGAGAGCGTCGGTGTCAGTTCCTTCATGGCGATACGCACCCTGTTACGCGCCTCCTGGACCCGGCGCGGCACATGCAGGTCCCACATGTGATCACGGAAGTGTCGCTTGATCTCTCCGACGATGGTCGGGACCGCGTAGCTCTCGAAGGCGCTGCCCCGGTCCGGGTCGTAACGGTCGACAGACTTGACCAGGCCCAGTGCGGCAACCTGGGTCAGATCCTCGACGCTCTCACCTCGGCCGCGGTACTTGCCGGCGATGCGCTTCGCCATGGGCATCCACGCCTGCACGACCTCGTCACGCAGAGCCTGCCGCTCGGGACCGTCGGCGAGACCAGCCAGGTGGACGAATGCGGCAGCACTGTCCGGGGCGTCACGGTGGGTCTGTCGCTTCAGGGTGATCTCGGCACGCATGGTGAATACAACTCCCTCAAGGGGTTGCTGAATGGACAGAACACCATGGGGACGAATTCACGGCTGTCGGGGGCACACCCGCCTGGCGGAGCGAAACGCTCCCACGGACGCACCTCCAGTCCGAAGCACTACTTTTAAGTTTCCCGCATATCCGCCCGACAAACGGATGACGAAATAGCGTGACGCTAGGAAATCAATCGATTGTGAAGCGTGATAATCCTGGAGAAATTCAACCGTGCCACACATCCGGACAGCCGCATGGAAATCCTCGTTGAGCATCTTGCCGAGAACACTCCGAATGTCGCCGCCGATCGAAGCCGCCTTTCCGGCAGCTTCACCGCCGCAGGACCGGCCACCTCAGCCGGGCGGCACTTCGCCTGCCGTCGCGACAGGGCGCCCGGATTCGAGACGGAACGCCCGGGTCGCGACAGCCGCCTCGCGCGGCTCCCGCGACCCGGGTGGGTCAGCTTCCTCCGGTGCCGCCCCCGGCTCCGGATTCCCACCGCGGGCGCTCCTGATCGTCACTGCGCTTGCTTCCAGAACTGTGGAGTTGGTACGGCGTGAGTCGCTCGCTCCCGTCCGCGGCCCGAGGGACCTCGTCCGGCTCACGCATCTCCCTGGATTCATGCGCAGGACCGGATTCCGGCAAGGTGGGCTGCTCATGGGGCTGGGGCGGAGCAGGCTCACGCCGACGCGCCTTGATGCCCAGCCGGACTGCCCACACCAGAGCACCCACGAGAACCAGGCCGCCCACGAGGGCGCCGAGCATCCCGAATGCCGCATCCGGCAGGGCTATTTCCCAGTTTGTCGCTTTCATGGCCGACGGGTACCCGCGTATGCCAGGTCAAGACTCCGAGGCGGCGACGAGTCGGCGGGTGGGCGTCCGCACCCCTGGTCAGTTCGGCAGCCTCACCTCAGCCGAGCGCGGCGGCGGTTCGAGCAGCGCGACGTCGCAGAGACACCCACGCGGCGCGCCCCGGCCCACCGTTGCGGGGCATCGCAGGTAGCCGAGGCGGCCGCACGTACCGGCACCGAGGAGGCCGGCCGGTGGCCGCGATCCGCCACGGCCCCTGCGGAAGTCCCGTGCCGGGCGGCGACTCACTGCTCGCCGAGCGCCATCCACTTCTCCGGCTTTTCGAGCGGTGCGAAACCCACTTCGGCGTAGACACCGTGGGCATCCGCCGTGGCAAGCAGAACGCGGCGCAGTCCGTACGGGGCGAGGTGGTCTCTGACGGCGGCAGCCAGCGCGGTGCCCAGGCCTTTGCCGCGCACGGCGGGAGCGATGTAGACGTCGCAGAGCCAGGCGAAGGTGGTCTGGTCGGTGACCACTCGGGCGTAGCCGGACTGAGAGCCGGAGGCACGGTCGTAGACGCCGAAGTTGAGGGACCCGGCGATGGCCAGGTCCTGCCTCTCCCGGGAGCGGCCAAGGGCCCAGTACGCGTCCTGTGACAGCCACCGGTGGATCAGCGCGCGATCAAGACGCCCGGGGTCGGTGGAGATTTCATAGCCGGCCGGAAGAACCCTGTTCATGTCCGCATCCAAGCAGTCCGGACCTGGACAGGCCATGGAATTCCACCGGGACCGCGCTCATACGGCCACCTTCACACCGGGATGGCACGTCCAGGTGCCTGACGTATCACCTCTCAGGCGGCGGAGGTTTCGCGTTACCTCTCAGGCGGCGGAGGTGTCGCGGTGTGGTGGGGGTTCCGACGGGTGCGACGTGCCGTCTTGAGCCGGGCCTCCAGGAGGTGATCCCGCCCGGCGGCCAGTTCGTCGACGATGTCGCCTTCCACTGCCGCGAAGGGCCGGTAGTAGGTCGTGTTGTAGGCCTCGACGATCTGGAACGTCCAATGCCCGGGGATGACGTTGCGGCCGACGAGTTCGCGCTCGACCCGGGCGGCCTGCTCGTCGTGGCCCGCCTCGCGCAGCAGCCGGACCGCTTCACCGAGCTCGAAGTCCGCCGTCCCGGTCAGCTGGTGGAACCCGTAGAGGTGGCCGCGGGCCCGCTCCGTGGTCTCCAGAGCCTTCGAAAGCGCCCCCAGGGCGTCCACCGTCTCCTCGTCGACGCCCTTGGGCACCTGGTGCGCCGAATCCATCTCGCGATTACTGTCCATGGAGATTCCCTGCCCGGCAGGTGCCTGCCAGAGCGGTCGATTGAGCCACGCGGCGTATGCGCCGAACGCCGATCTCGCACCGCGCGAGCGCTCCGTCGCTCATCCGGACTGCCACTCATCCGGACTGCCTTCCTCTCCCGGGCGAGGAAGTGCAGAGGTCGGGGGCTGGAGGTCCGGCTCCTGTCCACCGCGTTGAGCAGGGAGGCGAAGGACGCCGCGTCCCTCCCGCCAGGCGGCGAGGAGCACGGATCCGAGCCGGTCCTCCAGGAGCGTGGTGGCCTGGACACCGAACACGATGTCCGGCTCCAGCGCGGGCTCGCTCTCCAGCAGACCGCCCACCACGTCGTGTCGCACGACCTGTTCGTGGACAGCATCCGCCTCGACGTGCTCGTCGTAGAACCGGATGGCGGCCGGCCCGGCACCGATGCGCCGCAGCGCCTTCGCCAGTCGCCGCGAGCCCGGGGATGACGTCACCTCGACGGCGGCGAAGTGTCCGACGAGCGCGCCCCGCAACGCCCGGTGCAGCCCGAAAAGGGACATCAGGTTCACGGTGGCGAGTGCCTCAGACGGAGCGGCGTCGAGGTAGTGACCGTATGCCGTCTCCAGGCCGAGGTCTTCCATGAGGTCGGCATAGAGCCTGGCGTGGATCTCCTCCGGGCGCCCCGCACCGAATTCGTCGTACTCCACCGCCACCATCGCCGCCTTGGCACGGCCGTGCAGCCGGGGGACGACCCAGGCGTGCGGGTCCGCCTCTTTGAGATGGTAGAGCGACCGCAGCGCCGCGTACTCCGCCAACTGGCTTGGTTCGCCCTCGCGTTGCAGATAGTGCGAGATGCTCGTGTCGTCGTGGCCCACGGGCTCGATCTGCAGGTCGTCGAGCACCGCCTTCAGCGGGACCGGGCCGGGGACGTCGGCACGCAGAGCGGTGAGAAATCTCTGTTCGAGCGCGCGGCGCAGGACCAGGAGCTCGGGGTCCCACTCACGCTCTTCGTCCACCCCGTCGAACCCTTGGTAGTGCAGTTCGTACAACACGTAGAGAGCGAGCTGCAGATCGTCACCGTAGGGATCGGCGTCGGCTGCCCCTTCCGGTCCCGGGACCGGCTGTCCGTGCCCGAGAGCGGAGACGACGCCGGCGGACAGCGCGCCGCGCGGGGTGGGCAGAGGCGGGCTGGACAGCCGGGCCTCTTGTCGTGTGGGCAGTCGTGTGGACATCACTCGGTTCCCCTCGGCCCGGCGGCCTGGCCGTCGGCATCACCGGGCTCGGACGGACAGCCCGGGGTCGACCCGGCGGGCCCGGTCGTCTCGCCGTCCGCCTTCACGCGGCGGCGGTGACTGGTGTCGCACCACGGATAGGTGCGGCTGCGCCGACAGGTACAGATGGCCACCGTGAACCGGCGGGAGACGCTGACGCTGCCGTCCTCTCCGATCACCTCGACCGGCCCCTCCACGAGCAGCGGCCCACCGGGGTCGACCCGGACGCGGCGCGGTCGTTCAGGCGTGTTCGGCACGGATGACCACCAGTTCTTCCTCGGCCTCGTCGCCGAGCAGGCCTGTCCGGCGCAGCCACGGCAGACGGGACCGCAGTACCGGTCCGAACGGAACCTTGGCCCGGTCCGTGACCACCGGCGCCAGACCGGCGCCCGCGAGCCTGTCCAAGGTGGCATCGACACCGCAGAGCCCCGAATGGACCACGAGGAGTACCCCGGTGGGCCGCAGCACGGCGGGCGCGGCATCACAGATCCGGTCCACCAGGATCCGGCCGTCGTGCCCCGCCTCCCAGGCCCGGGCAGCGCCCCTCCGAGGGAGGCGCGCGTCGGGAGACGGCACGTAGGGCGGATTGCTGATCACCAGGTCGTACGACTGACCCGGCACCGCGGCCGTGAGGTCGCCGTGGCGCACAGTGACACGCTTCCGGGCGATGATCGCGTTGAAGCGCGCGGTCAGCACGGCCCGCCAGGAGATGTCGACAGCCGTCACCCGGGCTCCCCGTCCCGCCGCCTCCAGCGCCAGGGCACCACTGCCCGTTCCCAGCTCCAGCACCCGGGTGCCGGGGTTCATGTCCTCACGGCTCAGCGCCCGCGCCAGAAGGCGTGTGTCGTGCTGGGGCCGGTACACCCCGGGGGGCGCCAGCAGAAACGGGGGAACCAAGGGGGTCAATGTCTGGGTGGTCACTGCCTGCCTCCGATGTCGGGTACGGCGCGGGACGACCTGGGTCCTCCTCTCGCGCACCCATGCCGAGCCGCCCGAGGAATCGAGGAGGTGGACGCGTCATACGTCCGTGACGACGGCGTTCCGCGGTGCGGCTCTCCGTCCGGGCGAGCCCTGTCCCTGTCGGCACTCCTGTCGGCACTTGGGTCCCGTGGTCCCCTTCCGCACCGAGTGCCCTTGAGGTGGTGATCCACACGTCGGTGACACGATTGCGCGCGATCCACGGGTCGGGTGGGACTTTCGGCCAGCGCCCGGGGCAGTCTGCGAGGATGGTCGGCATGGACGTGCGGAGCAGGAACCATGTGACGATGACCGGCCGCGCGGGCGGCCCCGTCGTGATGCTCGCGCACGGATTCGGGTGCGATCAGAACATGTGGCGGCTGGTGGTGCCGCTGCTGGAGCGCGATTTCACCGTGGTGCTCTTCGATCATGTGGGCGCGGGACGCTCGGATCTGGCGTCGTGGAGCGAGCAGCGCTACTCCACGATCGACGGCTATGCCGAGGACGTGCTGGAGATCTGTCACGAGCTCGAACTGGGTCCCGTGACGTTCGTCGGACACTCGGTGAGCGCCATGATGGGTGTGGTGGCCGCGGCACAGGACCCGGGTGCGTTCAGCGGTCTGCTTCTGCTCGCCCCTTCTCCCTGTTTCATCGACGACCCGGAATCCGGTTACCGGGGCGGGTTCAGCGCCGAGGACATAGAAGAGCTTCTGGAGTCGCTGGACGCGAACTACCTGGGCTGGTCACGGGCCATGGCGCCGGTGATCACGGGCAATCCCGAGCGTCCGGAACTGGGTGAGGAACTGACCAACAGCTTCTGCCGCACCGATCCGGACATCGCCCGGGTCTTCGCCCGGGTGACGTTCCTGTCCGACAACCGCGAAGCACTTGGTCATGTGCGGGTTCCGACCCTGGTGGCCCAGTGCTCCAAGGACGCGATAGCACCACCGGAGGTGGGGGCCTTCGTGCAGGCGCAGATTCCCGGCAGCAGTCTGATCACGCTCACTGCCACAGGGCACTGTCCGCAGCTCGCCGCCCCTGAGGAGACCGCTGCCGCGATCACGGCCTTTGTCCGAGCCGGCCTTTGATGTGCAAGACCGACGACCACGAGAAGAGCCAGAGCTCGCCCACGGACTCCCAGCCGGCTGACGACCAGGCCGTGTTCTCCGCACTGCTGGAGGACAGCGCGGAGGACCTGTACGAACACGCGCCGTGCGGCTACCTCTCCACGACGCTGGACGGCCGCATCGCGAAGATCAACCAGACTCTGCTGGATTGGCTCGGCTACGAAAGCGGCGACCTGGTGGGCCTGAGGGATTTCTCCGATCTGCTCACCGTCGGCGGCCGGATCTACCACGAGACCCATTTCGGCCCGCTGCTGCGCATGCAGGGTGAGGTCAGCGGCATCGCACTGGATCTCAAAACCGCTGACGGCGGCCGCCTGCCGGTTCTGGTGACCTCCATCATTCGCAGAGGCAGCGACGGACAGCCGCTGCTGATCCGCACCACCGTCTTCGACGCCCGGGACCGGCGTACGTACGAATCCGAGCTCTTGCGCGCCCGCCAGGAATCGGACCGAGAACGCGAACGCCTGAAGCGGCTGAACGCCACACTCCAGAAAACGCTGTTGCCTCCCACCCTGGTGGACGTGCCCGGCCTGGACGTCGCCGCGTACTACCACGTCGCATCCGTCGACGAGGTCGGTGGCGACTTCTACGACTTGTTCCCCCTCGCCTCCGGCACCTGGGGATTCTTCCTGGGCGACGTCTGCGGCAAGGGTGCCGCCGCCGCGGCCGTCACCTCCCTCGCGCGCTACACACTGCGCGCGGCCGCCGTGTACGACCCCGAGCCCGGGGCTGTCCTCGCCAACCTCAACACCGTCTTGAATCACGAGTACAACGGCCAGGACCCGCGTTTTTGCACCGTCATCTTCGGCCTGCTCACCCCGGACGGCGAGGAGGGTGGCTTCCAGGTCACCCTGGCCAGCGGCGGCCACCCGCCGGCCCTGCTGATGCGTTCCGACGGCCGTGCCGACTACCTGCCGACCCCCGGCGGCCAACTGATCGGCGTCCTGCCCGACGCGGACATCGCCACCACCAGCGTCCGCTTGGACCCCGGCGACACACTGTTCCTGCACACCGACGGTCTCACCGAAGCCCACTCCGTCGGCGCCGACGGCCGTTACGGCGACGAAGCCCTGCTGGAGTTCGCCCGGGAGCTGGCTCCCACCACCGCCCGCGACGCCGTGGCCGCGATCCGGGACCTCCTCGACACCTTCGGCACCGGGGTGGACGACGACACCGCGGTCCTGGCCTTCAACGTGCCCCGACACAGCAGTGAAGAGCAGATGTGACCCGCCGACTGACCGTCCACACCCGCACCACCCCGGCCGGCCCGGTGATCGAGCTGATCGGCCCCTTGGACCATCACAGCGCGCCGGACGTCCGCATACTGCTCCCTCGCCTCGCCCTCTCCCCCGGTCAGCAACTGGTCATCGACCTGGACCGGCTCACCTTCTGCGATTCCACCGGCATCACGGTTCTCATCGCCGCCCGCAACCACGCGCTGGCAGCCGACGCGTCCGTCGTTCTGACCGCGGTACCGGACGGCGTCAGCCGGACCTTCCGCATGGTCGGTCTGGAACAGGTCTTCTCCATCCAGCCCACCTCGCAGGCGGCTGCGGCAGCGTGGAGTCAGCGACTGCCCGCTCCTGAATGAACGCGGGGCAGCCCGTCCGAAGTCAGACGTGGACGCCACCGCCCGCTCGCCGCGATCCCGCGCGGTGCCACAGGCGCGACCGGGGCGCGGCCCGCGCGCTCGATGCTCCATCCCCCCGCTTCCGGAGTGCCGTTGCTCAACGTCATGAGCCGGCGTACCCGGCGGGTATGAAGGAACTGCGGGATCAGCCCTCCAGCGCCTGGGACACGGTGGGGTAGCAGGGGATGAGCTCGTCGATACCGACGAGCTGCATCACGCGCAGCACGGACTGCTGTGCGCCGGCCAGACGGATCCAGCCCTGAGCGTCGGTAGCCACGCGATGAGCACCGATGAGAGCGTTGATGCCACTGGAGTCCATGAAGGTGACCCCGGTGAGGTCCGCCACGGTCCGCGGTGGCACGTTGCCTGCCGGCTGGCTCAGCGCCTCTCCGAGACGGTCGCGTACGAGGTGGTCCAGCTCGCCACACACGGTGACGACCTGCACACCGTCGACGATGGAATGGCTGACGGAAAAATGGCCGAACTGTGCTGGCTGTACGTCTGTCACCGTGTCCTCGACTGCGCTCGCTGGGCCGCTCGGGCCGGAGCGTGTGCCCCACCCGGTCCCGATGCTACGGGGCGGAATGCCCGAACAGTGGATGCGTGTGAGGAGAAGCAGCATCTTCTGTGCCGCCCGGGGTACATGTGCGGACAACAGGAACGAAGGTGAACAAACATGGAGTCGTCTTGTAGGGACCATGCGGGACCGCCGGGCACTCACCCCATGGCCACCGCTGTCCCCTTGGCCGACGGCAACTCCTGCATCGCCGAAGCACGTCACCTCGCGGCGGACTTCCTCACCCGCGTCCAGGCAGATCAGGACGTCGTCGTCTCCCCCCGCGTGATGGACGTGACTCAACTGGTGGTCAGCGAACTGGTCACCAACGCGCGCAAGTACGCTCCGGGGCCCATACTCATGGAGTTGCGCATCGCGGAGGCCACGGTGGAGGTGACCGTGCGAGACAGCCGCCGCGCCCGGCCGGTCGCCTGCGCCGTCGATCCGCAGCGAATCGGTCGGCACGGCCTGGAGATCGTCATGGCCGTCACCCGGACGTTCCAGGTCCACGTCGAACCGTCCGGAAAACGCGTCACCGCGCACATCGCCCTGGCCGACGACTCAAGGCCCGGACGAGGCTGACGTCCTGAGGGCCAAGACGTTCAGGGTGGGCCTGATGCAGGCCGGGCACGCCCAAGATTCGGCCGCGCGCCCACAACGGCAGTGGGGCGGCAGCAACGATCCCGCCCTCTCCGGGCCGCGGGCGAACTCCGGTCTGCCAACCATGACTTCGAAGTCACCGCTCCTCTCGTGCGGTCAGCGATCCCCCGATGCACTGGTTTGACCCGAGACAGGCACGGTTACTCAGAAGGTGGTTCGCGGCGTCTTCGGGACCCGGCACGATCGTTGGGACAACAGCGACCAGCGTCGCCCAGCGTCCGAACTCCTGCCGCTACGCGAAGGCAGTGTGCGGCGCGAGGCGGACCTGACTGCGCCATGACCTACTCGACGCAGGGCTCCGGGCCGCCAAGGAGGCAGTCGACATCGGAACGGTCTTCCAAGAGGGAGATCTCGACGCCGGGGTGCTCGTCGTGGAAGGCGGCCAGCGCGTCGAAGAGCGGCGTGACGGTGCACCCGACGACCATGCCCACCAGCCGGCCCCGGATCAGGCCGGTCACCTCGTCCACCGCCTGTCCTGTGCCCTCGGCGGCAGCGAGGACTGCACGGGCGCGCCCTACGGCCGCCCGTCCGAGCACGTCAAGGCGCCCCGGATGGATGCTCGGCGGTGCGATGTTCAAGGACGAGAGGTCCGGCACTTGCAGTAGCTGGGCTGTCTCGATCACCAGGGGCGGGACCATCTCCCCTCCGCCTTGCGCCAGTTCCTCGATGTCGGGGATTCCGTGTATCGCGGGCGTATCGAGAATCGCATACGCCACCGCAACGGCCCTCCGTCTTCGATGGGGGCGTGAACTACAACGCATCCCCGTCTGCACC
Organism: Streptomyces sp. NPDC042002; assembly: GCF_055588305.1. Classification (NCBI taxonomy): domain Bacteria; kingdom Bacillati; phylum Actinomycetota; class Actinomycetes; order Kitasatosporales; family Streptomycetaceae; genus Streptomyces; species Streptomyces sp. NPDC042002. Next base: position 10,217 of record NZ_JBVJCT010000036.1, on the reverse strand, counting down.
GCCCCGCCGCACGCGCAGGATCGTGCTTCTCGGCCTGGCGATCCTCGGCCTGGCGAGCGCCGCGTTCGTCGTGCGGCGGCCGCTCATGATGTCCGCTCCGATGTGCATGGCCGGGCGGTGGCACGGCTGTTTCGACACGTTCAACGGTGTGGTGCTCATGACGTTGGTCGCGCTGCCGTTGGCGGTGCTGGTGGCGTGGGCTCTGGCGCGCGTTCGGCGCGCCGCCGGCGTCACCTCGGCTTGGGCGTGGCGCAAGTCGCTGGCCGAGGTGGGCATGGTCCACGGGACGGTGCCGTTCCTGTGGCTGACCATGATGCCGGGCGGCGGGGGCGGCACCGTCCGCGAACGGGTGAGCCTCGTACCGCTGCGGGACCTGGTCACGATGGGGCCGCTCGGGATCGTCGGCAACCTGCTGGTCTTCGCGGCGCTGGGGTTCTTCGCCCCGATGCGGTTCGCGGCGCTGGCGTCCGTGCCGCGGATCCTGGCTCTCGGGGCCGGGTGCTCGGCCCTGGTCGAGACCGCGCAGTACGTCCTGCCGCTGGACCGGGTGGCCTCCGTGGACGACGTACTGGTCAACGCCGCCGGCGCCCTGCTGGCCGCGCTGGCGTCGCGCCGCTGGTGGCGCACTGCGGCGGAAGTGACGCCGGACCAGCCTCGCCCCGCGCCGGTACCGGCGGGTTGAGCCGCGTGTCCGGTGCGAACAGGTCTTTGCATACGTCGGCGATATCTTGTGCTGCTTAGGCTTCGGACATGCGCGTACTGATCGTGGAGGACGAGCCCTACCTGGCCGAAGCCGTCCGTGACGGTCTGCGGCTGGAGGCGATCGCCGCCGACATCGCCGCCGACGGCGACTCCGCCCTGGAACTGCTCAGTGTCAACTCCTACGACCTCGCGGTCCTCGACCGCGACATCCCCGGCCCGTCCGGCGACGAGGTCGCCCGGCGCATCGTCGCCTCCGGCAGCGGAATCCCGATCCTCATGCTCACCGCCGCCGACCGGATCGACGACAAGGCTTCCGGGTTCGAGCTCGGCGCCGACGACTACCTCACCAAACCGTTCGAGCTGCGGGAGCTCGTCATGCGGCTGAGGGCGCTCGACCGCCGACGCGCGCACGCCCGGCCCCCGGTCCGCGAGATCGCGGGCCTGCGGCTGGACCCCTTCCGCCGGGAGGTCTCCCGCGACGGGCGCCACGTCGCACTCACCCGGAAGCAGTTCGCCGTGCTCGAAGTCCTCGTCGCCGCCGAAGGCGGTGTCATCAGCGCCGAGGAGCTGCTGAGGCGGGCCTGGGACGAGAACGCCAACCCCTTCACCAACGCCGTGCGCATCACGGTCTCCGCACTGCGCAAACGGCTCGGCGAACCCTGGATCATCGCCACCGTGCCCGGCGTCGGCTACCGGATCGACTCCGGGACCGGCGACGGGAGGGATACCGGCGTGGACACCGGTACGGGCGGTATCGCCCCCGGCGGGGACAGCACCGGCACCGGCGGTACGCGTGCCTAGACGCCCAGGGCTCAGCGCGCGGCTGAGACTCGCCCTCAGCTACGCCGGGTTCCTCGCCGTCGCCGGTGCTCTCCTGCTGACCGTGGTGTGGGTGTTCCTGCTGCGCTACGTACCCGACAACTCCCAGGGCCTTCTCGGGGTCTCGCCCAACCGCTATCTCCTTGAGCACACCTTCGCCCCCGCCGCGGCCGAGGCGATGCTCTTCCTGCTCGTGTTCGGTCTCGTCGGGGGATGGATCCTCGCCGGCCGGATGCTCGCACCGCTCACACAGATCACGGCCGCGGCACGCCTGGCCGGGAACGGGTCGCTGTCCCACCGGATCCGCATGAAGGGCCACCAGGACGAATTCCGTGAACTCTCCGACGCGTTCGACTCGATGCTCGAACAACTCGAGTCCCACGTCGCCGAACAGCGGAGGTTCGCCGCGAACGCCTCCCACGAACTGCGCACCCCGCTGGCGATCTCGCGGACGCTCCTCGACGTCGCCCGCAAGGACCCCACGCGGGACCGGGACGAACTCATCGAACGCCTGCACGCTGTGAATACGCGGGCGATCGACCTCACCGAGGCACTCCTGCTGCTCAGTCGCGGCGACCGCGGGAACTTCACCCGCGAGAGCGTCGACCTCTCCCTCCTCGCCGAGGAAGCCGCCGAAACGCTGCTCCCCCTCGCCGAACGGCGCGGGATCACCCTGGACGTCACCGGCGGGCCGGCCCGGACCAGCGGCTCCGCGGAGCTCCTGCTGCGGATGACGGCGAACCTCGTCCAGAACGCCATCGTCCACAACCTCCCCGCCGGCGGCACCGTGACGGTCCACACCGAGGCACACGGCGACACGAGTGTGCTGCGGGTCGAGAACACGGGCCATCCGCTGTCACCGGAACTGGTGCCGACCCTCACCGAACCCTTCCAGCGCGGAGCACAACGCGTACGCACCGACGAGCATGCCGGCGTGGGCCTCGGGCTGGCCATCGTGCACAGCGTCGTCCGCGCCCACGACGGGACCCTCGACCTGACCCCCCGCCCCACCGGCGGCCTCCTCGTCACGATTCGACTTCCCGGCACGCCAGGGGCCTCATCCCGGAGCGGGGCCCACTAGATCGTTGAAGTGAGTCCGGCGCAGGCCACGGCGACCCCTGGCAGCGAAATGCCGAACGCGCGTGCCGAACGCGTGGCCCACCGTCCTCACGACTGCTCCACGCCCACGTCCCCCGCACCGCCTCCTCCCCCTGAGGGCTCTCAGCATGGAGACGCAATGGTTCGAGGTCGCGGTCCTGATGGCGGGTCAGGGAAAGAGGTCGACATGAAGGTCCGGATGCCGCAGGGTGCATCTCATGCCTGATCCCTCCCCCCAGTGGTTGCCGAACGGCTACGGGAGCCGATCGGCAACCTCCGCCGACCTCGACGCGGTTCACCGCCTGGTCGCCGCGTGCGAGCACGAGCTGTACGGCCGCGCCCCGACCGGCGCCGACCGGATCGCCGCCGACCTCGGCCCGTCCGAACCGGACCTGACATGCGACGCGGTGGTCATTCGTGACGCCAGCGGCGAGCCGGCCGGCTGGAGCTGGGTGCGCGGGCGGCGCTCCACAGTCGATGTCCACCCCGCCCACCGCGGCCGCGGTCTCGGCAGATCCCTTCTGTCCTGGGCCGAGGCGCGGGCCCGTCAGATGGGCAGTGACCAGCTTGCCCAGACGGTCGCGGACAGGGATCACGCGGCCATCGCGCTCCTGCGATCCAGCGGATACTCCCGGCTCGTCACCGAGTGGCTGCTGGAGATCGCGATGCCCGTCGAACCGGAGGTGCCCGACCCGCCGGCGGGGATCACGGTGCGGCCGTTCCGGCCCGGCGACGAACAGGCGGTGCACCAGCTCACCGAGGACGCGTTCGACGAATGGCAGCAGCGGCGAAAGTCCTACCAGGAGTGGGCACGGCACACGGTCGACCGTGCCACGTTCGAACCGGCGGCATCGCCGCTCGCCTTCGCCGGCGACCAGATCGTCGGCGCGGTGCTGTCCGTGGACGTCCCGGGCAACGACGAAGGGCACATCGACCGGGTCGCCGTACGACACGATCACCGCAACCGGGGGATCGCCCGCACACTGCTGCTCGAAGCGTTCCGCGCCTTCCACCGCCGAGAGAAGCGGGCCTGCGCGCTGGCGACGCACTCCGGCACCGGCGCGCTGCCGCTGTACGAGCGGATCGGCATGACCGTCCAGCACAGTTCCACCGTCTACAGCAAGAAACTGACCATGACGTAGACGCACGGAACCCCAGAACAAGGCCAAATCAGCCCACCACCCGACCGTCGGCGATGTCCACCGCGGACCCGTCCACGAACACCTCCGCCCTGCCCGGCTTTCCCCGCCGCCCCGAGGATGGAGCCCCTGGCGGACCACCGTGGCCGAGAACCGGACAGCGTCACGCGAGAGGGGTGACAGCCGGCCTTGAGCTTGTGCCATCGATGTTCGAGCGAGTCCCTACTGACCGAGGCGAGGCATCCGGACGACGGCTGTCCCCCCGTCCAGATCCACCGTTGTCCTGTTCGGCGGAGCCCCGTCATCCTGGTTGTCCGGCATGACCAGTGCCGACTGCCGCTCCTTCAGTTCGTTCTGCTTGCCCGGGGAAAGACTCGCGTGAAGCTGCTCGAACCCGGTCGCCGATATCTGGCTCTGTCGTGCGCTGTTTCGCCACGGCAGCACGCCGGCCCGTCCCGCGCGCAACAGCAGTTGGTCGACGAAGGCCAGCAGGGTCAGCACGAGGACCAGCCCGGGCAGGGTCATGAAGAAGACGAATTCCACGCAGCCATTGTCGAGGCCGTGGCGTACCGCGGGCCAGTCCTTTGGTGGTACGAGCTCACGGGGCGGCGGCAGGCTGGGACCCAGAGCATGGAACCATTTGAGCGCCAGGCACACTCTGCGTGTTGTAGTCCCTTTCACCAGAGGATGGCCCACGCATGATCACGCTCACCAAGGAAGACGGCCCCGCCGACCTGGACGGAGTGACTCACCTGTCCATCGGGGTCTCGTGGGACCCTACGTCCGGCAGCAGCGGAGGAGTCATGGGCATGCTCCGCCTCAAGAGCGGCACAGACCTCGACCTGATCGCCGTCGCCATGCAGGGCGCGGACCCAGTGCGCTTGGCCGGCCTCGATTCCCTCGACCCCATGGGCAACAGCTCCCTGATCCACAGCGGTGACAACCAGAGCGGACACGGCGACGGCGACGATGAGACCGTCTCGGTGGAGTTCGCACGCATCCCTGCCCACATCACGTCGGTCGTGTTCATCGCCGCCGCCTTCAAGAAGGGAAGCTCCTTCCAGAAGGCACGCAACATCAGCATCAAGGTCTACGACGCGACCGGCGGCAGCACCCAGCAAGTAGCGGACATCTGGCCCAGCCTGCTCACCCAGGACAACGGCTGCGCCGTGGCCAAGGCCGTACGGGTCGGCGGTGCCTGGAAGCTCGAAGTGATCAATGTGACGGGAAAGATCAAGCAGGGTGACGAACAGTCCCTGATGCGCTTCGCCATGAGCAAGTAGACCCGCAGCAGGGGCCGGGACCCGACTGGGGCTCGCGTCCGCGGACAGTGGTCCGTGCTGTCCGCTGTCGTCGGCCCGCGACGCCGACGACAGTCCGATGAAGCACCGGGCCGGACGCCCTCCTCGGCGTCCGGCCCGGTGGGCGGACTCGGCCCGCCCACCGCGTCAGGAGACGCCCCAGGCCCGCAGCCGGCGGCCGATCAGGCCCACGCCCAGCTGCCGCGCACTCCCAGCGCTCGGCCGACGCAGTTCTACTGTCCTGCGGCGTCGTCGCGTGAGGCCGATCGGCCGCGGAGTGTGACGAGGGCCAGCAGTGCGGAGAACAGGGCGGCCGAGCCGCAGACCACGAAGCCGATCGAGTAGCCGTGGCCGAGGGCGTCGAGGGCGAGCGGGTGCAGGTCGGCCAGTTCGGGAGACGCGGCCGAGGCGCCGTTCACCGCGAGGGGCCCGCCTTCTTCCAGTACGGCCGTGCCCGCTCCCTTGAGCGCCCCAGGCAGGGCGGAGTCGTGCAGAGAGGCGGAGAAGCTGCTCGCCGCACGGCTGAGGGCCACCGCGCCGATGACGGCCGGGCCGAGGGTGAAGCCGAAGTCGCGCAGCAGGTTGGTGGTGGCGCTTGCCATGCCCGCCAGCCGCACCGGCACGGTGTTGACGGCGGTCGCCGTGATCGACGAGACGGTGATCGCGAAACCCAGGCCGACCAGGCCGAGCGGCAGAATCAGCGAGGTGAACGCGCTGTCGGTGATCGGCAGCGTGGCCGCCCAGTAGTCGCCCCCCGCGATCAGCAGCAGCCCCACACTCAGCAGCAAGCCGGGCGCCACCGTCCGTAGCAGCCGCTCGGTCAGCGGCAGCATCACCAGCGCGATGCCGTTGAGCAGGACGAATGCCAGGCCCGTCCGCATCGGTGCTTGGTCCTGCACCGGGCCGAGGCGGATGCTGACGGAGTAGGCGGTGCCGAGGAACGCGAACATCCCCACCACGGCCACGGCGGAGGCGACCGCGAAGGCACGGTTACGGAACAGGTCGAGGCGCAGCAGCGGCGACTTGGCGCGCTTCTCGGCCAGCACGAACGCGGCGAGGAACACGGCCGCCAGCACGAAGGCGATGACGATCGAGGGAGACGCCCAACCGTCCGTGGGGCCCTGGATGATGGCGTAGAGCAGGGAGAACAGGCCCAGTCCTATGGTCAGTTGACCAGCGATGTCGAGTGAACGACCCTCAGGGGCACTGGAGTTGACGGCGAACCGGGCACTGATGGCGGCGCTCGCCGCGGCGACGGCGGTGACGACGACGAAGGACCAGCGCCACGAGCCGTAGGTGGCGGTGACGCCGCCGAGCAGCGGGGCGAGGAACCCGCCGGTGGACAGCAGGGCCGCCCACATGGCGATGACCCGGGCGCGTTGTGCGGGCGAGGTGGTCCCGGCGGCCAGGATGGCGAGTGAGGTCGGGAAGAGGGCGGCCGCGCCCAGGCCGGCCAGCGCCTGTCCGGCCCAGAGCTGATGGATGCCGGAGGCGGTGGCGCTGACCACTTCGCCCACGGCGAGCAGTGCGGCGCCGCCGACCAGCAGCCGCTTGCGGCCGAAGAGGTCACCGAGCAGGCCGAAGGTCAGCTCCAGTACGGCGACCGGGAGCAGGAAGGCGTCGGAGATCCAGGTGAGTTGTGAGCCGACGGGGTGCAGGTCGGACTGGAACAGCCCGTTGAGGGTGGCCGGTATGGCCAGGCCGATCTGGGCGAGGCAGACGGCGAGGAGACCGGCGACCAGGGTGCCTGCGGTCAGGCTGGGGCCGATGGCGGTTCGGACGGAGGGTTCGGTCGTCGTTGACACGGAGGGCTCCTGGGAGGAGGGGCTGCGGGGGTGTGGAGGCGACCGGCTACGCGGTCAGCGGGCGCCGGTCGGACGGCTCGGCCGGTAGTCGGTGAAGGCGGCGCCATCGAGGTTCAACTCGGTTGCGCTGTACTGGAGTCGTTCAGCGGTGGCGGCGTCGCCCCAGTGCCCGGTGTCCAGTCGGTGCTCCACCGCGTGCAGGCCGGCGACCACTTCCGCGGTGGTGAAGCCGCAGTGGCCCTGACGGGCGACGTAGGCCTGGCGCAGCCGTGCGGAGTCACCGGCCCTGTGCACCCGCCAGGCGAAGGCCGACTCCTGCTCGACGGGCACCAACTGGTCGGCGGTGGTGTGGATGTCCAGCAGCGGCACAGCCACACCCTGACCGGCGGTGGAGGTCCGTTTCAGATGAGCCACCGCGGCCGGTGCGGCCGTGATGTCGGCACCGCGGGTGAGCCGGTTCAGGTCGGCGCGCAGGTTGAGCCCTGCGCCGCGGTAGAGCGCGGTGACCTGCTTGGCGTGGGCGGAGTCGCGCAGCAGGCCCGCGTAGTCGACGCCGGTGTTCCACGACGTGTTGCCGCCCGCGGACTGCTCCACCGACCAGCGCGCCGGTACGAGGAAGCGGAGCAGGCCTTGGGACAGCCATGCGTACTGCTGCCGCTCCTGGCCCGCGAAGTCGGCGCGTGCGGGCGGCTGTTGGCCGGGGGCCCAGTCGGCCAGGTTGAGGTAGGCGGCGGCCAGCGCGATCCGGGCGCGTCCTGCCGGGGTCTGCTGCGCCGTCTCCACCGAGTTCGAGAGCCGGTCGGCGAGGGCGGTGGCGGAGGCCTGGCTTTCGAGGTCCACGAGTTTGCCGGCGTCGGCCGGGTCGAGGAACGTGGCCAGGGTGTACTCGGCGTCCAGTTGATAGTTGTCCAGGTCGACACCGCCCGCGACCAGGCCGCACAGACCGAGCGAGCCGTCGACGCGTCCCGCGCCGTCCCTGGCGATCTGGGCGTTGATCAGGCCGCCCATGGACTGGCCCACGGAGATGACCCGGCTCGGGGTGCCGACCTGCCCGCGGAAGGCGGCGAGCGTGGCGAACTGGTCCCGCTCGGCCGAGTCGAGCGCCCACATCGAGCCGTGCGGGTCGTAGGAGGAGCCGGCGAGCGCGTAGCCGGCGTCCACGAGCGCCTGCCGCGCGGCGGCCGACGGGGCGTCGGCAGCGATGGTCGGTCCGAAGCCGTGGCTGAACAGCAGCAGGGTGCCGTTCCACTGCGCGGGTCTGTCAGCGATCCAGGTGGCACCGTCGGACAGTGTGCCGGAGTAGTGGTCGGCGGTCACGGCTCGGGCGCCGGTCGCCGAACCGAGCAGAGCGGTGGCGAGGGCGGTCGTGCAGGCGACGAGGGTCGCAAGACGGGGTCGGGGCATGACGGCGGCTCCGCGAGTCGAATGGAGGAGCAAGCTGAGCGCTGCGAATGTAGGGCTCTTTTTTGATCGCCGTCAAGAGACTGCCCAATAATGCGGCAGACAGGTCCGCGAGGAGGTCCGTACAGGTGGCTGCCCGTCCCGCGAGCGGGTCAGTCCAGGGACAGAGTGTCGAGAAGCTCCGCGGCGGCTCGCGTCGCCGAACGCTCCCAGCGGCTGGCCAGACCGCGGAAGACGGTCTCCGCCCGGGCTGCGGGCCAGTCCGCCGGAAGGTGCTCGGCGGGCAGATGCGGGTCGCGTCGCACCAGGTCCAACCAGTCGGTGTGCAGCAGGAGCTGACCCGCCAGTTCGTCCGTGGAGGCCGCGGCGGGCAGCGGGTCGGTACGGTCCCAGCGCAGCAGGAACGCCCGGTACCGTGCGCCGATGGCCGGCACGTCGAACGCCTGCTCCAGCACCTCACGGACGTCGGTCGGTGACTCCACCTCGGCCCGGAACACCCTCAGGTACGGCTCCAGGCCCAGGCCCGCCACCACCTCGCGGACGTCGACACGCGTCGGGGCCACCCACAGGCCGTTCTGCAACGGCCCGAAGCCCGCCCAGATCAGACGGGATCGCAGATCGTGCCTCTCACGGCTCCACGCCTCGGGCAGCGAAAAGCCGACCATCGTCCACCGGCCGTCCCAGTCCCGGTTCACCGCTCCGGTGCGCCAGATACGGTCCCGGCCGTCCGTCAGCACCTGGACGGCGTGCGGTGTCAGCCCGAAGTAGGTCTTCCGGCCCTGGCGGCGACGCTCCAGCAAACCCCGTTTGACCATCCGGTTCAGCGTCGTCCGCACCGCGTCCTCGGTGCTGCCCACCCTCGCCAGAGCGGCGATCACGCTGCCGGACGACACGGCGATGGACCGACCCAGCACATGCGCGCCGAAGAAGGTCAGCATCAGGGACTGGGTACGCGGCTCGGGCCCGTTCCCGGCCGTGGTTTCGGCGGCGACATCGACACTGGTCACCGCCACAGCGTAGGCCCGGTTCGAACGCGTACCGTCCCCGCTCCATGAAATGTGTCATTTCCGTGACCGCAATCAGAAAACAGTGCAAGTACGGTGGTGCGGCCTCGCTCTGCGGGCCGCCAACCCCTCCACCGGCGCCGCACTGCTCGACGCGACCCTGCCGTCAGTCAGCTTTCAGGCGTGATTCGGGTTGATCCACACCGCGTCGAAGTCCGCCGCTCCGAACCCCGGAGTGAAGCCATGCCACTGGCTCGCGATCGTCAGAGGGTAGCCGTTGTCGACGGTGAGACCGACCGGGTCGGCACGAACATACTGGTCCCCTTTGAACAGGTAGGCCTTGCCATTGGGGAGACGTACGGCGTCGTCGATATTGGAGTCGAATCCCACGTCGGCGAGGCTCGGCGCCAGGGATGAGATGCTTCCCGGGCCGGCAAGGATCCCGCTCGGGGCGTCCGCGCGCAGACACTGATCGTCGTGGAAGAACCAACACGTGTTGTCTCCCACGTCGAGAGCGCCGTCAACGTGGTTCTCAAAGCCGGTACCCGTGAGGAAGCTTGACCATCCGTTCGTGATCGACCACGGGTACGGCGGCTCACCCACCAGGTCAGCGATGTCATTTGCCGCGATGCTGTACCGAACGTACGTGTCCGCCTTGTAGAAATAGACGTACCCCGCGCCGTCGTTCACGGCGGCATCGATTCCCTGGGCGAATCCGCGAGCGGACAGACTTCCCCAGTTCGCGGCGATCGTCTTCACGTACTCAACGGTCCCGGGGTCAGGGTCCAGCGCGTAGCGCGCGTAGCCGTCGCCCTTTATGAAGTAGACCTTTGCTCCCATGACACTCATCCTCTTACTGACTTCGGCTCGTCAGGGTGAAGTGTCCTGGAATGCCTGATGGCTCCGGTGTGGTGGAGGTATCCCGGAGTGTGTGAGATACGCGGATGG
>NZ_JBVJCT010000035.1:0-85025 GCF_055588305.1 Streptomyces sp. NPDC042002 | reverse complement strand
CGTGGGGGGGTGGGGGAGGGGGGAGAGACGCTCGCGGGTCACGGGGGGGGGAGTTGTTGGGGGGGGGGTGGGCGGGGGAGGGGGGGACGTAACCGGGTGTCACCTTCCACCCCTCGTCCCCAAACACGCGAAAACCCCCCCCCCAAAACCCCCCCCCGGTTCGTCATTCAGGGGGGAGTGCGGCCGTACCCGGCTGCGAGCCCAGCCGGAACAGCGCCCACACGACCTTGCCGCTGAGCGTTCCCGCGAGCGGGTGCCAGCCCCAGCTGTCCGAGAACGAGTCGACGAGGAAGAGGCCGCGCCCCGACTCCGCCGCGAAGTCGTCCGAGTCGCCGGCGACCGGACTGTCGTGGCTGGGGTCGCGCACCGCGCACACCAGACGTGAGGTCCACCGCATCAAGTGCAGCCGTACGGGCGGCCCTTGGTCGTCCTTGCGGGGCGTGTCCGAGGGCAGCGCGTGCCGCAGGGCGTTGGTGACGAGCTCGGACACCACCAGGCAGACGTCGTCGAAACGGTCGCCTATCTCCCAGTGGTCCAGCGTTCCGCGGGTGAACTGCCGGGCCTCGCGCACCGCTTCGTAGCGGGCGGGCAAGGCGCACGAGGCGGCGCTGGACACGGCCGCGGGATCGAGAGGCGGAAGTCCCTGCCGTAAGGGTTCGAGCATGGTCGATCCATTCGTCCCCATGCGAGGCACTCCCGGGTGTTCGCGGTCGTTGCGATGCAGCGGTGGCGCGAGGACCATGGTTCCGAATGCGTACGGCAGATGCAAGGGCAGATGCACGTGCACGCGCCCGAATTGGACCTTCCTCTCCTACTTCTTGCTCATTTCTTCCATCACCTTATTCTCAGTTGTTGACACCCCACTGATCTTTTCCTGTGCTCCGCCTTTGGCTACTTTCCGTTTCCGTAACTGAACGAGTACTGCTTGAAGTGTTTTAGTGGCAGACTTCGGCGTCTGGAAGACCGTTGGGGAGGCTGACGAACGTGAGCGCTGGTGAGTCGAGCGGCTCGGTGGTGCGGCGCATGCTGCTGGGGTCACATCTGCGGCGGCTGCGTGAGGCGCGTGGCATCACCCGTGAAGCGGCCGGCTACTCGATCCGCGCCTCCGAATCGAAGATCAGCCGCATGGAGTTGGGAAGGGTGAGCTTCAAGACGCGCGACGTCGAGGACCTGCTGACGCTCTACGGCATCAACGACGAAGCCGAGCGCACCTCCCTCGTCTCGCTCGCCAAGGAGGCCAACGTCGCGGGCTGGTGGCACAGTTACTCCGACGTCCTGCCCAGCTGGTTCCCCACCTACGTCGGCCTCGAAGGCGCGGCCCATCTGATCCGGGTGTACGAAGTGCAGTTCGTGCACGGCCTGTTGCAGACCGAGGCGTACGCCCACGCGGTCGTCCGGCGCGGGATGAAGGGCGCCTCCGCCGCCGACGTCGACCGGCGCGTGGCCCTGCGCCTGGAGCGGCAGAAGTACCTCGTCTCCGAGAACGCCCCCGAGTTCCACATCGTCCTCGACGAGGCCGCGCTGCGCCGCCCGTACGGCGACCGTGAGGTGATGCGCGGACAGCTCCAGCATCTGATCGAGGTCTCGGAGCGGCCCAACGTACGTCTTCAGGTCATGCCGTTCAGCTTCGGCGGGCACTCCGGCGAGAGCGGCTCCTTCACCATCCTGAGCTTCCCGGAGTCCGACCTGTCGGACGTCGTCTATCTGGAGCAGCTCACCAGCGCGCTCTACCTGGACAAGCGCGAGGACGTCACCCAGTACGAGAGCGCGCTCAAGCAGCTGCAGCAGGACAGTCCGGGGCCGGCCGAGAGCCGCGATCTGCTGCGAGGGCTGCTCCAGCTCTCCTGAGGGTGTTCACAGACTTCCCCTGACTTCCCCGGTCTCCTTCAACTCCCTTGAAACACAAGTACGATGACGTGTGATCAGACCGTGATCGGATGTCTGCTGACCCGGGCCAAGGACTGCCTCGGCAGCACAGGGATTGAGGGAGCACATGTCGTCCTACTTCACCGACCTGGCCCAGCAGTACATCGACGGCGAGTGGCGCCCGGGAACGGGCTCATGGGACATCATCGACTTCAACCCGTACGACGGCGAGAAGCTGGCGTCGATCACGATAGCCACGGTCGACGAGGTCGATGACGCCTACCGCGCAGCCGAGCGCGCCCAGAAGCAGTGGGGCGCGACGAACGCGTACGCGCGCCGCGCGGTCTTCGAGAAGGCGCTCGCCGTCATCGACGAGCGCGAGGCGGAGATCACCGAGGTGATCATCGCCGAGCTCGGCGGCACCCGCCTCAAGGCGGCCTTCGAGCTGCACCTCGTCCGGGAGTTCCTGCGCGAGTCGGTCCAGCTGGCGCTGCGCCCCGAGGGAAAGATCATCCCCTCGCCGGTCGACGGCAAGGAGAACCGTCTCTACCGCGTCCCGGTCGGCGTCGTGGGCGTCATCAGCCCCTTCAACTTCCCCTTCCTGCTGTCGATCAAGTCCGTGGCGCCGGCCCTCGCGCTCGGCAACGGCGTGGTCCTGAAGCCGCACCAGAACACCCCGATCGTCGGTGGCTCCCTGGTCGCGAAGATCTTCGAGGAAGCGGGTCTGCCCGGCGGTCTGCTCAACGTCGTCATCACCGACATCGCCGAGATCGGCGACGCCTTCATCGAGCACCCGGTCCCGAAGGTCATCTCCTTCACCGGCTCCGACAAGGTCGGCCGGCACGTCGCCACGGTCTGCGCCGCGAACTTCAAGCGCTCGGTGCTCGAACTGGGCGGCAACAGCGCGCTGGTGGTCCTGGAGGACGCGGACATCGACTACGCGGTCGACGCGGCGGTCTTCAGCCGCTACGTCCACCAGGGCCAGGTCTGCATGGCCGCGAACCGTGTCCTCGTGGACCGGTCGATCGAGGCCGAGTTCACCGAGAAGTTCGTCGCCAAGGTCAGGACGCTGAAGACCGGCGACCCGAGCGACCCGCAGACGGTCATCGGCCCGGTCATCAACTCCTCCCAGGCGGACGCGCTTTCGAGCGTCGTCGAGCAGGCGATCGCGGAGGGCGCGACGGCCCTGCTGCACGGTTCGACCACGGACAACATGGTCGAGCCCTCGGTCCTGACCGGCATCCCCGCCGACTCGGACCTGCTCCGGCAGGAGATCTTCGGCCCGGTCGTCTTCCTCGTCCCGTTCGACGGGGAGGAAGAGGCGGTCCGGATCGCCAACGACACCCCGTACGGCCTCTCGGGCGCCGTCCACACGGCCGACATCGAGCGCGGCGTGAACTTCGCCAAGCAGATCGACACCGGCATGTTCCACGTCAACGACGGCACCGTCCACGACGAGCCCCTCGTCCCCTTCGGCGGCGAGAAGCACTCCGGCATCGGCCGCCTGAACGGCGAGACGACGGTCGACTCCTTCACCACGACGAAGTGGATCTCGGTGCAGCACGGACGGAGCCGCTTCCCCTTCTGACCCTTCTGGCTCCTCTGAGACGCCTTCGCGTGATCGTTCAGCGTGCCCGGACCCTTGCGGACAGAACCTGACCGCAAGGGTCCGTAGCGTCATCGGTGTCAGTCAGGAGGACCCGATGAAAGGCGGCCGGTCATGGTCACGCATGTGCGAGCGGAAGAGCAGGGCGACGAGCGCGGGGCGCTGCTCGACTTCATCGAGGAGCAGCGCGGCGGCATCCGTCGGTCGCTGCTCGGGCTGACCGAGGAGCAGGCCGCGAGCCGGCCGAGCGCCAGTGAACTCTCCCTATCCGGGCTGCTCAAGCACGTCGCCGAGGTCGAGCAGGGCTGGGTGGCCCGCGCCAAGGGAGAGGCGCCCGCGGTGAAGCGGGACGAGTCGAACTGGCACGAGTGCTTCGTCCTCGCCGACGGCGAGACGGTCGCCTCGCAGCTCGCGTACTGGGAGAAGGTCGCCGCCGAGACGGACGCGTTCCTGCGCTCGGTGCCGAGCCTCGACGACACCTTCGCGCTCCCGAACGACCCCTGGTTCCCGCCCGAGGGCCGCGTCTCGATGCGCTGGCTGGCTCTCCACCTGATCCGCGAGACGGCCCGGCACGCCGGGCACGCCGACATCATCCGCGAGTCCCTTGACGGCAAGACGGCCTTCGAACTGGTGGCGATGGAGCGGGGCACCACCTGGGGCTGAGCCCCGCTCCCGGCCCGGACGGCACACGGCCCGGACGGCCACGGCCCGGACAGCGCGCGGCGCGGACGGTACGCGCCCGACGGCATGCCGGCGGTCCGTCTCCTCGTGCTCCGCGCCGGCCGCCGGCCGCCGTTCGCAACCACCGCAACCACCGCAGCCACCGGCCGCCACCCGCCGCTCGCGGCTCCTCCCGGAGAGCCGTGAGCGTTCGGGCGCGAGCGGTCGGTGCGAGGGCCTCGCTAGTGGTGGAAACTCGTCGCCGCCGCCTTGTCGCGGGGCAACGGGCCTGGCTGTCTGCGCAGTTCGGGCAGCAACTGGGTCAGGTTCTCGATGAAGAGGTCGGCGAGGTCGGACGAGAATCCGTTGCGGCACACCACGCGCAGCACGGACAGGTCCTCGCGGTTCTCGGGGAAGGTGTACGCGGGCAGCAGCCAGCCGTTCTCGCGCATTCTCCGGGACACGTCGAAGACGTCGAACGCGGTCACCTCGGGCGCCGTCGTGAAGGCGAACACCGGCAGCTCGTCGCCCCGGGTGATGAGCCGGAAGTCGCCCAGACAGTCGATGCGTTCGGCGAGCGAGCGCGCCACGTCCCGGGTCGTCTGCTGCACGGCCCGGTAGCCCTCCCGGCCCAGCCGCAGGAACGTGTAGTACTGCGCGACGACCTGCGCTCCGGGGCGGGAGAAGTTGAGCGCGAAGGTCGGCATGTCGCCGCCCAGGTAGTTCACCCGGAAGACCAGTTCCTCCGGCAGCTCGGCCGCCGTCCGCCACAGCGCCCAGCCGACACCCGGGTAGACCAGGCCGTACTTGTGCCCCGAGGTGTTGATCGACGACACCCTGGGCAGCCGGAAGTCCCAGACCAGGTCCTCGTCGAGGAACGGCGCGATCATCGCCCCTGACGCGCCGTCGACGTGGACCGGGATGTCGAGGCCCGTGCGGTCCTGGAGCTGGTCCAGCGCCGCGCACAGCTCCTCGATCGGTTCGTACGACCCGTCGAAGGTGGAGCCGAGGATGCCGACGACCCCGATGGTGTTCTCGTCGCACAGCTCGGCCGCGGCCTGGGGATCGAGGTGGAACCGGTCGCCCTCCATGGGGACCTGGCGGGCCTCGACCTCCCAGAAGTTGCAGAACTTCTCCCAGCACACCTGGACGTTCACGCCCATGACGAGGTTGGGCCGCGCGGCCGGGTAGCGGTCCGCGTTGCGCAGCGCCCAGCGCCGCTTCAGCGCCATGCCGGCGAGCATGCACGCCTCGCTCGACCCGGTCGTGGAACAGCCCACCGCGGCCGACGGATCCGGCGCGTTCCACAGGTCGGCGAGCATCGACACACAGCGCCGCTCCAGTTCGGCCGTGCGGGGGTACTCGTCCTTGTCGATCATGTTCTTGTCCCGGCACTCCGCCATCAGGATCCCGGCCTGCGGTTCCATCCAGGTCGTGACGAAGGTGGCCAGGTTCAGCCGGGAGTTCCCGTCCAGCATGAGCTCGTCGTGGACGAGCTGGAGCGCGGTCGTGGGTGGCAGCGGACCGTCCGGGAGGCGGTGCTTCGGGGGTGCCTCGATCATGCCGCTGACCGGATTGGTCTCGCCGTAGAACGGGTTGACGGACAGCGCGTGGTCATCGTGCGTCTGGTTGCCCTGGTGGAGCGGCATGGGCTTCTCCCAACGGTTCAGCGGGACGGCGCGTCCCATTGCTTCATCTGGTTCATCGGATGAGGGCACCCCGGCGGTTCACCGGATCGGGCTTCCGTCCTCGTGCAGTTGCATCTGCGGCCGTCCGGTCACCAGCAGCCAGGCCGGCAGCGAGGCGATGCAGAGCAGGGCGATGATCGTCGGTGAGGACACCAGGACGGCGGCCGTGAACAGGCTCACCCAGCCCTGCCGGGTGATCGCGAGGAGCATGCCCAGCACGCCCGCGGCCAGACCCAGCGACGCCGGGACCGAGGGCACGAGCGCGTAGGCGCACAGACCGAACGCGGCACCGGCGAAGACGGCCGGGAAGATCCGGCCGCCCCGGAACCCGCAGGACGCCGCGACGACCAGCGCGGCCACTTTCACCACGGCCATCAGCGCGTACCGGCCCGCCGAATAGGCGTCCGGGTTCCGGGCCAGCTCGGCGACCTGGTCCAGGCCCTTGAACAGCGTGAGCGGACCGCCCAGGCAGCCCAGCAGGCCGAGGACGAGCCCGCCGACGGGGAGGGCCACCATGGGATGGCGCAGGAGCGAGAACACCTTGTGGACGTAGGGGAAGAGATGGACCCCGGCCATGCCGACCACCGCCGCCGCGGACGCGATCACCAGCGCGGACAGCACATCGGCCCAGCCGGGACTGCCGAGCGGGGGCAGATCGAGGTCGAAGCTCTCGTGCCCCAGCAGGGCCGTGGTCATCGAGCCCACCGAGGCCGCCGTCAGCGGCGCGAAGAGGTTGTCCCACAGCAGTCCCTTCACCTGCCGCCCGGCGAGCGCCTCGGAGATGACCAGCGCCGCCGCGACCGGAGTGCCGAACAGGGCGCCGATCGTCCCCGCCTCCGCCAGGGTCACCCACAGCACGCCGGGCGCCGCGGGCGCGAACCTGCGGCCCGCCCAGAACGCCAGCGCGACGTTGGTGGCGATGATCGGGTTCTCGGGGCCGAGGCTCGGGCCGCCCGCCAGCATCAGCGCCGTCGCCACCAGCAGTCCGGGCAGGATGAAGAGCGCCATCGGCTCCGCCTGGAGTCCCACGGTGGCCGGGTCGGGGCCCGCGTGCCCCGGCGCCTTCCACACCACCAGACCGACCAGGATGCCGGTCGTGGTGAGCATGACGATCATCCAGAGCGAGGAGTACCCGCCGATGCCGAGCGCGTCCGGCAGGTCCGTCCACAGCACGTCCTTGAGCTGGT
Source organism: Streptomyces sp. NPDC042002 (assembly GCF_055588305.1). Lineage (NCBI taxonomy): Bacteria > Bacillati > Actinomycetota > Actinomycetes > Kitasatosporales > Streptomycetaceae > Streptomyces > Streptomyces sp. NPDC042002. The sequence goes on along the minus strand of NZ_JBVJCT010000035.1, from coordinate 78,018 downwards.
CGGCCAGTTTGCTCACACCCACGTAGAGAAGGGCCGAGACCGCGCCGACGACCACGGACGGCAGGAACAGCGGCAGCAGAGTCCGTGCGGGCGTCGCCCGGGTGAGGGCCGGTCCCGGGGGAGCCGCTTCGTGGGTCACGGGCTCACCCTAAGCGCGCGAAACGGACATAACACTCCGGAGGGCGGTCCTGGTCTCGTCCCACGAAAGGCGACGACGTCGTCGCCGGACGCCGGGAGGTCGGGCTTGCACCTCACGTCACGTCAGGCCTCATCGTGAAGGGCGTACCGAAGGAAGGAGCGGAAGTGAGCTACTCAGTGGGCCAGGTCGCCGGATTCGCCGGGGTCACGGTGCGCACGCTGCACCACTACGACGAGATCGGTCTGCTCGCGCCCGGCGGACGCAGCCATGCGGGTCATCGGCGCTACGACGACGCCGACCTCGACCGGTTGCAGCAGATCCTGTTCTACCGAGAGCTCGGCTTCCCGCTCGACGAGGTCGCCGCCCTGCTCGACGACCCGGAAGCGGACCCGCGCGCGCATCTGCGCCGCCAGCACGACCTGCTGACCGCCCGGATCGAGAAGCTGCAGAAGATGGCCGCGGCCGTGGAGCACGCCATGGAGGCACGCACGATGGGCATCAACCTCACGCCCGAGGAGAAGTTCGAGGTCTTCGGGGGCAAGGACCCGGAGGCGCACGCGGAGGAGGCCGAGCGCCGCTGGGGCGGCACGGACACGTACGCCGAGTCACAGCGCCGCGCCGCCCGCTACACCAAGGACGACTGGAAGCGCATGCAGGCCGAGGTGGCCTCCTGGGGCGAGCGTTACGACGCCCTGATGGAGGCCGGGGAGCGGCCGGACGGCGAGCGGGCCATGGACATGGCCGAGGAGCACCGGCAGCACATCGCCAAATGGTTCTACGCGTGCACGTACGAGATCCATCAGGGACTCGGCGACATGTACGTCGCCGACGAGCGGTTCAAGGAGTTCTACGACTCCATGCGGCCGGGACTGGCCGAGCACCTGAGGGACGCGATCACCGCGAACGCCGCCCGGCACGGCCGGGAAGCCTGACATCCGGAGGTATCCGTTCCGGCGACGGTAAGGGGCGTCCACATGGGCGGACGCCCCTTACTTCTGCGCGCTACTCCTTCGTCAGGACCACGGCCGTGCCGTAGGCGCACACCTCGGTGCCCACGTCCGCCGCCTCCGACACGTCGAAGCGGAACATGAGCACGCCGTTGGCGCCACGCGCGCGTGCCTGCTCGACGAGCCGCTCCATGGCCTGGTTGCGGGTCGCCACGAGCGTCTTGGTGAGCCCCTTGAGCTCACCGCCGATCATCGACTTCAGGCCCGCGCCGATCTGGCTGCCCAGATGGCGCGAGCGCACGGTGAGGCCGAAGACCTCACCGATGACCTGCTCGACGCGATGGCCGGGAACGTCGTTCGTCGTCACGACCAGGACGTCCGCGTGGGGACCCTGGCCGCCGCCGTATTCGTCGATGCCCATGGTCCACAGCTTTGTCCCAGTCGTCGCACAGTGCATCCTGGAGTCACGGGTGGAACCTGGCGTGGACACATTGCGTTGATAGCTTTGGTCGGCCGCACAGGACTGCCGTACCTCCCTTCACCCCTCAGGAGCCCGGAACCGTGATGACGCTTGCCCTCGGTCCCAGCTGGCTGGATCCGAACACGCTCCTGGACAACTTCGGCATCTGGGGCCTGCTGCTCGTCGTCTTCGCCGAGTCCGGCCTGCTCATCGGCTTCTTCCTGCCGGGCGACTCGCTGCTGTTCACCTGCGGTCTGCTGATCGCCACGGACGCGATGGACTTCCCGTTGTGGGCCGCGATCCCGCTGATCTGTCTCGCCGCGGTCCTCGGAGACCAGGCGGGCTACCTCTTCGGCAAGAAGGTCGGGCCCTCGCTCTTCACCCGCCCGAACTCCCGCCTGTTCAAGCAGGAGAACGTGGTCAAGGCCAACGAGTTCTTCGAGAAGTACGGGCCCAAGTCCCTGGTACTGGCCCGCTTCGTGCCCGTCGTGCGCACGTTCACGCCGATCATCGCCGGCGTCAGTGGCATGAAGTACCGCCCCTTCCTCACCTTCAACGTCATCGGCGGCGTCATGTGGGGCGCGGGCGTCACGCTGCTCGGCTCCTGGCTCGGCAAGATCGAGTTCGTCAACAAGAACATCGAGCTGATCCTGATCCTGATCGTGCTCGTCTCGGTGGTCCCGATCATGATCGAGTTCCTGCGCGCCCGTTCCCAGGCCAAGAAGAACCCGCCCCAGGAGCCCGCCCCGGCCCAGCCCGCGGTCGCCCACACCCGCCCCGCCGCGCCCGTCATGGACGACGCGACCAGGCCGCTGCGCGTGCCGCCGGTCCACGAGGGCCAGGACTCGGCGTACGGCAACCAGGGTCATGGCCAGTCGTACGGGAACCAGGGACACGGCCAGTCCTACGGCAATCAGGGGCACGACCAGTCGTACGGGAACCAGGGGCACGACCAGTCGTACGGGAACCAGGGCCAGGGCTACGGCCATCAGGGCAACGGCTACCCGCCCCAGCAGCCGTATCAGCAGCCCCAGCAGCCGTACGGCTCGGACCAGGGCTACGGATACGACCAGCAGCAGTACGACCAGGGCTACCAGCAGGGCTACGACCAGGGCCAGGCCCACCAGCCGCAGCAGCACCCTCAGGGCCACCCGCAGCAGTACCCCTACGGCCAGGGCCCCACGCAGAACTGAGGCGCCCGCCCCCGGCGGCCCGGTTCTCCCCGCGCCCGGTCCTCCTGGGACCGGTCCTCCTGCGAACCGTTCCTCAGAACCCGCGCGTCCGCTTGGCGGCCCGCCGTCCACCGGCGGAGCCGCCCGGCAGACGCAGGAACAGCCGCGAGATCTCCGAACCCAGGTTCACGCCGATCGCGATGGCCATCGCGAGGGCCGCCGCCTTGGTGAGCGACACGAAGCCCTTGTCGACCTCGTTCTGCGCGATGGACAGCAGCCCGAAGTAGGTCGCCGAACCGGGCAGCAGCGGCCCGATCGCGGCCGTCGTGTACGGCAGCGCGGAAGCGAACCGGTAGCGCGAGAGCAACTGCCCGAAGAGACCCACCAGGCCCGCGGCGACGGCGGTGGAGGCCACGGGCGAGAGGCCGCCCGCGTAGTGCATCGCCCCGTACACCGACCAGGCCACGCCTCCGTTGAGGGTCACCGCGAGGACGGTGGAACGTTCCTGCTGGAGCAGGACCGCGAAGGTCAGCGACAGCAGCATGGACGCGGCGATCTGGATCAGCGGCCGCTCGGAGATGTTCAGCCCCGCGTCCGGGTTGAGCTGCGTGCCCAGCTTGACGCCGAAATAGAGCACCAGAAGGACGCCGGAGACGATCCCCACGAAGAAGTACATGACTTCGAGCAGCCGCGCGGACGCGGTGATGTAGAAGCCGGTCAGCCCGTCCTGCACCCCCGCGACGAGCGCCCGCCCCGGAAGCAGCGCGAAGAGCCCTCCGGTGATCACCGCGGAGGCGTTCACATCGACGTGCGCCAGCGTGAGCGCGACCCCTATCGCGGCCGGCGGCATCGCGGCCACCGTGAACTGGTAGAACTCCGGCAGTCCGCGTCCCGCGCACAGCCAGGCGAGCCGGTCGCCCAGCATCGCGCCGAGCGCCGCGGCGACGAACACGATCGCGTCACCGCCGACGAGCACGGAGGCCGCGCCGGCGAGCAGTCCTCCGGAGGCGGTCAGCACCCAGCCGGGATACGGGTGCCGGTTGCGCCGCATCTCCGCGAGCCGCCCGTAGGCCTCCTCCAGGGAGATCGCGGTCTCCGGGTCGCTCAGATCGTCCACGAGCCGGTAGACGGCCGCCAGGCGCGTGTAGTCGGTGCCCCGGCGGCGGACTGTCCGTGACGCCGTCACCGGGTCGTCCACCAGGGACGGCTGGTGCGAGATCGACAGCAGCGTGAAGGTGACGTTCGGCTCGCAGCGGTCCAGCCCGTAGGAGCGGCAGACGGCGAACATGGCCGTCTCCACGTCCTCGGCGCCCTCACCGCCCGCGAGCAGGAGTTCGCCGATGCGCAGCGTCAGGTCGAGGACACGGGGGACGGCGGGCCCGGACTCGTCCTCCTTGTGCACGGGTTCGGGCGCGGGCCGCTCGGTGACCGGCATGCGCAGCATCGTGCGCATCCGGTCCTGCCACGGCGCGTCCTTGGTCAGGCTGACCAGGGGGATGCCGGTCGCCGGTGTGAAGGCGGGCGGGGCGTCCTTGGCGCTGTAGGTGCGCGGCGTGCTGAACGCCGAGCCCTCCTGCTCGGGTCCGGGCGGATGCGGTGCGTCGAGACCCTCGGGCAGCGCGAACTCCGATGTCGTCGACGACTCCTCGTCGGCCGCCGCCGGCCCCGGCGCCGCCACACCGGCGGGCGGGCTGAAAGCACTCCTCGCCTCGTCCGACTGCGGCTTGCGGTCTTCCGCTTCCGGGTCCGCCACCAACTCCAGCCTCGCCTTTCGCTTCTGTGTGGTTCTCCTTCTTGCCTTCCGTATGCCTCAGTATGCGTACGGACACACGAACGGGCCGCGCGACCCCCATGGGGATCACGCGGCCCGTTCGGAAGCGGGGGAGGTCAGTGACCGCCCTGGTCCTTGAAGCGCTTGTAGGAACGCTCGATCTCGGCCTCGGCCTCGGTGCGGCCGACCCAGTCGGCGCCCTCGACGGACTTGCCGGGCTCCAGGTCCTTGTAGACCTCGAAGAAGTGCTGGATCTCCAGGCGGTCGAACTCCGACACGTGGTGGATGTCGCGCAGGTGCTCCACGCGCGGGTCGTGCGCCGGGACGCACAGCAGCTTGTCGTCGCCGCCGGCCTCGTCCGTCATACGGAACATGCCGATCGTGCGGCACTGGATGAGGCAACCCGGGAAGGTCGGCTCGTCCAGGATGACCAGGGCGTCCAGCGGGTCCCCGTCCTCGCCGAGAGTGTTCTCGACGAAGCCGTAGTCGGCCGGGTAGCTGGTCGAGGTGAAGAGTCGACGGTCCAGACGGATCCGACCGGTCTCGTGGTCCACCTCGTACTTGTTCCGTGAACCCTTCGGAATCTCGATCGTGACGTCGAACTCCACCGGTGGCTCCTCCATGATCAGCACATAGTTCTGGTGATTAAGTGTCCCTCACGCAGGTGGGTGATCGCGAAAGGGGCTGGTGGTCGTGCCAGAGCTGAGGGTTTGGCGGGCTGCGAGACCGTATGTGGTGCGGGTCGCGCGGACGGTGAAACCGCGTGTGGCGCGGGTCACCCAAGCCGTGCGACCGCGTGCCGTGCGGTTGACGACATCGCAGCTCACAGCCGTCGCCGCCACCGTGGGCCTGGCCCTGGCGGCCGGGGCGGTGGCCGTGGCCGGCCCCTGGGACTCCACCGGCCAGCGTACGGCCGAGCGGGACTGGGCCGCATCGCGGGCGCCCGAGGGTGGCACAGATCACGCACGTACATCCGGTACGCCCCGAACGTTCCCCCGGGCCGCCCCCAGCGCCGCCTCCGTGCTGACCGGACTCGGCGGCTCCGCGAGCACCGTGCCCGCGCCCGCCGGGAAGGCCCTCGCGGGCGTCCTCGACCCGCTGCTGGCCAACCCCGTCCTCGGCGCGGTGCGCACCGCCGTCGTGGTCGACGTGGCCACCGGCAAGCGGCTCTACGGCAAGGGTGCCGACCAGGTCCAGACACCGGCCTCCACGACGAAGATCGCCACCGCGGTCGCCGCCCTCACGGCGCCGGGGCCCGACCACCGCATCCAGACGCGTACGGTCCTGGAGCCCGACACCAAGGAGGTCGTGCTCGTCGGTGGCGGCGACCCGACGCTGACCGCCCGCAAGCCCGCGGACGGCTGGGCGGACCTGAGCACCCTCGCCGAGGAGACGGCCACCGCCCTGAAGGCCCGTCACATGGACCACGTGACGCTCTCCTACGACACCTCGCTGTACTCCGGCCCCGGCCTGCACCCCATCGGAGTCAACGAGAACATCGCGAAGGTCACCGCCCTGATGGCCGACGAGGGCCGCCTGGACGACACGACCAGCGGGCCGGCCGGGCGCGCCCTGGACCCGGCGGCGGACGCCGCGCGCAAGTTCGCGGACCTGCTCCACGACCACGGCATCACCACGACGTCGCCCGGCCCCTCGAAGGCGACGAGCCGCTCGCAGGCCCTCGCCTCCGTCTCCTCGCCGCCGCTGTCCGCCCTGGTCGAGCGGATGCTGACCAACAGTGACAACGACATCGCGGAGGCCCTGGCCCGCCAGGTCGCCCTCGCCACCGGTGAGGAACCCAGCTTCGACGGCGACGCGAAGGCGATCCGCGCCCAGCTGAAGAAGCTCGGACTCCCGCTGTCCGGGGCGCAGTTCGCGGACGGCAGCGGCCTGAACCGGGCCGACAAGGTCTCCGCCGACCTGCTCACCGCCCTGCTGGCCAAGGCCGGCGATCCGGCCCACCCCGAACTCCGTTCGGTCCTCACCGGCCTGCCCGTCGCCGGCTTCACCGGAACCCTCAGCGCCCGTTACACCGACGCCCCCACCGCCACCGGTGTCGTCCGCGCCAAGACCGGGACCCTGACCGGCGTCAACACCCTCGCCGGCACCGTCGTCGACAAGGACGGCCGCCTGCTGGCCTTCGCCTTCCTCACCTCCGACGCCGCCCACCCCCCGAACCCCCTGGAGGCGCGGGCCGCGTTGGACCACACGGCGACGGCACTGGTGGCGTGCGGCTGCCGCTAGACACCCCCGGCGCCCCCGAAGGGACACCTCCGTCCTCTCCCGCCCCATGGGCACCAGAGAAGCGCCACCAGCCCCTCGGCCGGGGCGCATCCGGCGCCGTACCTCTAACCGCAGCCGGACCCGCTCACGTACGGTTGACGCATGACGAGCATCGGTGGTGCTGCATCTACTGGGATGGTCGACTGGAATCTCGCGGTGGCGACCGCGACCCGGCTTGTACGGCCGGGCCCCGAGGTGAGCCGCGACGAGGCCAGGGCCATCGTCGCGGAGCTGCGCCGACACGCGAAGGCCTCGGAGGAGCATGTCCGGGGCTTTACCCGTATGGGTGACGACGTCGTCCACGACACCCCCGTCCTCGTCGTCGACCGCCCCGGCTGGGTCCGGGCGAACGTCGCCGGGTTCCGGGAGATCCTCAAGCCCCTTCTGGACAAGATGCAGGAACGGCGCGGGAACACCCCGGGCGGAGCCGTCCTCGGCGCCGTCGGCGGCAAGGTCACCGGCGTCGAGCTGGGCATGCTGCTGTCGTTCCTGTCGTCGAGGGTCCTCGGGCAGTACGAGACGTTCGCGCCCGCGACCCGGGACCTGCCCGCCGGGGCACCGACCGGCTCGGGCAACGGCGGCGGCAGGCTCCTGCTGGTGGCCCCGAACATCGTGCACGTGGAGCGCGAACTCGACGTCCAGCCCCACGACTTCCGCCTGTGGGTGTGCCTCCACGAGGAGACGCACCGCACCCAGTTCACGGCCGTGCCCTGGCTGCGCGACCACCTGGAGGGCGAAATCCAGTCGTTCTTGGCGGAGACCGAAGTCGACCCCATGACCGTCCTGGAACGCATCAGGGAGGCCGCCCAGTCGCTCTCCGGATCCCGCCCGGACACCGAGGAGGACGACGGCGGACGTTCCCTCGTGGAAATCGTGCAGACGCCCGCCCAGCGGGAGATCCTCGGCAGGCTCACCGCCGTGATGTCCCTCCTGGAGGGACACGCCGACTTCGTGATGGACGGCGTCGGGCCCGCGGTCGTCCCCTCCGTCGCCGAGATCCGCGAGAAGTTCCAGCAGCGCCGCGCCAAGGGCGCCTCCCGCCTCGACCTGGCCCTGCGCAAGCTGCTCGGCCTGGACGCCAAACTCCGGCAGTACAAGGACGGCGAGCGGTTCGTACGGGCGGTCGTCGGAGAGGTCGGCATGGACGGCTTCAACCGTGTGTGGACCTCTCCGAACACTCTCCCGACCAAGGCGGAGATCGCCAAACCGGCGGACTGGGTCGCGCGGGTGCACCGCAAGACGGAGTCGTGAACCTTACGGGACGGTCGTGAAACGAATCCGGCCGATGGCAGGCAAACGCCCCTGCTATCACCCGTCCGAGGGACCGTGGAGCATGGGTAGGCGTGCAATGCTCGGGGAACGCCCCGGTTCTGTCACCATCGACACACTCTGAGTGACCGATCCCGGGCTAACCCCCCGAAAACTTCATGAAGGGAACCGGACATGGGTCCCCATCCTGCGGTCGCGGCGATACGCCTGGCGGTCCGCCGCGTACTCCACGACATCCTCACCGAGCAACCGCCCACCCCCGACCCCCGGCGTACGCCCGCACGCGGTGTCGCGCGCCCTTGCGCGCCCGATGCGGAGCGCGTCCCCGCCCCCGGAACGCGGCGCGGCACGGCCGCGCCCGCACGCGCCCCGCACGACCCGCTCCCCGCGAGCTCCCGGCCCCGGCCGGGCACGGACGGATCCCCGGCGCCGCTCGTGCTCGTCGCCTGCTCCGGCGGCGCCGACTCCATGGCGCTCGCCTCCGCCCTGGCCTTCGAAGCCCCCAAACTCGGCATCCGCGCCGGTGGCATCACCGTCGACCACGGTCTGCAGCCCGGCTCCGAACTACGCGCCGACGAAGTCGTGGTGCGCCTCACCGAGCTGGGGCTCGCCCCGGCCGAGTCCATCGCCGTGACCGTCGGCCGCGACGGAGGCCCCGAGGCCGCCGCCCGCGACGCCCGGTACGCCGCGCTGGACTCCGCCGCCGAGCGCCACGGCGCCTCCGCGGTCCTCCTCGGCCACACCCGCGACGACCAGGCGGAGACGGTCCTGCTCGGTCTCGCCCGCGGCTCCGGCATCCGCTCGCTGTCCGGAATGGCCGCGGTCTCGGGGGCCGACGGCCGTTACCGCCGTCCCTTCCTGCACCTGGACCGGCAGACCGCCCGCAAGGCGTGCATGGTCCAGTCGCTGCCCGTCTGGGACGACCCGCACAACGCCGATCCGGCCTACACCCGCTCCCGGCTCCGCCACGAGGGCCTGCCCGCCCTGGAGAAGGCGCTCGGCAAAGGAGTCGTCGAGGCACTCGCCCGTACGGCCCAGCTCTCCCGGGACGATGCCGACGCCCTCGACGCGTGGGCCAGCCAGGCGGAGGCGTCCGTACGCGACGCGGCCGGCCTCCTGGAGTGCGCCAAGCTCTACGCCCTGCCGCCCGCCGTACGCCGCCGGATCCTGCGCCGGGCGGCCATCGAGGCGGGCGCTCCGGCCGGTTCGCTGTTCGCCCGCCACATCGAGGAAATCGACCGGCTGATCACCGGATGGCGCGGTCAGGGGGCCATCAATCTCCCGGGCAAAGTCGTCGCTCAGCGCCAGGGTGGCAGACTGGTGATTCGGCAAGGCTGAAACCGGACCCTGCGCCGGGGCCGCTCACGCGGCTCCCCGGGACCCCTTCACTCGGGTCGCGGGCGGTCCGAGCGGCCGCGCGGGTGAGCCGAAGGGGACCGCCGCCAGTGACACGGGCGCCCTGTAGGTGAACGAGCCCAAAAAAGTGGGACGGACGACCGAAAGTGATGCGGGTGGACGCGAAAGACATGGGCACCGACCTCAAGTCGGTGCTCATCACCAAGGAAGAGATCGACGCGAAGCTGGTTGAGCTGGCCGCGAAGATCGACGCGGAGTACGCGGGCAAGGACCTGCTGATCGTCGGCGTGCTCAAGGGCGCCGTCATGGTCATGGCGGACCTCGCGCGTGCGCTGTCCACCCCCGTCACCATGGACTGGATGGCCGTGTCGTCGTACGGCGCGGGCACCCAGTCCTCCGGTGTGGTGCGGATCCTCAAGGACCTGGACACCGACATCAAGGGCAAGCACGTCCTGATCGTCGAGGACATCATCGACTCCGGGCTGACCCTGTCCTGGCTGATCTCCAACCTCGGCTCCCGCGAGCCCGCCTCGCTCAAGGTGTGCACGCTGCTGCGCAAGCCGGACGCGGCCAAGGTCGCGATCGACGTGGAGTGGGTCGGCTTCGACATCCCGAACGAGTTCGTCATCGGGTACGGCCTGGACTACGCCGAGAAGTACCGCAACCTCCCGTTCGTCGGTACGCTCGCGCCTCACGTCTACGGCGGCTGAGCGCCCTCTTCCTGAGGGCGGCTCAGTCCTTCTAAGACGTTCGGGAACCCCAGCGGGTTTCGCGCCGTTGGAGCATGCGTGGACGGGATTGCCAGCAGTCCCCTGCGGCTTCGGGTGACAATGCTGGGGTACCGTCCGAAGAACAGTCTTTATCAAACTCACTATGGCAGGAGGGACGGGGCGACACCGCTCCGTATGGATGGACGTGAAGCGATACTTCCGTGGGCCGGTCATGTGGATCGTGCTGGCCGTCCTTGCCGTGGTCGTGTTGATGCAGGTCGTCGGTTCGTCCGGCGGCTACAAGACGGTGGACACCGGCCAGGTCGTCAAGGCGATCAACGACAACCAGGTCGAGTCAGCCAAGATCACCACTGGCGACGAGCAGGTCATCAAGGTCTCGCTGAAGGACGGCGAGAAGGTTGACGGCAGCTCGAAGATCCAGGCGAGTTACATCGGCGACCAGGGCGTGGCCCTGGCCAACACACTGCAGGACAAGTACCAGAACAAGCAGATCCCGGACGGCTACACCGTTTCGCCGTCCAAGCAGAACCCCTTCGTGGGCATCCTGCTTTCCCTGCTTCCCTTCGTCCTCATCGTCGTCGTCTTCCTGTTCCTGATGAATCAGATGCAGGGCGGCGGCTCCCGGGTCATGAACTTCGGGAAGTCCAAGGCGAAGCTCATCACCAAGGACACCCCGAAGACGACGTTCTCGGACGTCGCGGGCTCGGACGAGGCCGTCGAGGAGCTCCAGGAGATCAAGGAGTTCCTCCAGGAGCCGGCGAAGTTCCAGGCCGTCGGCGCGAAGATCCCCAAGGGTGTCCTGCTGTACGGGCCTCCTGGTACGGGCAAGACGCTTCTCGCGCGCGCCGTCGCGGGCGAAGCCGGCGTTCCCTTCTACTCGATCTCGGGTTCCGACTTCGTCGAGATGTTCGTCGGCGTCGGTGCCTCCCGAGTCCGTGACCTGTTCGAGCAGGCCAAGGCGAACGCTCCGGCGATCGTCTTCGTCGACGAGATCGACGCGGTCGGCCGCCATCGCGGCGCCGGCCTCGGCGGTGGTCACGACGAGCGCGAGCAGACCCTCAACCAGCTGCTCGTCGAGATGGACGGCTTCGACGTGAAGGGCGGCGTCATCCTGATCGCCGCCACGAACCGGCCCGACATCCTCGACCCGGCCCTCCTGCGCCCCGGCCGCTTCGACCGCCAGATCGCGGTCGACCGTCCGGACATGCAGGGCCGTCTGGAGATCCTCAAGGTTCACCAGAAGGGCAAGCCGGTCGCTCCGGACGTCGACCTGTCCGCGGTGTCGCGTCGGACCCCCGGCTTCACGGGCGCCGACCTGGCGAACGTGCTGAACGAGGCGGCGCTGCTCACCGCGCGCAGCAACCAGAAGCTGATCGACAACTCCATGCTGGACGAGGCGATCGACCGCGTGGTCGCGGGCCCGCAGAAGCGGACCCGGATCATGTCGGACAAGGAGAAGAAGATCACCGCGTACCACGAGGGCGGACACGCCCTGGTCGCGGCGGCTTCTCCGAACTCCGACCCGGTCCACAAGATCACGATCCTGTCGCGTGGCCGTGCCCTCGGCTACACGATGGTCCTGCCGGACGAGGACAAGTACTCCACCACGCGCAACGAGATGCTGGACCAGCTCGCGTACATGCTGGGCGGCCGCGCGGCCGAGGAGCTCGTCTTCCACGACCCGACCACGGGTGCCGCGAACGACATCGAGAAGGCCACCACGACGGCCCGCGCGATGGTCACGCAGTACGGCATGACGGAGCGTCTCGGCGCGATCAAGTTCGGCGGCGACAACACCGAGCCCTTCCTGGGCCGGGAGATGTCGCACCCGCGCGACTACTCGGAAGAGGTCGCCGCGCTCGTCGACGAAGAGGTCAAGAAGCTCATCGAGAACGCGCACAACGAGGCCTGGGAAATCCTGGTCGAGAACCGCGACGTCCTCGACGCGCTGGTACTCCAGCTGCTGGAGAAGGAGACGCTGAGCAAGGAGCAGATCGCCGAGGTCTTCGCTCCCATCGTCAAGCGCCCGGCCCGCCCCGCGTGGACCGGCTCCTCCCGTCGCACGCCCTCCACCCGCCCGCCGGTGCTCTCCCCCAAGGAGCTGTCACTGACGAACGGGGCGAACGGCTCGGCGGCGGCCATCGCCACCGCGACGGAATCCGTCCCGGCGACGGACACGGCCCCGGAGGACCGCACCGAGAGCTGACATCGCTCGGCTCCGGGCGGCCTCACCAGGCCCGGAATGGATGCCGCGCCCCCCAGGTTCTAGCCTGGGGGGCGCGGCGTTTTCGTGTGCCCGCACCTTTTTGGACGCGTCGAGACACGCGCAGGATCACAGGAACGAGGACCAGATGACCGACCCCGTGACGCTGGACGGCGAGGGCGTGATCGGCGAGTTCGACGAGAAGCGTGCCGAGAACGCCGTACGAGAGCTCCTGATCGCGGTCGGCGAGGACCCGGACCGCGAGGGCCTGAGGGAGACGCCGGGACGGGTGGCGCGGGCGTACAAGGAGATATTCGCGGGCCTGTGGCAGCAGCCGGAGGACGTGCTGACGACGACGTTCGACCTGGGCCACGACGAGATGGTCCTGGTGAAGGACATCGAGGTGTTCAGTACCTGTGAACATCACCTGGTCCCGTTCCGGGGTGTCGCACACGTCGGCTACATCCCGGCCACCAGCGGCAAGATCACCGGCCTGTCCAAGCTGGCCCGCCTCGTCGACGTCTACGCGCGGCGTCCCCAGGTGCAGGAGCGGCTGACGACGCAGATCGCCGACTCCCTGATGGAGATCCTGGAGCCGCGCGGTGTGATCGTCGTCGTCGAGTGCGAGCACATGTGCATGTCCATGCGCGGCATCCGCAAGCCGGGCGCGAAGACCATCACGTCGGCGGTGCGCGGACAGTTGCGGGACGCCGCGACGCGCAACGAGGCGATGAGCCTCATCATGGCCCGCTAGAAGCGCACACGGAACGCACGCGGAACGGACGCGACGCGCGGGCCCCTCTCGGGGCTAAGCCACCGGCGCGGCCCCGCTGCGGTGTTCGTCGTCGTCCTCCGGGAGCTTGCAGACGCGCTCCAGGAAGAAGGCGGCCGCTATCACGCCGATTCCGGCGATGACGGAGAGGCCGGCGTAGATGGCCTGGTCGCGGCGGGTGGGAACCTCCAGTGATTCCAGGAGGAAGACGCCGGTGCCGCCGTACATGCCCGCCACCAGGGCGGCCACCAGGGCGCTCGCCTGACCGAAGACGACCGCGCGGGCGGCCATCAGCGGATCGACGCCCTTGGCGCCGGGACGGCGCTCGCGCTGCGCCTTGAGGCGGGCGCGCAGCGACAGGGCCGTAGCGAGGAGGACGATCGCGATCAGGGCGAGGACGATGGGGGCGGCCAGCGGGACCCGGGGCAGCGTGCCCACCGCGTTCCACAGGCGGGCGCCCGCCCAGGACAGCACTCCGGCCACCACGAACACGGCGGCCAGTGTCCTGATACGCAGCTCTTTCACGTTGCCCCTTCGGTAGCCCGCCGGTGGCCGGCTCCCGTGTCGGGGCCGGCCTGTGGTCGTCTTGACCTTAACGACTACTCGGGCAGCCGGAGTTCCAGGTCGGTGCGGGCCGCGACACCGTCGCTCGTGACCGCCGCGAGGAGCTGGGCGACGGCGCCGTGGCCGGGCAGCTGTGCCTCGGGATCCACGTCGTGCCAGGGGGCGAGGACGAAGGCCCGCTCGTGGGCGCGCGGGTGAGGGAGGGTCAGCACCGGGTCGTCGGAGACGACGTCGGCGTACGCCACGATGTCCACGTCGATCGTGCGCGGGCCCCAGCGCTCGTCCCGTACCCGGTGGAAGGCCTCCTCGACCGCGTGGGCCCGCTCCAGGAGCGAGGACGGCGGGAGGGTGGTCCTGAGCACCACGACCGCGTTGAAGTACGAGGGCTGGCTGCCCGGTTCGACGCCCCACGGCTCCGTCTCGTAGACGGGGGAGACCGCCTTGACCCGGACGCCGGGGGTGTCCTCCAAGGCGTCGATGGCGCCCTGGAGGGTCTCCAGGCGGTTGCCCAGGTTCGAACCGAGGGAGATCACCGCGCGCCGGGGGTTCTGCAGGGTCGTGTCGGCGGCGTCCACCCGCTCGACCACGGAGGCGGGCACCGGCTGTACGGTCGGGTCGCTCTGACCCTCGGTGAAGGACGTGGTCATACTCGGCTCCGGATGATCGTGACGGTCACGTCGTCGAAGGGGACCGTGATGGGCGCGTCCGGTTTGTGGACGCAGACCTCGACCTCCTGGACCCCGTCGTGCTTGAGACACGTCCGGGCGATGCGCTCGGCGAGGGTCTCGATGAGATCGACCGGCTCGCCCTCGACGACGGCGACGACCTCTTCCGCCACGATGCCGTAGTGCACGGTCTTCGACAGGTCGTCGTCGGCCGCGGCCGGCCGGGTGTCCAGGCCCAGCGTCAGGTCCACGATGAAGGTCTGGCCCTCCTCGCGCTCCTTCTGGAAGACGCCGTGGTGCCCGCGGGCCTTGAGGCCGCGCAGCGCGACACGATCCACGCGAATCACTCCTGCAATCGTCGGTAACGGCCGTCCTGCGCCGAACGCGGTCCGCGCACCGGCCTCGAACGAATCTACCTGCGGGCACTGACAACGCTCGCCCGCGGGGACGGGCGCCCTGGTGAAGGCCACGAGGCTTCACCGGGCGTTTCCCCTGGGGAACACGGCGGCTCACGGGTTGGTAGCCGCACCTACCCCGGGCAGGCGATTCCAATCGCCTGTTGGTCCCTGCGGGCCGTACACCCACTCAACCGGCGGTGTCCTCGTCCTCTTCCTCGCCGGACTCGGCCAGCACGGGGGAGGCGTGGTGGGACCAGAGCTTCCAGCCGTCGGCGGTGCGCCGGAACACGTTCGTGGCGACGACCAGCTGGCCGACGAGCGGGCCGAGCTCGTCGCTGTCGTCGGGGGCGGGGCCGCCACTGAGGATGTTCTCGGTGCAGGTGACCAGGGCCGTGTCACCGGACACGGAGACGCGCACGTCGGTGAGGAAGAACTGGATGTACTCCGTGTTCGCCATGATCAGCGCGTACGAGCGGAGCACCTCGCCGCGCCCGTTGAGGACGGGCCAGCCGGGGTGGACGCAGGAGACGACCGCGCCCTCGCCCTCGAAGTCGTCGTCGGACGTGTCCAGCGGGTCCAGCCACAGCGAGGACAGCTCCTCGAAGTCACCCCGCTCCATCGTCTCGTAGAACGCCGTGTTGGCGAGTTCGACCTGCTCGACGTCGGTACGCGGTGTGCTCACCGGGCTCCCTCTGCGGCCGGACCGCCGACGGCACCCGATGGGCCGCCGGTCCTGGCACCCTCGACGGCGCGGGCGACCCGTACGGCGTCGGCGGTGGCCCGTACCTCGTGCACGCGGACCGCCCAGGCGCCCTGCTGGGCGGCTATCGCCGAGACGGCGGCGGTGGCGGCGTCGCGCTCGCGCGCGGGAGGCGGGGCACCCTCGGGGCCGGCCAGGACGCGGCCGAGGAAACGCTTGCGGGAGGCGGCGACCAGCAGGGGGTGGCCGAGGGCGCGGAGGCGGTCGAGGCGGGCCAGGAGGGCCAGGTCGTGCTCGGGGTCCTTGGAGAAGCCGAGCCCGGGGTCGACGACGACGCGGTCGGGGGCGATGCCGCCCGCCAGAACGGCCTCCACGCGCGCGTGCAGTTCGTCGAGGACCTCGGAGACGACGTCCTCGTACGTTCCCCGGACGTTCCCGCCCGCCAGGAAGCCGCGCCAGTGCATGACCACGAAGGGGGCGCCCGCGGCCGCGACGGCCGGGATCATCGCGGGGTCCGCGAGGCCGCCGCTGACGTCGTTGACGAGGGCGGCGCCCGCCGCGAGGGACTGCTCGGCGACGGAGGCGCGCATGGTGTCCACGGAGACGGTGACGCCCTCGGAGGCGAGGCCGCGGACGACCGGGATGACCCGCTTGAGCTCTTCCGCCTCGTCGACACGGGTGGCCCCGGGACGGGTGGACTCGCCGCCCACGTCCACGAGGTCGGCGCCCTCGGCGACCAGGCCGAGGCCGTGCTTGACCGCGGCTGTCGTGTCGAACCAGCGGCCGCCGTCGGAGAAGGAATCGGGGGTGACGTTCACGACCCCCATGACCGCGCAGCGGTCCCACGTCGGCAGTCCCGCGACTCGGCCGCGCCCGCGCTCGATACTCATACGTCCAGCCTAGGCTCCTGCGGGAGACCTCATCGCCCCCTGCCGGTCTCCGTGGTTTCCCGGTACGCGGGTGCGGGTCGCTCCCGCCGGGCCCGAGCCGGCGCCTTCGACCGCTCACGGCCGGTTTCCCGCCCGTAGTCCGTAGCCCGGGCGACCGCTGTCCCGGAGGGCCCGCCTGTCCGGCAGGCCGGGACAGGCGGTGCCTCTCGTGCGAGGCAGCCCCGAGGGGCGTCGCCGCGGGGCACCGTCCGGCACGCCGGCTACGCGGCCCTCATGTCCCGTTCCGACGGCGTGTGCGCGCAGGGACGCGGGGCCCGTGTGCGGCGGCGCAGCATCCGGGGCAGGGCGAGGTTCACGAAGCCCTCGGCCTGCATGGCGGCGAGGCCGATGCGGGGGAGGTCGCGGGAGGCGGCGTAGACGACGAAGCGCGGCTCCCAGCGCGGGTGGAACTTGGCGTTGAACTTGTACAGCGACTCGATCTGGAACCAGCGGGACAGGAACACCAGCAGTCCGCGCCAGGCGCGCAGCACGGGCCCGGCGCCGATCTTCTCGCCGCGGGCGAGCGCCGAGCGGAACATCGCGAAGTTGAGCGAGATCCGCTCGATGCCGAGGCGGGGTGACGCCTGGAGCGCGGCCACGATGAGGAGTTCGTTCATGCCGGGGTCGGCCGCGCGGTCGCGGCGCATGAGGTCGAGCGACACGCCGTCCGAGCCCCAGGGGACGAAGTGCAGGACGGCCTTCAGGTCGCCGTAAGGGCCGGGCCGGTCGTCGGCCTTGTGCGCCGTGGCGATCAGACAGTCGCCGTCGGACGGGTCGCCGATACGGCCGAGCGCCATGGAGAAACCGCGCTCGGTGTCGGTGCCGCGCCAGTCCTCGGCGGCCCGCCGTATCCGGTCCAGTTCTCCTTCGCTGAGGTCACGGATGCGCCGTACCCGGGTCTCGTAGCCAGCGCGCTCGATGCGTTTGACCATCTGGCGCACGTTCCGCATCGCGCGCCCGGACAGGGAGAAATCCACGACATCCACCACCGCCTCGTCCCCCAGTTCGAGGGCGTCGAGGCCGGTTTCGCGGGTCCACACCTCGCCGCCCGTCTCGGAGCAGCCCATGACGGCGGGCGTCCAGGAGTGCGCCCTCGCCTCGTCCATGAAGCGTTCGATCGCGCCGGGCCAGGCCTCCACGTCGCCGATGGGGTCACCGCTGGCGAGCATCACCCCGGAGACGACCCGGTAGGTGACCGCGGCCTTGCCGCTGGGCGAGAAGACGACCGCCTTGTCGCGGCGCAGCGCGAAGTGGCCGAGGGAGTCGCGGCCGCCGTGCTTGTCCAGGAGGACGCGCAGCCGGGCCTCGTCGTCCTCCGTGAGGCGGGCGGCGGGGTGTTCGGGGCGGAAGGCGAGGTAGATGGTGGTGACGGCGGTCAGCCAGCCGAGCGCGCCGAGGGAGAAGGCGACGGTCCAGGAGGTGGGGCCCGCGTAGTCGACGGGGCCCTCGAAGCCGACCAGGCCGTACAGGACGTGACTGATGCGGTCGGCCAGGCTCGGGTCGCCGATCATGCGGTCCTCGTGGACGCTGACGATGACGAGTCCGAGGACGAGGGAACCGGCGCCCATGAGAACGAAGTTGGCGAGCGCGCGCCAGCGGCTGCGCGGATCGGGCAGCGCCGCGAACTCGTCGCGGTTGCGCAGCAGCGGTGCGAGCAGCGCGGCCGAGATGACGACGCCGATCACCGAGTGGCGGTACGCGAACTGCGCGGCGGCACCCGCTGGGAGCAGCAGGACCGCGGCGCGCCACGCCCGGCGCTTGCGGCGGCGCAGCCCATGGGCGAGCAGCAGCAGGAGCACACCGGCACTGAGCGACAGCGCCGCGGCGAAGGGTCCGAACGCGCCGGGCAGCACCTCGGCCAGGGCGTGCATACGGCTGTGACGGAAGCGCGGGAAGACGCCCGCGGCGATGTCCAGGAGACCTACGAGTGTGCAGGCCCTGGCGACCAGGGCGGGGACGGCCTCCGGGCTCGGACCGCGGAGTATGCGCCGCGTTCGGCCTGTTCGGTCTGGAACCCCACCCGACAATTCCCCATCTATCCTGACAGACATCGCATCCCGTGGTTCTGCGAGAGACCTTGAATCCGGTGCCATTCCGGCATCCGGCGACATTGCGCCCTCTAGGACGGTGTCTTGGGGGGACAGGTTCACTCCCTTCCGGAAAGCCGGTTCAAAAGGCAAGGAAAGTCCAGGGCAAGGGCTCGCCAATGAGCGGGACGGACCCGGACGGAAAGCGCAGGCGGAACAGCCCATGGGTCTCACGAGCAACAAAGTGCTGGCATTGGTGATCCTGCTCGCCGTGCTGCTGTTCATCGGCACGGTGTGGTGGTGGCCGCGGCTCGCCCGGCGCACCTGGTGGTCCGTCAGCGGGCGTGTGGGGCTGCTGCTGGCCACCCAGGTGACGCTGTTCGCCTCGATCGGCCTGTGCGCCAACCAGGCGTTCGGCTTCTACGCCAGCTGGGCGGATCTCCTCGGCCGGGAGAGCGGTGAGGGCGTGGTCGTCGACCACAACGGCGCCGGCGGTCCGGGCGGCGGCCCCCTCCAGGTGCTGGACACCGAGCAGGTGGCCGTCTCGGGCGGGGCGCGACCGCAGACCGGAGGCCAGATCCAGAAGATCGACATCGTCGGCCGTACGACCCATATCGCCACACCGGCGTACGTCTACCTGCCGCCGGAGTACTTCCAGCCGCGGTACCGCACCCGTACGTTCCCGGCCGTCACCGTGCTGACCGGCTATCCCGGCACCGCCCAGGCACTCATCAAGGCCCTGCACTTCCCGCAGACGGCGAATCGTCTGGTCAAGAACGGCAGGATCCAGCCGATGATCCTGGTCATGCTGCGGCCGACCGTCGCTCCCCCGCGGGACACCGAGTGCGTGGACATCCCCGGCGGTCCGCAGACCGAGTCGTTCTTCGCCAATGACCTCCCCGACGCCGTGTCGGCCCACTACAGGGTGGGCGGAAAACCCAGGAGCTGGGGCGTCATCGGCGACTCGACGGGCGGATACTGCGCGCTGAAACTCGCCCTCCACCACCCCGGGGTGTACGCCGCCGGCGCCGGCCTGTCGCCGTACTACAAGGCGCCGATCGACCGCACGACGGGTGACCTCTTCCGCGGCGACAAGGCGTTGCGCGATGCCGCCGACCTGCGCTGGTACCTGAAGAACAGGCCCGCGCCCGACACCTCACTGCTCGTCAGCAGCAGCAGGGCGGGCGAATCCAACTACAAGGCCACGCTGGGCTTCATAGACCTGGTGAAGTCCAAGAGGCTCACCAGGATCTCGTCGATCATCCTCGACAGCGGCGGCCACAACTTCAACACCTGGCGGCGGGAGATCCCGGGGACGCTGCAGTGGATCAGCGGGCGGCTGAGCGACCGCTGACGCGTGCCGCGCCGGGGCCGTGCCGTGAGGTAGCGGCCGTGTCGTCTCGTGCCGGGCCCCGTCGTGCCGAGCGGACGAATTAGGGTGCTCGGCGCGGAGAGATGTCGCCCCTCGGAGAAATGTCGCGCCTCAATGATTCCGATTCGGTGAACAGTCCGGAGCCGGCGGAATTGATCGAGGAGCCGGCGTGACCGGGGGGCGTGACGGGCCTTGTGGGACAAGCGGTGTGCCCTGTCGACGGTCGGTACAGGACAAAGGCTCCGGGGTGACTGTGTTTTTACCGTGCGGGGCACCAAGATTCGCCTACGCGCGGTAAGTTTCTGGCCATGCCACGTGGACGCCACCGCCATTCCCCGCCCTTGCACAGGGTGCTGCCTCCTTCGGCGATCGCCGGCGTGTCGCTCGTCTGTGCCGTAGGGCCCTGGCTGTTCACGGATGCGTTCGCGCTCCGTGTCCTGGCCGCGGGTGCCGCGGTGACGGCGGTCGCCGGCGCGGTCGTCATGCGCCGCTGGGACATCTCGGCCGGCAAACATGTCGCCGACCTCACGCGCGCGCGGGCGAGCGACGAGTGGCGTCATGAGGAGCGCGTCGCCGAACTGGAGACAGACCTCGACGAGTCGCGCGAGCTGCGCGTCAAGCTGGAGCAGAAGCTGCGCGCCAAGCGCACCGAGCTGGCCGGCCTGCGCAATGAACACGCTGCCCTGCTGCGGCGGTACGCCACGGCGGAGACGGAGCGGGCGACGGCCCTGGAGGGGCGTCGGCAGCTCGCCATAGAGGCGTCGGTGCCGGCCCGCGCCCTGCCGGCCGCGCGGACGGCTCCGGACGCGGCGGAGACTCCCGACGCGCCCGACACGCCGGATTCCCCGGACGCGGCGGACTCCCCCGAAGCGGTGGATTCGCCGGACACGCCCGAGGCGGTCGAGACGTCCGACGAGCCGGACGAGTCGGAACAGCCCATGGAGTCGGCGGAGTCCGAGGGCGCGGTGTCCGCGTCCGTGAGCGGGGCGGAGGCCATCGAGGCCTTCATGGCGCCCGACGACGACACGGATTCCCTCGAAGCGGACGCGGAGGTGCCGGCGGAGTCCGGCGCCGAGGCCGAGGCCGACGAGTCTCCCGAGGTCTTCTCCCCGGCCGGGTCGTCGCTCTTCCTGCGGGCCGGAGCGGCGCTGAGCCGGACAGCGGGCAGTGCTCCAGAGGCTGAGGGTGCGAAGGCCGGGACGGTCTCGGCGTCCGTGGCCCTCGCGCTGCGGGACACGGACCCCGACGCGGATCCCGACCCCGACCCCGACGCCGCCGTCCCGGCTGCCGAGTCCGACGCCGGCCCGGCGACGGCCAAGTCCCTGAACGACGTCTCCGCCCGCGGCGGGTCCGCGCTCGACGCGGCCGTCAAGAGGGACGCGGCGGCGAAGAAGCGCGCGGCGATGCAGAAGGGCGCGGTCGCGACGAAGGAACTGGTCGCGGCGAAGGAACTGGTCGCGACCAAGGAACTGGTCGTGGCGAAGGACGCGGTCGCGAACGGCGAGGCCCCGAAGGGCGCTTCGGCCACCGAGGCGGGTCCGTCCTCGGGCTCCGTCGCGGAGGCGGGTGGGGCGCAGGGGAAGCCCGAGGCGGTCGGCGAGCATCAGCGCGCGGCCGCCGAGGCCGAGCCGTCGCAGCCCGCCCCGTCCACCACGTCCCCCCGTGCAGAGTCGGCACAACTGGTGCGGGTGCCCCATCCCGCCAGGCCCGCCCAGCGGTCCGGGCACTTCACCGTGCCGACGGCGGTGGCCGTCGTCCCGCACACCGCGCCGGTGCGACGCCCCTCGGCCGAGGGAGGGTTCGACTTCTTCGGTACGCAGAAGGAGGCGTCCGACGCCGCCGCGATGGAGGCCGTGCAGAACGAGGACCTGGCCGATGTGGTCGGCCAGGAGGCGCTCGCTCTGCACAAGGCCGAGGCCGAGTCCGGGTTCAAGCCCGCGAGCGAGGCTTCGCGCGGTGCCGACCGACAGGTCATCGACCTGACCGCGCACGACGAGACCGAGCACATCGACATGACGGGGCTGCGGAGCGCGGTTTCCTGAACCGGACGCTCGCCGAACAGACGTAACGAGCCGAACAGACGTAACGAAGTGAGGGCAGTGGCACCCCGCCACTGCCCTCACCCTGTTTCCCCGCCACCGCCCTCAATCCGTCAATCCGTTTCAGGGGACGCCTTCAGGGGGGCAAGCCCTCTTCGCCACGGGCGTCAGGCCCACAGGCGCCAGCCCACGGGCGCCGCGGCCCCCTCCGCGCGAACTCCACCCCCGTGCGTGCCTCAGGCCATCCACCGGTCCGGCCGGGCTTCCCGCCGTCCCGTGCGGGACCGGTCCGCCTGTGCCTGGAGCAGCTTCCTCGCCTCCGTGGCGTCCCGCAGCCGTGCCGTCACCGTCTTCCCGGCGCCGGCGTCGATGTGGACGTCGGCGAGCCCCTTGAAGCGCTGCCAGGGCCCCTGTGTCAGCCGTACGCTCTGCGCCTTCGCGTGCGGGACGAGGGAGAGGCGGCGCCGCAGCAGTCCGCGGCGGGCCGCGAAGACGGTGTCGGTGACGGCGAGTCCGTACCCGCGCCACCAGAACGGCACGCACCAGCCGGCCCGCCGCGGCGGCCGCTCCAGGGACGCCGGAACGGTCACTCCGGGCAGTACCGCGGCGATCACGGCCTCGGCGAGCTCGCGCGGGGCGACGGGCACGAGGACCGAGTTCGACGACCCGGCCACGTCCAGCTCGACGCGCACCCATCTGCCCCGCCACAGCAGGGGTTCGACGATCCGTACGGTCTGCACGCGGCCGGGCGGCACCGTCTCGTGCGTACGGTCCAGGAGCCCGTGGTCGATGCGGAGTCCGTCGGGCGACTCGCCCACCGTCCAGTCGTACTCGGCGACGAACCGCCCCACGCTGCTCGCGCCCGCCGCGCCGAGCAGAGGCAGTCCGGTCGCGAGGACCGTCCACACGCTGTGCGTGGCGAGCCACAGCAGGGTGGGGACGACGAACGCGGCGGCCAGGGAACCCCAGGTGGCGCCGGTGAGCAGCAGGGAGGCGGCGAGGACGCCGGGCGGGACGTGCAGCAGCCGGCGGACCGGTGCCTCGCCGACCTCGCGGGCGGCCCCGGGCGCGAACCCGGCGGCCCTGGCGAGGAGTTCGGCCCGCAGCATCCGGGCCTCGCCCTCGCCCAGGTATGCCAGTTCGTCCTTCTTGTCCGTCCCGACGACATCGAGCTTGAGCTTGGCGACGCCCGCGACACGGGCCAGCAGCGGCTGGGTGATGTCGACGGCCTGGAGCCGTTCGAGCCGGATGTGGGCGGTGCGGCGGAACAACAGGCCGGTCCGGATGCGCAGTTCGGTGTCGGTCACCGCGAAGTGGGTGAACCACCAGCTCAGGAAGCCGTAGAGGGCGGCGCCCGGGACGATCACGGCGAGTCCGAGGAGCAGCGCGGTGGTGGTGAGTCTGGTCAGCTGTTCCTGCGCCTGGCCGGGGTCGTGGACGGCCCAGCCGGCCAGCACGGCGACCGGTGCCCAGGCGCGCCGGAACGGGGTCACGGGGTGCAACCGCCGCTCGGACAGCGGCAGTTCCTCCTGTACGGATTCGTCGGCGCCCGGCGGGGCCGTCGTACCGGAGGGACCGCCGACCGCGGCGGACGTGTGCCCCGAGGAGTCCGGGGAGTCCGTGCTCACAGTCCCGCCGATCGTGCCTCGCCCAGTTCGGTCAGCCGGTCCCGCAGCCGCTCGGCCTCGGCCGGGTCGAGCCCCGGGATGCGCGCGTCGGTCGCCGCGGCGGCCGTGTGCAACTGCACGCCGGCGAGCCCGAAGTGGCGTTCGAGAGGCCCGGAGGTCACCTCGACCAGCTGCATGCGCCCGTACGGCACCACGGTCTCCTCACGCCACAGCACACCCCGGCTGATCAGCAGGTCGTCCGCGCGTTCGGCGTACCGCCAGGAGCGCCAGTTGCGCCCCAGCATGCGCCAGCCCCACGCGGCCAGGGCGAGCGGCAGCAGCGCGAAGGCCGCCCAGCCCGGACCGGCGAACAGGGCGAGGAGCGCTCCGACGGCGATCGTCAGGAGTCCCAGCCACACCACCAGCAGCAGCCGTCGCATCCGCAGCAGCCCCGGAGGCAGTCCGGTCCAGACCGGCTCCGGCATCGCGCTCTCGTCGGTCCGCGTGCTCCCCGTCTCCATGACGCAAGCGTACGTACGAGAGACTGTGCCCATGACTCCTACGACGGAGACCACGGTCGGTGTCGGCGGCGCTGCCGAGAGCACCGACATGGTGCTCAACATCGGCCCCCAGCACCCCTCGACCCATGGCGTGCTGCGCCTGCGGCTCGTCCTCGACGGCGAGCGGATCCAGCACGCGGAGCCGGTCATCGGCTATATGCACCGCGGTGCGGAGAAGCTCTTCGAGGCGCGTGACTACCGTCAGATCATCATGCTGGCCAACCGCCACGACTGGCTGTCCGCCTTCTCGAACGAGCTGGGTGTCGTCCTGGCCGTGGAGCGGATGCTCGGTATGGAGGTCCCCGCGCGCGCGGTGTGGACGCGCACGCTCCTCGCGGAGCTCAACCGCGTCCTCAACCACTTGATGTTCCTGGGCTCCTACCCCCTGGAACTGGGCGGGATCACCCCGATTTTTTACGCCTTCACGGAGCGCGAGGAACTCCAGCACGTCATGGAGGAGATCTCCGGCGGACGCATGCACTACATGTTCAACCGCGTCGGCGGCCTCAAGGAGGACCTCCCGGCCGGATGGGCAACGCGTGCGCGTGCCTGCGTCGCCGCGCTGCGCTCGCGGATGGGCGTGTACGACGACCTGGTGCTCGGCAACGAGATCTTCCGGGGGCGTACGCGCGGTGTGGGCGTCCTCACCGCGCGGGCCGTGCACGCGTACGGCGTGAGCGGCCCCATCGCGCGCGCCTCCGGTGTCGACTTCGACCTGCGCCGCGACGAGCCCTACCTCGCGTACGGCGAGCTCCAGGACACCCTGAAGGTCGTCACGCGCGAGGAGGGCGACTGTCTGGCCCGCTTCGAGTGTCTCCTGGAGCAGACGCACGTCTCCCTGGACCTCGCGGACGCCTGCCTCGACCGGCTCGCCGAGCTGCCGCCCGGCCCGATCAACCAGCGCCTGCCGAAGGTCCTGAAGGCGCCCGAGGGGCACACGTACGCCTGGACCGAGAACCCGCTCGGCATCAACGGCTACTACCTCGTCAGCAAGGGCGAGAAGACCCCGTACCGGCTGAAGCTGCGCTCCGCGTCCTTCAACAACATCCAGGCGCTGACCGAACTGCTGCCCGGGACGCTGGTCGCGGACATGGTGGCGATCCTGGGGTCACTGTTCTTCGTGGTCGGGGACATCGACAAGTAGGGCTTCGCGCAGGACGGCTTTCCCGGCGTCCGGAGTGTCCGGGGTGCCCTGGGCGTCCAAGGTGTCCAGGAGCGCGTCGGGGAAGCCGACGGGCTGGAGCAGCCAGCCGAAACCGCCCAGCCCGCCCGGCGCGGTGAGTTCCGCCGCCGCGCCGGCGCCCGCGAGGGCGCGCACATAGGCCGCCGGGTCCGTCGAGGCCAGGGCGAGCGGGGGACGCGCGCCGCTCACGCCCAGCGCGCGCAGTGCCGCACGCTGGGTCACCACGCGTCCCCCGGGCAGCGCGCACGCGTCGAGCGCCACATGCGCGGTGATGTCGCACGACCCGTCCGGCACGGGCGCCGTCTCGCGTCCCTCCCGGAAACCGGTGAGCGTCCCGAAGGGCGGCCGTCCGTCCGCGAAGTGCGCGTAGTCGACGGCGACGGCGAGACCCCGGTCGAGCGCGGACACGGCGGAGGCCCAGGCGAGGTCCCGGGGGAGCCCGATCTCGGCACGGGCGCCCTCGGCGGGCACGGGGGGCTCTTCGGGAGACCTGCGCGCCCCCTGCGGGTGTGGTGCTTCTTGTGGGGCTGTGCGGACCGGCCCCGCTCCCGGCGCGGGTGTGCGGTCGGGCCGCGTCCCGGCCGGCGGCCACCACCAGTTCCGCAGCCACCGCGCGTCCGCCCCGGTGACGGCCTCCCCGAGACGTTCCGCTCCGTCACCGCGGACGAGGACCAGCCGCGGCTCTCCGTCCGGGCCGACCTCGGCGACGTCCACGGGCACGTTGTCCAGCCACTCGTTGGCGAACAGCAGCCCGGTGATCCCCCGCGGGGGCTCGGCGAGCCACGTGATCCGCCGGTCGAGGCCGGCCGGCCGGTCGGCCCGCTCGACCGCGTACCCGCGCGCGCGGGCGGCCACGTCGGCGGGGAGAGCGGCCAGGACGCCGGTCACCAGCTCGCCGCGGCCGGCCGCCATGTCGACGAAGGCCAGCGTGTCCGGGTGGCCGAGCGCCGCGTCGAGGCGGCACAGCAGCCGCGCCACGGCACCCGCGAACAACGGGGACGCGTGCACCGAGGTCCGGAAGTGCCCGGCCGGTCCCTCGGGCCCCCGATAGAAGCCGGAAGGGCCGTACAACGCCTCCTCCGTAGCCTCGCGCCACCCACGCCACTCGCCCGTCGCCGCACATTCCACGGGGCCAGGCTAAGCGTCCCGGAGCGGGGGGCCTCCACCTTGGGGAGTACGAGGGGCCCTCCCGGATCGGTCCTCCGGTTGACCCCTGCACACTGCACGCTTCCCTACTCTGGGTTACGTGCAGCGCCTCTATGACTTTCTCCGCAGGTACCCGACATGGGTCGACAGCTTCTGGGCCGTCGCCCTGCTCGGGATCTCCGGGGTGAGCCTCAGCAATGTCAACGGAGCCGCGGACCAGCGAGGGTCGGTCGCCGCGGCCCTCCCGATCGCCGTCGTCATGAGCCTGGTCGTCGCGCTGCGCCGCCGCATGCCGGAGAAGATGCTGGTCCTGGCCGTGGCGGCGGGCCTCGCACAGTTGGTCCTCGACGTCCCGTCGGCGCCCGAGGACTTCGCGATGCTGGTGATCATCTACACGGTCGCGGCGGACGGCGCCCGCTGGGCCTCCCGGTTCGCGCTGGTCGGCGGGCTGTGCGCGGGCACGCTCTCGCAGATGCGCTGGCCCACGCACGAGACCGGCGGTCTCGGCGGTGTCCTCATAGCGATCTTCCAGACCGTTCCGTTCGCGCTCGCCTGGGTGCTCGGCGACTCGATCCGCACCCGCCGCGCCTACCTCGCACAGCTGGAGGAGCGCGCCGCCCGTCTGGAGAAGGAGCGCGAGGCGCAGGCCAAGGTCGCGGTCGCCGCCGAGCGCGCCCGGATCGCGCGCGAGCTGCACGACGTGGTCGCGCACAACGTCTCGGTGATGGTGGTCCAGGCCGACGGCGCCGCGTACGTCATGGACACCGCCCCGGACCAGGCCAGGAAGGCGCTGGAGACCATCTCGGGGACCGGCCGGCAGGCCCTCGCCGAGATGCGCCGCCTGCTCGGCGTCCTGCGCACCGGCGAGCACCAGGAGAGCGGCGAGTACGTGCCGCAGCCCGACGTCGAGCAGCTCGACGACCTCATCGAGCAGTGCCGCACCTCAGGACTGCCCGTCGACTTCAAGGTGGAGGGCACCCCGCGCCCGCTGCCCAGCGGCGTGGAGCTCACGGCGTACCGCATCGTGCAGGAGGCGCTCACCAACACCCGCAAGCACGGGGGCCCGAACGCGGGTGCGAGCGTCCGCCTGGTCTACTTCGACGACGGCCTCGGCCTGCTCGTCGAGGACGACGGCACGGGCGCGCCCCACGAGCTGTACGAAGAGGGTGGCGCCGACGGGCAGGGCCACGGCCTGATCGGTATGCGGGAGCGCGTCGGCATGGTCGGCGGCACCCTGGACGCGGGGCCGCGGCCGGGCGGAGGCTTCCGCATCAGCGCCCTGCTGCCGCTCAAAGCGGCCCACTGACACCTGTACACACCCGATTCCTACGAAGCTGATCCCGACGAATGATCCTGACGAAGTGAAAGGCCCCCGATGGCGATCCGCGTGATGCTCGTCGACGACCAGGTGCTGCTGCGCACCGGTTTCCGGATGGTGCTCGCCGCCCAGCCGGACATGGAGGTCGTGGCCGAGGCGGGCGACGGCGTCGAGGCCCTGCAGGTACTGAGCGCCACCGAGGTCGACGTGGTCCTGATGGACGTACGCATGCCGAAGCTGGACGGCGTGGAGACCACCCGCCGCATCTGCTCGGACCCGAACCCGCCGAAGGTGCTGATCCTCACCACCTTCGACCTCGACGAGTACGCCTTCTCCGGGCTGAAGGCGGGCGCCTCCGGCTTCATGCTCAAGGACGTGCCCCCGGGCGAACTGCTCGCCGCCATCCGGTCCGTGCACAGCGGCGACGCCGTGGTCGCGCCGTCCACCACCCGGCGTCTGCTCGACCGGTTCGCGCCGCTGCTGCCCAACGCCGGCAAGGAGCCCCGGCACAAGGGGCTTGAGCGGCTCACCGAGCGCGAGCGCGAGGTCATGATCCTCGTCGCGCAGGGCCTGTCCAACGGGGAGATCGCGGCCCGCCTCGTCCTCTCCGAGGCCACCGTGAAGACCCACGTCGGGCGCATTCTCACCAAACTGGGGCTGCGCGACCGGGTGCAGGTGGTCGTGCTCGCCTACGAGACGGGGATCGTCAGGGCGGGCGGGCTCGGCTGAGGCACGGGGCGCCGCACAGTCGAACGCGGGGGCCGCACTCCGTGCCGCAGGGCCGTATGCCCGGCGGCCGGTGCAGGGTGCTGCGCGGGATGAGGGTCTGTGCATGCTCCTTTGACATCCTCCCCCTCTTGAAAGTGGGGGATTCCAACCCGGGTGGGTTGAGGTTCACGGGCGTTCGAACGGCCGGTGGCCGCTGTCACCCCTCCGGCACCGGCTCATCGCCGGGGGCGGGGGAAACCGCCCTGTCCTGCCGCGACATTGTTTGCTGCTTCAGCGCCGTGGCGGCACCGCGGCCGCCTCCGCCGACCCGGGGGATGGTCCGGAGCCCGTCGGCGCCACGGCGTCAACGCTACGTCCGGACCGGCACCTCGTCGCGGCACCGCCTCACCGGGCCGTGCGCCCCGGACAGGGCCCAGCGCTGGCCTAGCGCAGGATGCCCTCCAGGAAGTCGCTGCCCAGCCGGGCCACCACGCTGACGTCGAGCTGGTGCAGTACGTACCGGCCGCGGCGCCGCGTGGTGATCAGGCCCGCCTTCTTGAGCACACCCAGATGCCGGGATATCTCCGGTGCGGTCATGCCGTGCGCCTGGGCCAGCTCGCCGGTGGTGTACGCGCTGCGTGCCAGATGGCGGCAGATGCGCATCCGGACCGGGTGGGACAGGGCGGCCATCCGCAGGGTGAGCTGCTCGACGGAGGGCGGGGTCGCGAGCTCCGGGGAGCTGACGGGATAGTGCAGCACCGGCTGCCACTGGTAGCGGTGCAGCACCATCAGGTGCGGGCGGCCGAGGCTGGTGGGGACGAGGAGCAGGCCGCCGTCCGCCGCGACCGTCCGTCCCTCGGTCAGCTTGTCGACGGTGATGCGCCGCGCCGTCTCGTCCAGGGACAGCGCGGACGATACGGAGGCCAGTGCCTCGGACAGGCCCTTGTGCCGGAGCAGATCCGTCTTGTGGCGGGCCTCCGCGGCGAGCGGGTGGCGCAGCCGGGACCAGGTCTCGGCGAAGAAGGCCTCGTCGCAGTCCTCCAGGAACTGCCGCAGCCAGGCCCGCACGCCCGGCGGGTCCACCAGCAGCCGCTCGGTGAACCGCGTCTGCTGCGGCCCGCGCGAGGCGGCCAGATCCACGGCGCGCCGCCGCACCTCGGGGTCGGAGAGCGCGTGCGGTCCCTCGGAGCTGTAGGCCAGCGCGCAGGTGAACTCCAGGGCCGCGTCCACGAACTGCTCGTCCGTGAGCTTGTCCAGCAGGTCCAGGTCCTCGGCGAGCGTCGCGCCCGGCAGCGCGGCCCCGCCGGGGACGCCCGCACACGGCAGGAACAGGTCCGAGAACGTCGTACGCCACAGGAAGTCCGCCTCGCACATCCGGTCCGCGAGATGGGGATCGAGCCCGGCGGTCACCCCCGTCACCCAGCCCTGCAACCCGGGGTGGTGTCCCGGCTCCGCCAGCGCGTGCAGCGCCATCCCCAGCTCGGCCAGCGGCGACGGCACGACGGCGATCCGCTCCGGCCGCAGCCCGCCGATGTCGATGCGCACGCTCATGCCCCCATGGTGCACCCCGCCACCGACAACGGGCCGCCGTCGATTGACGGCGGCCGTCAATCGAGGCGACAGCCGGGGCGGACAGGCGCAATCTGGAGCATCCGGGGCATTTCGCGCAGGTCCTTCGGTCCCATCCCTCGTCCCGAGAGGCGATCGGTCATGAGCATCACGCAGCAGTACCTCCTGGACACCTACCGGGCCTCGCAGCACGGGGAAGCGGCACCACCGGCGCCCGGCAGCCACGACCGGGAGGTCGCGCGGGAGCTGCGCGACTACCGGCAGTTCCGGGCCGTCATGGCCGGGCACCCGGCCCACGGCCGGATACGCGGCGCCCTGAGCCGGTGGCTCCACGGACAGCGCCGGCACCCGGCCCACTGAGGTCCCCGACGCCGAGCCGTGCGGTGATCCCGTGCCGTCCAGGCGACCCCGTGCTACCCGGTGATCCCGCCCGGCAGCCGCTCCACGAACGTCCGGACCGCCGTCTTCACGTCGTCCGCCGTCCACTCCAGACCCGGCCCGGCCACCGTCACCTCGGTGTACGAGAGTCCGGGGCCGCCCCGGTTCCAGCCCTGGGCGAAGAGGCCCGTCCTCGTCTCCTCGACGTGCCGCAGAGCCGTGTCCCCGAGAACATCCGGCTCGTACGGCAGCCAGATCTGGAACTGGTGGGTGTGCGGCTCCTCCGGGTGGACACGGACCCACGGGACCCCCGCCTCCGTGAAGCCCTCGCGCAGGGCGCCGGCCACCACGCGCGCGTGGGCGACGTAGTCCGGCAGCCGGGGCAGCTCCCGCTCCAGGCCGATCAGTGCCGACAGGACGGTCGGGAACTGCTGGATGATCATGCCGCCGTACCGGTGCCGCCAGGTCTTCGCCTCGTCCACGAGCGTCTTCGGCCCCGCGACGGCGGCACCGCCGAAGCCGCCGAGCGACTTGTAGAACGAGACGTACACGCTGTCCGCGAGGCCCGCGATCTCGTTCAGGGGGCGGCCGAAGTGCGGGGTGCACTCCCACAGCCGGGCCCCGTCGAAGTGGACCACCGCGTCGCGCTCCCGGGCGGCCTCCACGACCTCGGTGAGCTCCTCCCAGGAGGGCAGGACGAAACCGGCGTCCCTGAGAGGCAGCTCCAGCAGCAGCGCTCCGAACGGCTCGGGGAAGTCCCGTACCTCCTCGGCGGTCGGCATCCGGGGCTCGTCCGTCAGACGGACCGGGCGCAGGCCGCTGACCTGGCTGAACGCCTGCCGTTCATGGACCTCGGGGTGGTTGAGGGCGTGCAGCGCCACGGTCGTGTCGCCGGTCCGGCCCGCCCAGCAGCGCAGGGCGACCTGCTGGGCCATGGTCCCGGTCGGGAAGAAGGCCGCCGCCTCCATGCCCAGCAACGCGGCGACCCGCTCCTCCAGGGTCTCGACGAGGCCGTCGCCGTACATGTCGACCCGCCCGTCCAGGTCGCACACCTCGCCGGCGCCCTCGCTCAGCCAGGCCAGACGCTCGCCGAGCGTCTGCTGGTGGCTGGGCCGCCACAGCACCCGCTCCGCCGCCTTCCAGGCGGCGACGCGCCGCTCGAACCGCTCCTTGGCAGACGGCTCCGCCGTCTGCTCCCCGGCCTGCTCCGCAGGCTCCGTCCCGCTCTGTGCCGCTGTATCGCTCATCCGAGGATGATGTCCCGATCCCGCCCGGCCGGTCACCCGATTTCCGTGCGCCGGTGACCTGCGGAAATCCCGTTCACGCGGTCGGCGCACGTCCCGTTCCCGCGGCTCGCGGAAACCCACAGCCTGTGGACGGCCGAACTGCCCCCGAACCAATCGCGTTAACATGACGAGAAATCGTCCGGTACCCCGAGCGGACTGGAACGGAAGGCCGCCGTCGAGTGAGTACGTATCCCCAGACAGAGCCCAAGGACCGCCCCGCGCGGCTGACCGTCGGCGTCGTCGGCGCCGGCCGCGTCGGACCCGCGCTCGCCGCGGCACTCCAGCTCGCCGGACACCGCCCGGTGGCCGTCTCCGGCGTCTCCGACGCCTCCAGGCGGCGGGCCGCGCAGCTCCTGCCCGACGTGCCGCTGGTGTCCCCGGCGCAGGTCCTGGAGCGCTCCGAGCTCGTGCTGCTGACCGTTCCCGACGACGCCCTCCCCGGGCTCGTCGAAGGGCTCGCCGAGACGGGCGCCGTCCGCCCTGGCCAACTGCTGGTGCACACCTCCGGACGGTACGGCGCGCGGGTGCTCGACCCGGCCCTGAGGGCGGGCGCGCTGCCGCTCGCCCTGCATCCCGCGATGACGTTCACCGGCACTCCCGTGGACGTCCAGCGGCTCGCCGGATGCTCCTTCGGGGTCACCGCGCCCGAGCAGCTGCGGCTGGCCGCCGAGGCCCTGGTGATCGAGATGGGCGGCGAGCCCGAGTGGATCGCCGAGGAGTCCCGGCCGCTCTACCACGCGGCCCTCGCGCTCGGCGCCAACCACCTGGTGACCCTGGTCGCCGAGTCGATGGAACTGCTGCGCACCGCCGGTGTGGAGGCCCCCGACCGGATGCTGGGCCCGCTGCTCGGCGCCGCTCTGGACAACGCGCTCAGGTCGGGCGACGCGGCGCTGACCGGACCGGTCGCGCGCGGGGACGCGGGCACGGTCGCCGCGCACGTCGCCGAGCTGCGCGAGCACGCCCCGCAGACGGTCGCCGGCTATCTCGCGATGGCCCGCGCGACGGCCGACCGCGCGCTCGCCCACGGACTGCTCAAGCCGGAACTCGCCGAGGACCTCCTGGGGGTACTCGCCGACGGGACGAACGGGATCCAGGGGACCCAGGGGACCGAGGGAGACGCCCGATGACCACCGTCCTGCTGCGCACCGCCGACGAACTGCACGCGCGTGCCCGCGCGGGCCGCCGGGCCGTCGTGATGACCATGGGCGCCCTCCACGAGGGCCACGCCACCTTGATCCGCACCGCCCGCGAGGTCGCGGGCGACGGCGGCGAAGTGGTCGTGACCGTCTTCGTGAACCCCCTCCAGTTCGGTCAGGGCGAGGACCTCGACCGCTACCCGCGCACCCTCGACGCCGACCTGAAGATCGCCGAACAGGCGGGCGCGGACGTCGTGTTCGCCCCTGCCGTCGACGAGGTCTACCCCGGCGGCGAGCCCCAGGTCCGGATCTCCGCGGGACCGATGGGCGAGCGCCTGGAGGGCTCCGTGCGGCCCGGCCACTTCGACGGCATGCTCACCGTCGTAGCCAAGCTGCTGCACCTCACCCGGCCCGACGTGGCGCTGTTCGGGCAGAAGGACGCCCAGCAGCTCGCCCTGATCCGGCGCATGGCGCGCGACCTGAACTTCGGCGTGGAGATCGCCGGTGTCCCCACCGTGCGCGAAGAGGACGGACTCGCCCTCTCCAGCCGCAACCGCTACCTCTCGGCCGAGGAGCGGCGCACCGCGCTCGCCCTCTCGCAGGCCCTGTTCGCGGGCCGCGACCGGCACGCGGCCCAGGAGGCGCTGCGCGCGCGGGCCCTCGAAGTGCCGGCCACGCGCGCGCGTGCCGAGGCCCTCAGCGCCATAGGCGAGTCGCGGGCCGCGGCCGACGCGCACGCCGTCGCGAAGGCCGTCCCCGGCTGGCCGGGCGGCGTCCGCTCGGCCGCCCGGCTGGTCCTCGACGAGGCGGCCCGCATGCACCCGCCGCTGGTCCTTGACTATCTCGCTCTCGTCGACCCCTCCGACTTCACGGAGATCCCGGACGACTTCACCGGCGAGGCGGTCCTCGCCGTCGCCGCCCGGGTCGGGACGACCCGGCTGATCGACAACATCCCCCTCACCTTCGGAGCCGCCTCGTGACCGGCCATGGCACAGGTTCAGACACAGCCAAGGGCACCGGCATACGACTGCACGCGCCCGCCCCCGGCTGGGCCCTCACCGCGGACGTCGTGATCGTCGGATCCGGCGTCGCCGGCCTCACCGCGGCCCTGCGCTGCGAGGCGGCGGGGCTGCGGACCGTCGTCGTCACCAAGGCGCGCCTGGACGACGGCTCCACGCGCTGGGCGCAGGGCGGCGTCGCAGCCGCCCTCGGCGAGGGCGACACCCCCGAGCAGCACCTCGACGACACCCTGGTGGCGGGCGCGGGCCTGTGCGACGAGGAGGCCGTGCGCATCCTCGTCACCGAGGGCCCCGACGCCGTCCGCCGGCTCATCGCGACCGGCGCCCACTTCGACGAGTCCACCGAGGGCGAACTCGAACTCACCCGCGAGGGCGGCCACCACCGCCGCCGCATCGCGCACGCCGGCGGCGACGCGACCGGCGCCGAGATCTCCCGGGCCCTCGTCGAGGCGGTCCGCGCGCGGGGCCTGCGCACGGTCGAGAACGCGCTCGTCCTCGACCTCCTCACGGACGCCGACGGCCGCACCGCGGGCGTGACCCTGCACGTCATGGGAGAGGGCCAGCACGACGGGGTGGGCGCCGTGCACGCCCCCGCCGTGGTCCTCGCGACCGGCGGCATGGGCCAGGTCTACTCCGCGACCACCAACCCGTCCGTCTCCACGGGCGACGGCGTGGCCCTCGCCCTGCGCGCGGGCGCCGAGATCTCCGACCTCGAATTCGTGCAGTTCCACCCGACCGTGCTGTTCCTCGGGGCGGACGCGGAGGGCCAGCAGCCGCTGGTCTCCGAGGCGGTACGCGGCGAGGGCGCCCACCTGGTCGACGGTGACGGCGTGCGCTTCATGGTGGGCCAGCACGAACTGGCCGAGCTGGCGCCCCGGGACATCGTCGCCAAGGGCATCACGCGCCGCATGCAGGAGCAGGACGCCGAGCACATGTTCCTCGACGCCCGGCACTTCGGCGCCGCCATGTGGGAGCACCGCTTCCCCACGATCCTGGCCGCCTGCCGCGCCCACGGCATCGACCCGGTGACCGAGCCCGTCCCGGTCGCCCCGGCCGCGCACTACGCCTCCGGAGGCGTACGGACCGACGCGCGGGGCCGCACCACGGTCCCCGGCCTGTACGCGTGCGGCGAGGTCGCCTGCACGGGCGTCCACGGCGCCAACCGGCTCGCCTCGAACTCGCTGCTCGAAGGCCTGGTCTACGCCGAGCGGATCGCCGACGACATCGCGGCGAGCCACGCCGAGGACGGTCTCCACGCGCGTGTGCCCGAACCCGTCCCGCACCCCGAGAAGCCCGCGCACCCGCTGCTCGCCCCCGAGAACCGGTTCGCGATCCAGCGGATCATGACCGTCGGCGCCGGTGTGCTGCGCTCAGCCGAGTCCCTCGCGACCGCGGCCGACCAGCTCCAGAAGCTGCACACCGACGCGCGGGACGCCCTCGACGAGAACGGCAAGACCTCCGAGCCCGGCGTCGACACCTGGGAGGCCACCAACCTGCTGTGCGTGGCCCGCGTCCTGGTCGCCGCCGCCCTCCTGCGCGAGGAGACCCGGGGCTGCCACTGGCGCGAGGACCACGCCGACCGGGACGACGCGGACTGGCGCCGCCACATCGTCGTACGGCTGAATCCCGACCGGACGCTCGCGGTCCTGACCACCGATACCGCAGACTTCCCCCCGACATCCCGGCAGCCCCACGCGGCGCCCCAGTCCCGTCCCCAGGAGCAGTGACCGAAGTGAGCACCCACGACCTTCCCCTCGCCCAGAGCGGCGGCTGCGGCGACGGCTGCGGCTGCGGCGCCGACACGGACGAGGCGTACCTGGAGTGCGGCCTCGATCCCGCTCTGGCCCAGCTCCTCGCCGACGCCGGTCTCGACCCCCTGGAGGTCGAGGACATCGCGAACGTGGCGATCCAGGAGGACCTCGACAACGGCGTGGACGTGACGACGGTCGCGACCATCCCCGAGAACGCCGTGTCCACCGGGGACTTCACCGCCAGGGACGCGGGCGTCGTCGCGGGCCTGCGGGTCGCCGAGGCCGTCATCTCCGTGATCTGCACCGACGAGTTCGAGGTCGAGCGGCACGTCGAGGACGGCGACCGCGTCGAGGCCGGCCAGAAGCTGCTCACCGTCACCACGCGCACCCGCGACCTGCTGACGGCCGAACGCAGCGCCCTGAACCTCCTGTGCCGCCTGTCCGGCATCGCGACCGCCACGCGCGCGTGGGCGGACGCCCTGGAGGGCACCAGGACCCGCGTGCGGGACACCCGCAAGACGACGCCGGGCCTGCGCTCCCTGGAGAAGTTCGCGGTGCGCTGCGGCGGCGGCGTCAACCACCGCATGTCGCTCGCCGACGCCGCGCTGGTCAAGGACAACCACGTGGTCGCCGCGGGCGGCGTGGCACAGGCATTCAAGGCCGTACGGGAGATGTTCCCGGAGGTCCCGGTCGAGGTCGAGGTCGACACCCTGCACCAGCTGCGCGAGGTCGTGGACGCGGGCGCCGACCTGATCCTGCTGGACAACTTCACGCCCCTCGAATGCGAGGAGGCGGTGGGCGTCGTCGAGGGCCGGGCCCTCCTGGAGGCGTCCGGGCGGCTCACCCTCGACACCGCCGCGGCGTACGCGCGCACGGGCGTCGACTTCCTGGCCGTGGGCGCGCTCACGCACTCCTCCCCGATCCTCGACATCGGTCTCGACCTGCGAGCGGCGGAGTAACCGCGACCATGCTGCTGACCATCGACGTAGGCAACACCCACACGGTCCTCGGCCTCTTCGACGGGGAGGAGATCGTCGAGCACTGGCGCATCTCCACCGACTCGCGGCGGACCGCGGACGAACTCGCCGTGCTGCTCCAGGGACTCATGGGCATGCACCCGCTGCTCGGCGAGGAACTCGGTGACGGCATCGACGGCATCGCGATCTGCGCCACCGTGCCGTCCGTGCTGCACGAGCTGCGCGAGGTGACGCGGCGCTACTACGGCGATGTCCCCGCCGTCCTCGTCGAGCCCGGCGTCAAGACGGGCGTGCCGATCCTCACGGACAACCCCAAGGAGGTCGGCGCCGACCGGATCATCAACGCCGTCGCGGCCGTCGAGCTGTACGGGGGACCGGCGATCGTCGTCGACTTCGGTACCGCGACCACGTTCGACGCGGTCAGCGCGCGGGGCGAGTACATCGGCGGTGTCATCGCCCCCGGCATCGAGATCTCCGTCGAGGCGCTCGGCGTCAAGGGCGCTCAGCTGCGGAAGATCGAGGTGGCCCGGCCCCGCGCGGTGATCGGCAAGAACACCGTCGAGGCGATGCAGTCCGGCATCATCTACGGGTTCGCGGGCCAGGTCGACGGGGTCGTGACCCGGATGGCGCGCGAGCTCGCCGACGACCCCGAGGACGTCACCGTCATCGCCACGGGCGGGCTGGCTCCGATGGTCCTCGGCGAGTCCTCGGTGATCGACGAGCACGAGCCCTGGCTGACGCTGATCGGGCTGCGCCTGGTGTACGAGCGGAACGTCTCGCGCATGTGAGCTCCGCCCGCGCGCTTCATGGAGCAGGAACCGAAGGGGCCCCGCGAACGCGGGGCCCCTTCGGCGTCGATTTCAGCGGGCAGTGGCCGGCGGCCGGGGCACTTCCGGAATCCGATACGGAATTCCTTGGTCGACGGCGCCTCTCGGTCACGGAGTTCTTGGTCGCGACGTTCTCGGCCACGGCCTTCTCGACCATGGCGTTCCCGGCGACGGGCGCGTCTCGGTGACGGCGGCTCCGCGAACGCGGGACGCGCCACATTTCTACCGCTATGCGGATTTTGTCTGATTAGCACGTATCGTCGCCCCATGCCCACGCCCTACGGATCCCACGGCGGTATGGCGTTCGGTGCGGAGGAGCTGCGTGTGCTCCGCCGTGCCCTCGCCCTCGCCCTGCACCCCAGTCCCGTCTCGGCCGAGGACGTCCAGGACTGCCTCCGCCTCGCCGAGTCCGTCGACGAGGCGGCCCGTGAGGGAGCCAGGCTCCGGGCCTTCCTGCTGGCCGACCTCGCCCGCTACCGGGCCGCGCTGCCGGGCACCGCCGCCGGCTACCTCGTCCTCCTGGAAGAGGTCCTCGCCTCCGGCTACCGGCCGAACCCCGACGACCTCGCCGCGCTCCGCGCGCTGCGTGGCAACCCCACCGCGGCGGCCCTCCTGGACCGCTGCCGGGTCCTCGCCGAGCAGGACGTGCGCGCCAGGCTCGCGGGCCGCACGGTCGCCTCGGTCCCCTCGTCCCGCACCCGGCTGCTGGCCCTGCCCGGCGGTCGCGCCGCCGAGGAGCCCGACAGGAAGCCGGAGCCGAAACCGCAGTCCCAGCCGCCGGGCGGGACGCCGCGCCCGGACCGTCCCATCCCCACCCCGGGCGAGGTCTTCCCGCCGCGGCGCAAGCCCGGACCGCCTCCGGCGAACCCGCCGCAGCAGCTCGCGGCGGGCTAGCTACTCTGGAGCCATGGACTATGTCTCCGCGCTCGTGCCCCCCGTAGTGATGGCCGTGTTCTTCATCGGGCTCATCGTGACGATCGTGAAGAGTCAGGGCGGGGCCAACAAGGCCAAGGAGGACGGTGTCGTCGACGCCGCCCTCGCGCGCGTGGAGGCCGCCCAGCAGGCCTCGGCCCCCAAGGACGCCGGGGCCTGAGCCCTGAGCCCCGGGCGGCCTCGCGCGGCCCGGCGAACACCCTTCGGCGTACGGCCGTCCCGCGCTGAAGCGCGCTGTCACCGGCGTACGACTCGGACGTTTCATACGTTCTTCGAGTCGTACGCCCTTTTTGTTGACCATCTCCCACTATTGTTCTGAACTGTGCCTCGCCCATTGGGAGAACTCGAAGACGCGGTCATGACGCGGGTGTGGAAGTGGAACCGCCCGGTGACCGTTCGGGAAGTCCTGGAAGACCTTCAACAGGAACGGTCCATCGCGTACACCACGGTGATGACCGTTTTGGACAATCTCCATCAGAAGGGCTGGGTGCGTCGCGAGGCGGAAGGCCGGGCCTATCGATATGAGGCTGTCTCCACACGCGCCGCCTACTCGGCGGCCCTGATGAACGACGCCTGGTCGCAGAGCGACAACCCGGCGGCCGCTCTCGTCGCCTTCTTCGGGATGATGAGCGAGGAACAGCGGGTCGCGCTCAGGGATGCCGTACGCATGGTGCAAGGGCCCGAACCGCAAGCCCCCGAAGCCGTCGAAAGGCCCCCGGTGCCCGAGCCCTCCGAGGAGAACCCCGCCGCCGACGGGGGCGCCTCCGGGCGATAGCGTCCGCTCATGCCAGCAGAGCATCCCGCGGAGGTTCCGGCAGAGCTTCCGGCACAGCATCCCGAAGTCACCGCGAAAACCGTCACCGTCCGGCGGGCCAGGACAGGCGATGTCGCGGCCGTACGCGGACTCCTCGACGCGAACGTGCGCCGCCGTATCCTGCTCGACAAACCAACGGTCACCCTTTACGAGGACATCCAGGAGTTCTGGGTCGCGGAACGCGGCGCCGGCTCAAGTGCCGAGGTGATCGGCTGTGGCGCCCTGCACGTGATGTGGGAAGACCTCGCGGAAGTCCGCACTCTCGCGGTGAACCCCGCGGTCAAGGGCCTGGGCGTCGGTCACCAGTTGCTGGAGAAGTTGCTGCAGACCGCTCGCTGGCTCGGCGTTCGACGGGTTTTCTGTCTGACCTTCGAAGTCGGCTTCTTCGCGAAGCACGGCTTCGTGGAGATCGGCGAGACACCCGTCGACACGGATGTGTACGCCGAGCTCCTGCGTTCCTATGACGAGGGCGTGGCAGAGTTCCTCGGTCTCGAACGGGTGAAACCGAACACCTTGGGCAACAGTCGGATGCTTCTGCATCTGTGATCGCGGCCGGCTATTCCTGCGGAGTGCGTTGCCCACGTTCCCTATGTCCGAAACGCGCACGTTTCCGGCGGGCGGTGTCCAGTGAGTCTCTGCCAGGGGTTTGTGTTTTTCCAGCAAAAGCGGTTTGCTTTCCGACGTACTGCAGTACTGCATATAACAAGGGACGGCGAAACGGCGGACGCCGCGGGCCCTCCTTGCCCTGAAGTTATCGATGAAAGGAAATCCGGTGGCGCAGAAGGTTCAGGTCCTTCTTGTCGACGACCTCGACGGTGGCGAGGCGGACGAGACCGTGACGTTCGCGTTGGACGGCAAGACGTACGAAATCGATCTCACGACCGCCAATGCGGACAAGCTCCGTGGTCTTCTCGACCCCTACACCAAGGGTGGCCGTCGTACCGGAGGCCGCGCTTCGGGCGGACGCGGAAAGGCCCGCGTCGCTTCCGGTGGCAGCCAGGACACCGCGCAGATTCGCGCCTGGGCCAAGGAGAACGGCCACGACGTCAACGACCGCGGCCGTGTTCCCGCGTCCATTCGCGAGGCCTACGAGAAGGCCAACGGCTGAGCGCACGCTTGCCGCAGCTTCACCCGATGGCAGTGTGTCGCCATCGTCTGCACCAGTCGTACGAGATCGGGGGCGCCCCCAACGCCCCCGCCGACGGCCCCGCCGCCCAGCGCCGACAGCGTCGGCAAGGCCGGCTCCACCTCGCGGCCGGGCTCCGGGGGTCGCAGCCAGCGGGCGGCCCCTCGTGGGCCCCTCCGCGTTTCCGGACCGGCCGGCAGCCGGTCCGCGGGACGGGCTTGCGGGTGGTCCCCGGGCCGCTCCCCGAATCCGGCCGGCAGCGGAGCACGGGGGCCCCGCGACGCCGGAGCCGCGAAGTCCGGCGCCACCGGGACGCCGGGATCCGGCGGCGGGGGAGCCTCGATGCTTCCGTCCGCGCCGATCGCCGTGAGATCCAGCGCGAGAGCGCCCCACTCCAGCCAGTCGAGCAGCCCCGGCAGCTCCTCCGCGCTTCCGGCGGCCACCAGCAGCCGCATCCGCTCCCCGTGCAACGCCACCGGAGAAGCGGGCCCCAGATGCCGCAGCGCCGCGAATCCCGCCTCCGCCGGCACCTCCAGGACGTCGAAGCGCAGCCCCGTGACGAGCCGTACCGGCGACCCGGGCACTGCCGTCCAGCCCAGTTCGTTCTCGTACCACTGATGCACCGGATCGACCGGATCACCGGGATCGAACGGCCGGCGAGGGACAGGGACGGTGGAAACCATGCAAGGAGCAACCGCCACAAGAGCCCCGGAGTTACGCTGGGCGTTTAAGCGAACGCGCAGAGTTCCGGAAAAAGGGGCGTGCGGGAGCGTTCGGCCGGGCACGGATGTTCGCCCGTAGCGGAGGGAACCGGTGCGCGCGGCATGGAGTGTCGGTGCGCACGGGTAAGACATCCCTAGTGGGAGGGGCGACACGCAAGGCTCGGGCATCTCACGTTCGCCATCGGCGTACAGCGGGAGAGGGTATCTGCCTGGCCTGCGGGAACATCGTCTCGCACCATCAGGTTGGAGCAGATGTCGGCGTTCGGGGTCAGGAGGCCAAGGACGGTGTCGGCAGTTGGAATGAGCGGTCCCCGCTTGCGGGACTAAGCTGCGGAAGGACAGGGAGGGGAGCGTCCCCTTACTGCCTGACCGCTCTGAGGAGCGATTAACGATGTTCGAGAGGTTCACCGACCGCGCGCGGCGGGTTGTCGTCCTGGCTCAGGAAGAAGCCCGGATGCTCAACCACAACTACATCGGCACCGAGCACATCCTCCTGGGCCTGATCCACGAGGGTGAGGGTGTCGCCGCTAAGGCCCTGGAGAGCCTCGGGATTTCGCTCGAGGCGGTCCGCCAGCAGGTGGAGGAGATCATCGGCCAGGGCCAGCAGGCCCCGTCCGGGCACATCCCCTTCACCCCCCGTGCCAAGAAGGTGCTGGAGCTCTCGCTCCGCGAGGCCCTTCAGCTGGGCCACAACTACATCGGCACGGAGCACATCCTGCTCGGCCTGATCCGTGAGGGCGAGGGCGTCGCCGCCCAGGTCCTGGTCAAGCTGGGCGCAGACCTCAACCGGGTGCGGCAGCAGGTGATCCAGCTGCTCTCCGGCTACCAGGGCAAGGAGACCGCCACCGCCGGTGGTCCTGCCGAGGGCACCCCCTCCACCTCCCTGGTCCTCGACCAGTTCGGCCGGAACCTCACCCAGGCCGCCCGTGAATCCAAGCTCGACCCGGTCATCGGGCGCGAGAAGGAGATCGAGCGGGTCATGCAGGTCCTGTCCCGCCGTACGAAGAACAACCCGGTGCTGATCGGTGAGCCCGGCGTCGGCAAGACCGCCGTCGTCGAGGGCCTCGCCCAGGCCATCGTCAAGGGCGAGGTGCCCGAGACCCTCAAGGACAAGCACCTCTACACCCTCGACCTCGGCGCGCTGGTCGCCGGCTCCCGCTACCGCGGTGACTTCGAGGAGCGCCTGAAGAAGGTCCTCAAGGAGATCCGTACCCGCGGCGACATCATCCTGTTCATCGACGAGCTGCACACGCTGGTCGGCGCGGGTGCCGCCGAGGGCGCCATCGACGCCGCTTCGATCCTGAAGCCGATGCTGGCCCGCGGTGAGCTGCAGACCATCGGCGCCACCACGCTGGACGAGTACCGCAAGCACCTCGAGAAGGACGCGGCCCTAGAGCGCCGCTTCCAGCCGATCCAGGTGGCGGAGCCTTCCCTCCCCCACACGATCGAGATCCTCAAGGGTCTGCGCGACCGGTACGAGGCCCACCACCGCGTGTCCATCACGGACGAGGCCCTGGTGCAGGCGGCGACGCTCGCCGACCGGTACATCTCGGACCGCTTCCTGCCCGACAAGGCGATCGACCTGATCGACGAGGCGGGCTCCCGGATGCGCATCCGCCGGATGACCGCACCGCCGGACCTCCGTGAGTTCGACGAGAAGATCGCGGGCGTGCGCCGCGACAAGGAGTCGGCCATCGACTCCCAGGACTTCGAGAAGGCGGCCTCTCTCCGCGACAAGGAGAAGCAGCTGCTGGCGGCGAAGGCCAAGCGCGAGAAGGAGTGGAAGGCCGGCGACATGGACGTCGTGGCCGAGGTCGACGGCGAGCTGATCGCCGAGGTCCTGGCCACCGCCACCGGCATCCCGGTCTTCAAGCTGACCGAGGAGGAGTCCTCGCGTCTGCTGCGCATGGAGGACGAGCTCCACAAGCGGGTCATCGGCCAGAAGGACGCCATCAAGGCGCTCTCGCAGGCGATCCGCCGCACGCGAGCGGGTCTGAAGGACCCGAAGCGTCCCGGTGGTTCCTTCATCTTCGCCGGCCCCTCGGGTGTCGGTAAGACGGAGCTGTCGAAGACCCTCGCGGAGTTCCTCTTCGGTGACGAGGACGCGCTGATCTCCCTCGACATGTCGGAGTTCAGCGAGAAGCACACGGTCTCGCGTCTCTTCGGTTCGCCCCCCGGTTACGTGGGCTACGAAGAGGGCGGCCAGCTGACCGAGAAGGTCCGCCGCAAGCCGTTCTCCGTCGTCCTCTTCGACGAGGTCGAGAAGGCGCACCCGGACATCTTCAACTCGCTGCTGCAGATCCTGGAGGACGGTCGTCTGACCGACTCCCAGGGCCGGGTCGTGGACTTCAAGAACACGGTCATCATCATGACGACCAACCTCGGCACCCGGGACATCTCCAAGGGCTTCAACCTCGGCTTCGCGGCCGTGGGCGACGTCAAGAGCAACTACGACCGGATGAAGGCCAAGGTCAACGAGGAGCTGAAGCAGCACTTCCGCCCCGAGTTCCTGAACCGTGTCGACGACACGGTGGTCTTCCACCAGCTGACCGAGGAAGACATCATCCAGATCGTCGACCTCATGGTCGCGAAGGTGGACGAGCGTCTGAAGGACCGGGACATGGGCATCGAGCTCAGCCCGAGCGCCAAGTCCCTCCTCGCCAAGAAGGGCTACGACCCCGTCCTGGGCGCCCGGCCGCTGCGCCGGACCATCCAGCGCGAGATCGAGGACATCCTCTCCGAGAAGATCCTCTTCGGGGAGCTCCGTCCCGGTCACATCGTGGTCGTCGGCACGGAGGGCGAGGGCGAGGCCAAGGCCTTCACCTTCCGGGGCGAGGAGAAGTCGGCGCTTCCCGACATCCCGCCGATCGAGCAGGCCGCCGGCGGTGCCGGTCCCAACCTGAGCAAGGAGGCGTGACCTGCGGGTCCGCCTGAAGAGGGGCTGCCCCGGGACTTCGGTCCCGGGGCAGCCCCTTTTTCCGGAGGGGCGGAGTCACAGAACGTTGTGGGTCGTGGCCGTCGTATGTTCCCCGGGCAATTGACTCGCGAGTTGTTCCGGCGCGGTACCGGTGTCCGAATTGAGGACGAAATTGACCGTCCGCAGATTCGGCAGCAGGGCCCGCAGTCCGGAAAGGTCCTCGTTCCCCGTCAGTTTTCTGAGTTCCAGGTGCTCCACGGCCGGCAGCGGCGGCGCCGATTCGAGGGATTCCAGGGCGGCCCGGTGTATCCGCAGTTCCCTG
This sequence comes from Streptomyces sp. NPDC042002, assembly GCF_055588305.1. NCBI lineage: Bacteria > Bacillati > Actinomycetota > Actinomycetes > Kitasatosporales > Streptomycetaceae > Streptomyces > Streptomyces sp. NPDC042002. Next base: position 33,922 of record NZ_JBVJCT010000035.1, on the reverse strand, counting down.
AGCCCAGACAGTGCGGTGACCTCGGACCAGTCGTCGGGGGTGAGTTCGCCGGGTACCCGGCTCAGCCACAGGGTGTGCAGGGACTGCCAGTGACTCAGCCCCCGCAGGCCGGTTTCCCGCAGTACGTCCAGCCCGAAGCAGACGACTTCCAGCGGCGCGTTCAAGGGGAGGGTCTCGCTCAGCGACCGGCCCACGAGCCGGTGTCCGACATTCAGTTCACGCAGCGAGGTCAGCGCCGCCAGACCGCCGGGGGCCGGGGGCCGTCCCGAGGCGGACAGCAGGTACAGCCCCCGCAGCGGCAGCTCCGCGAGGGGCGCGAGATCGCCGATCCCCGTGCACTGGTCGAGGCTGAGCTGCTCCAGTCGCGGCTGCGCCGTCAGGAAGCCCAGGTCCCGCAGCCGGTTGTTGTTCCACAGCAGCAGACGTGTCACCTGGTCCGGCGGCAGGCAGGAGCGCAGCTCCGCCGGGTCGATGTCTCCGACGATCTGAAGCCGGGGCCGGCCGCCCAGTTCGCGCAGCGCGCGGAGCTGGGCGGCCGAGTGCGCGGTGTAGTACAGGCCGGCCGGGTCCAGGCGGGCGATGATCTCGGACGCGTAGCGCTCGGTGTCGAACCTGTGCCATCCCCAGGCGAGTTGGGCCCGTACGGACAGGGCCGGGTGCGAGCGGAAGCGTGCCAGTACGGGGATGGCCGCGTCGGTGCCGATCAGGGAGGCGGTGACCACGACCCCTCGGGCCTCGGCCTCGGTCAGCCCCTCCGGTCCGGGCAGCAGCTCCAGGACGAGGGGGCCCGCCTCGGCCAGGGCGCGGGCCTCCTCCGATGTTCTCGGCGGGATGAGCGCGGCCGCGTCGTCCTCCACGGCGGCCCGCACCTCGGGCGCGAGCTGCGTGGCGTGTTCCAGCGAGGCGAGGGCGAGAAGCCGTACGCGGGTCGCGGACGGCCCGTCGAGCCGCGCCGCCGCGCCGGTCATGGCGCCCAGCAGCTCGGCCCGTTCCCGGGGCCTGGCGTGGGCGACGGCCATCCGGATCACATCCGCCCACTGGGACTCCCCGGCGTTGCGCACCAGCAGACCGAAGTCCCCGTCCTCCACCGCGGCCTTGGCGCCCAGGTAGTCCTGGAACGTGCGGTGGACGAACTCGACGGTGCCGGGGGTGGGTTCACGCAGAAGGCCGCTGCGGACGACGAGGTGACGCAGTATCAGCGCGGCGTCGCCCTGCTCGGCGGCGGCCGGGAGGGAGGGCAGCACGTCGGCGACGATGCGTTCGGCGCGGTCGCGGTCCATCTCCACCCGGCTGTTGCGGATGAGCCAGTAGGCGAGCCGCTGGAGCAGCTGGATCTGTGGGAGTTCGGTGAGACGGATGCCGTCGTGACCGCTTCCGGGGACCGACATGTCGCGCTCCTCGTCGCGGCGCGACAGCAGCATGGAGAGCGCGGCGTCGTACAACTCCTGCCTGCCGTGCGGCAGATATCCCCGGCGGTCACGGTGCAGCGCGCAGATGAGGCCGCACATCAGGGGGTTGGTGGCGAGGCGGCCGAGGTCCGGCTTGGTCCGGACGGCGTCGAGCAGGGAACGCTCGTAGCCGTCGAGGCGGTCCGTGTCCGAGGCGTCCAGGCGAGCCGCGGCGTGCCAGCGGCGGACGAACGCGGCCACGTCGTCGCCGGTCATCGGCGAGAGGACGAGCTCGGTGAATCCGTCGGGGGCGAGCCAGTCCTCCCGTACGGCCGAGGGGCGGGACGTGACCAGCCACTGGTTGCCGGGGTAGGCGTCGAGAAGCTCGCGCAGCCAGCGGCGGGTGTGTTCGCGGTCACGTTCGGGGATTTCGTCGAGGCCGTCGACGAGCAGCAGGCCGCGGCCGTGGCCGAGCACCCTGTCGGTCCAGCCGTCCGGCTGGGTCGCGTGGAAGGGGATCCGGACGGCGGACAGGAACGCGTCCGGGGCCGGAAGGCCGTCCGGGCGGCGGACGAGGGTGCGCAGCGGGAGGACGAAGGGGACGCGGTCTCCCCGCTCGCCGCGTGCCGCGGTCACCGCCAGCCACTGCACCAGCGTGGTCTTGCCGGACCCGGCCACACCGCGCAGGAGAACCAGGTCCTGCTCCGACAGGGCCTGCTCGGCGGGCAGGGAGGCGCCCGCGGCGGCGATGCGCACACCGTCCGACGAGGCGGTCTCCTCGTCCTCCACGGGGCGTAAGGCCTGGAGGGAGAGGTAGGCGGCGTCCAGCGGCCAGCGTTCCGGGGAGTTGACGAGGTCGATGCCGTAGATGGTGAGGTGGCTGTGCCTGGTGGCGAGATGGGCGAGATAGCGCTGTTCGAACGCCTGGTCCGTGCCGCCCGTCATGGGGGTGCGCGCGATCAGCTCGTCCACCTTGGCGATCAGCTCGCGCTGTCCGCGGACCTGCTCCACGAGGGTGCGGGAGGCAAACGTCGAGCGCTGGGTGAAGAAGTGCAGGATGTGGAGGCAGGCCGTGTCGAGCAGGCCCTCGTAGAACAGGGCCGCGTCGAAGGACAGGTCCCGTTCGGGGTTCTCGCCGGCCTCGCGCAGCCGCAGGGCGAGCGCCCGGTGGCCGAGCTCCACCGCCTGGACGTCCGTCATGGTGAGGTCGCCCAGGGCGTGCAGGGTCGCCGCGAGGGCATGGACGACGGCCTGTTCCTCGTCGGCGGGGAACGGTCGCTCTCCGCCGCGCAGCGCCCGGCTGACCAGGGCGGCCGAGAGACCGGCCAGCTCCTTCTCGCCCACGACCCGTTTCTCGCCCTTGAAGGAGACGAACGCCGAGATGCGTACGGGCTTGTCCACGAGCCCGGCTCCCGGGCCCTCCGCCACGAAGAGCTTCCTGATGAGAGGCCCGGCCACACTCGAGGCCAGGCGTGCGCCGACGGCTACTGGGTCCATGACGATCCCCCCGTGAAAACGTTGAGCCCGAAGGCCACCGTAGGGGCCGGGAGCCGATCGGCACAGCAGAGCCCGGTCATTGCCCGCCGAGCTGTCCCAAGAGCCTTGAAACCAGGGGCGGAAGCGTAGCCCGCGTCACATTCAGGGGGTCCCGGATCCGGGGGCCCGGTGACATGCGGCACAGGCGTTTTGTCCGGTACTAGGGCGAATAGTGGATACGCGAAAACGGACAAAAAGGACCTTCGGCCCGGGGTGGGGAGGACCTGTGGCGCGCCGCCCGGAAGGGTGGGCCGCAGGCGTGTCCGGCAAGGGGTGCGCCCCCTCGAAGTGGGGTTAAACCATGTTTCCCGGGCTAAAGCGACAAGATCCCGGCCGAGATGTCCGTGGTGTCAAGGTTCATCAAGTTTTGCGATGAAGTACTAGTTCGCGTCGTAGATGGGGGGTTTGAGTCGGACTGGGGGTGCGGGTTACCAATGAATGGCCCACTCGGCGGCAGGCACCGCGCCGCAGTGGTTGTTCGGTCCCTTGTCCCCGGCTCCACGAGGTATTCATGTCGAAGCGCGTCACGTCCCGCAAGTCCCTTACTTCCCTGGTCCGCACTCGGGCGGCCGTCCTGGCCGTCGGTCTGGGCGCCTCGGCCGTACTGGGCGCAGGGGTCGCGACCGCCGCCGAAGCGGGCGTCAGCACCAGCGCGACCGTCACCGCGGCCAACGCCGTTCAGACGCAGGCGGCGGCTCAGGCCAAGGCCGCCGCGGTGAAGAAGGCCGCGGCCGCCAACAAGGCCGCCGTCGCGAAGAAGGCCGTCGCCAAGAAGGCCGCTTCCTGGATCGACCCGGTCGCGAAGTACACCCTGTCCGCCACCTTCAACCAGGCCGGCGGCATGTGGGCCCACAAGCACTCCGGCCAGGACTTCGCCGTGCCGCAGGGCACCAACGTCATGGCCGCGCACGGCGGCACCGTCGTCAAGGCGGGCGGCAACGGCGCCGGTGACGGTCCGGCGTACGGCAACGCCATCGTCATCAAGCACGGCAACGGCACGTACTCGCAGTACGCCCACCTGTCGCGCATCGACGTGCGCGTCGGCCAGGTCGTCGCCACCGGTCAGCACATAGCCCTGTCCGGCAACACCGGTAACTCCAGCGGCCCGCACCTGCACTTCGAGATCCGTACGACCCCGAACTACGGCTCGGCCATCAACCCCGTCGTGTTCCTGCACAACATGGGCGTCACGGTCTGACCCGCCCGCGCCGGTGATCCGGCGCGGAGCCCCGGTGCGGAGTGCCGGAGCAGAGCCCGAGGCGGAGCCCCGGCGTCCGGAAAGCGGCGCTAGGAAACTCCGCCTCCGTGGGCCGCTCCGCCCCCGTGGGCCTGTGTCACCAGATCGATCGCGACCTCCAGGACAGCCTTGCGCTTGTCCTCGGGGTCGCCTTCGACGTCCTTGAGGACGAACATGCCGGCGTGCATCGTGAAGAGCGCGCTGATGCAGCGGACCTGGTCGGTCAGCGGCGACTCGGGCTCCTTGATGATCTCCAGCATGCTGATCATGCGGTCCTTGAAGGTCTCGCCGATGCTCAGCTCGCGTACGGTTGCCTGGTTCTCCTGCATGAAGCGGAAGAGCGGGGACGCGCCACCGAGGGCCTCGCTGTAGCGGCGCAGCACCTCCTGCTTGGTCTCCAGGGTGTGCGGCTGCTGTCTGCCCCACTCGATCAGTTCGTCGAGCGGCCTCGTCAGATCCTCGAAGAGGCTGATGAGGATCTCTTCCTTGGTCTTGAAGTGGTAGTAGAGCGCCGCTTTGGTGACATCGAGGTGCTCGGCTATCTCGCGCAGCGAGGTCTTCTCGTAGCCCTGCTCGGAGAAGAGTTCGAGGGCTACGTCCTGGATGCGCTGCCGAGTGTCGCCCCGGCGCTGCCGCTTGGTGCCGTCCATCGTGCCGCCCATCCTTGTGTTCCTCGCGCTCCCTGAAACTTACCTGTCGCCCGGCTGGTAAAACTAGTCATACTTACTTGACGCCCGGCTAGTTGCGGGGCTATTTTCCCTGAGTGTAGTCAGCTTGCCGGTCGGCAAGTAAGTAGCCGGACGGCGGCAGAGGTAACTAGGGGAGTGGGAACGATGGCGGACAAGACGAAAGAGGCCGAACCGGCCGCCGGGCAGACGGGGCCAGGGGCCGACGGCCAGCCGGCGGTCGAGGGCGGGAAGCGACAGCGCAGCGTGCGCGTGGTCCTGCTCGCGCTGATGCTCACGATGATGCTGGCGATGCTCGACAACATGATCGTCGGCACGGCCATGCCGACCATCGTGGGTGACCTCGGCGGACTCGAGCACCTTTCCTGGGTCGTGACGGCGTACACCCTCGCCACCGCGGCCTCCACCCCGATCTGGGGCAAGCTCGGCGACATGTACGGGCGCAAGGGCGCCTTCATGACGTCGATCGTGATCTTCCTGATCGGCTCCGCGCTGAGCGGCATGGCCCAGAACATGGGTGAGCTGATCGGATTCCGGGCCATTCAGGGTCTCGGCGCAGGCGGTCTCATGGTCGGCGTCATGGCGATCATCGGTGACCTGATCCCGCCCCGTGAGCGCGGCAAGTACCAGGGCATGATGGCCGGCATCATGGCGCTCGCGATGATCGGCGGTCCGCTGATCGGCGGCACCATCACCGACAACTGGGGCTGGCGCTGGTCCTTCTACATCAACCTGCCGCTCGGCGCGGTCGCGCTCGCCGCGATCAGCATCGTCCTGCACCTGCCGAAGAAGCGGTCCGAGACGCGCATCGACTACCTCGGTGCCGCTCTGCTGACCGTCGGCATCACCTCCATCGTCCTCGTCACCACCTGGGGTGGCACGGAGTACGCCTGGTCGTCCGCGCGGATCATGGAGCTCATCGGCCTCGGCGTCGCCGCGCTGGTCGGGTTCGTCTTCTGGCAGACCAAGGCCGCCGAGCCGATCGTGCCGCTGCACATCTTCCGCAGCCGCAACTTCACCCTGATGTCGATCATCGGCTTCGTCACCGGCTTCGCCATGTTCGGAGCCACGCTGTTCCTGCCGCTGTACCAGCAGGCGGTGCAGGGCGCGTCCGCGACCAACTCCGGTCTGCTGCTGCTGCCCATGCTGGGCGCGATGCTCGTGACGTCGATGGTCGCCGGGCGGGTCACCACCGCCACCGGCCGCTACAAGATCTTCCCCGTCATCGGCGGTGTGCTGATGGTGATCGGCCTCTACCTGCTGTCGACGATGGACACGGACACCACCCGTTTCATGTCCGGCGTCTACATGGCCGTCCTCGGCCTGGGCATGGGCTGCCTGATGCAGGTCACCATGCTGGTGGCGCAGAACAGCGTGGAGATGAAGGACATGGGCGTCGCGTCCTCCTCCACCACCCTGTTCCGTACGCTCGGCTCGTCGTTCGGTGTCGCCGTCATGGGCGCGCTGTTCAACAGCCGCGTCAAGGACGTCATGGCCGAGAAGGCCGGCGCGCTGGGTTCGAAGATCACCGAGCAGTCCCCGCAGCTGGACGCGGCGAGCCTGGCGAAGCTGCCGGCGGTGGCGCGCGAGGCCTACCAGCACGCGGTGTCGGCCGGTACGCACACGGCCTTCCTGCTGGGCGCGTCGGTGGCCGTGGTCGTGATGATCTCGTCGGTGTTCGTCAAGGAGGTCGCCCTCAAGGGAGCCGGCGCGCCCAAGCCCGGCGCGGACGGCGCCCCGGACGAGGCACCCCAGATCCACATCGCCGAGCCGGTCTGACCTGATCGCGGGGCCGGTCCTTCCGACGGCCCCTGAACTCCTCGAAACGAAGGCCCCCGGCGTTGTCCGCCCCGGGGGCCTTCTCCTGTGCCCGGTCACTGTCAGTGCCGCGTGCCACCATCGGGAACGTGGACCGAATGCGGCAGCTGCGGCTCGCCAAGGACGCCATCGATCGGGACTGGGCCGAGCCCGGCACCGATCTCGACGCGCTGGCCGCGCGCGCCGGATATTCGCGCTATCACTTCATACGGGCCTTCAAGGCGGCGTACGGCGAGACCCCGGGCCGGTATCTGACGCACCGGCGCATCGACCGGGCGGAGGACCTGCTGCGCACCGCGAACCTCTCGGTGACCGAGATCTGCCATCTGGTCGGCTTCAGCAGCCTCGGCACCTTCTCGGCGCGCTTCAAGGCCTGGACCGGGCTGACCCCGAGCGACTACCGGGCGGAACACGTCGGGCGGGGCGCCGCGCTGATACCGGGCTGCTACGCGATGCTCTGGGCCGGCGGCTTCCGGACCGGGCCGGGCGGGGGATCCCGTACCGGCAGGGGTGCGTCGGGTGCCGGATCCCGTACCGGCACGGGTGCGTCGGGCACGGGATCCCGTACCGGCACCAGTGGAGGAGAGCGCAATTCCGGAGAAGCGCCGTGACGCGGAGGCCGCCTACGGTGGCAGGGCAGGCCCAGCGGACGACGACCCGGCCCGACCGCGGTCACCGCGCGATCCCGGACACCTGGAGCACACCATGATCAAAGGACTCGCCATCTCGACCGTCTGGGTCCTCGACCAGGACCGGGCCAGGGAGTTCTACACCGAGAAGCTCGGGCTCCAACTCCGTACGGACATGACGATGGGCGAGGGCGGCATGCGCTGGCTCACCGTCGGCGCCCCGGATCAGCCCGGGGTCGAGCTGACCCTCATGGTGCCCGGACCGCCCGCCATGGACCCCGAGTCCGCGGAGATGCTGAAGAAGCTGATCGCCAAGGGCGTGCTCGGCGCGGGCGTGCTGCGGACCGACGACATCCACGGCGACTACAAGAAGCTCAAGGACCGCGGGGTGGAGTTCCTCCAGGAACCGCAGGAGCGCCCGTACGGCACGGAGGCGCTGTTCCGCGACGACTCGGGGAACTGGTTCTCCTTCACCCAGCACCGCGCGGGCGGGCTCGACCTGGACAAGGACTGGAGCCACTAGGGCTGGAGCGGCCAGGACTCAAGCGGCCGGGACTGGAGCCGCTTGGTCCGAGCCGCTTGATCCGGAACCACTGGGTCCGGAACCGCTGGGTCCGGAAGGGTTCGGAGCCGCTGGGGCCGGAGCTTCTGACAGGCTCCCGACCCCGCGGCTACTTCCCGGACGCCGGCAGCATCGGGTAGCTGCCGGTGCTCGTCGGCGCGTGCTCCGGCAGCCACAGCACGGCGACCGCGCCCTCTGCGGGTACGTCTTCCGGGGTCCCGGCGGGCCGTACGTTGCGGAAGGTCAGCCGTGCGCCGAGCACCCGGGCCTGGCCCGCGGCGATGGTGAGGCCGAGTCCGTGGCCGTCGCCCGCGCGGTCGGCGCTCCCGGTGCGGAAGCGGCTCGGCCCCTCGGCGAGGAGCTTCTCGGGGAAGCCGGGGCCGTGGTCGCGGACGCGGATGACGCGGCCCTCGACGGTGACCTCGATCGGCGGCCTGCCGTGTCGGGCGGCGTTCGCGAGGAGGTTGAGCAGGACGCGCTCCAGGCGGCGCGGGTCCGTCGTGACCTCCGACTCGTGCACCACCCGCACCTCGACGTCCGCGCCCTTCGCGGCCACCCGCCGGGTCACGAACTCACCGAGCATGATGTCCTGCAGCTCGGCCCGCTCGGAGGCGCCGTCCAGCCGGGCGACCTCCAGGACGTCCTCGACGAGGGTGCGCATGGCCTGCGCCCGGTCCCGTACGAGCTCGGTGGGTCGGCCGGGCGGCAGGAGCTCGGCCGCCGTGAGCAGCCCCGTCACCGGGGTGCGCAGTTCGTGGGCGATGTCGGCGGTCACCCGGCGCTCGGCCTCGATGCGCTGCTGGAGCGCGTCGGCCATGGCGTCCACGGCGCGCGCGAGGTCATCGGTCTCGTCGAGCACGACTCCGCCGATCGCGTCCCGCACCCGCACGTCCCGCTCGCCCTTGGCGACCCGGTTCGCGGCGGCCGCCGCCTTGCGCAGCCGGCGCGACAACTGGCCGCCGATGAGCACACCGAGTGCGCTGCCGCCGAAGACGACCGCGATGGAGCCGATGATCAGCGCCTGGTCGAGGTCCTTCATCACGTCCGCGTTGCGGTCCGTGAACCGCTCGTGCCAGGACAGCACCTGGCCGTTCCTGAGCGGTACGGCGGCCCAGATGTCCGGCACGCCGTTCGGACTGTCGGAGACGTAGGTCGCCCGCCGCCCCTCCGAGACCTTGGTCATCAGGTCCGCCGGAATGGAGGGGTCGTCGATCTTGGCCCCGAACGGCGGCGGCCGGCCCGGCCCGTACATGCGCTCGGCGAGCTGGATGCGCTCGTCGGCCAGGTCGCGCGAGTTGTCCAGCATCGAGACGCGGGCCGCGTTGTGCACGACCAGGCTCAGCGCGATGGCGACCAGCGCGCCGACCAGGGCGATCGCCGTGCTGAGCTTCCAGCGGATGCCCGTACGAATGCTGGTACCCGACGCATCGCCCCGGTCTATCCCGATGCCGATGCTCCGGCCCCTGCCGGTGTCCGTGCCGAGGACATCGCCCCTGCCCGTGTCTCTGCCGAGGCCGAGGCCGACGCCCACGCCGTCGCGCGAACCCGCGTGCACGCCGCCGCCCGCGTCCGCGCGTCCGCCCGGAACCGGTCCCTGCCCCGGAACCGAGGGCTTCCCCGGAGCCGAGCGCTGAAATATCCCCCGCATACCCCTGCTCAGGCCTTCAACTTGTAGCCGAAACCGCGGACCGTCTCGATACGGTCCTGGCCGATCTTCGTACGCAGCCGCTGCACATGGACGTCGACCACCCGGGTGTCCCCGCCCCAGCCGTAGTCCCACACCCGCTCGAGCAGCTTGTCGCGGCTCAGCACCGTACCGGGCGCGGACGAGAACTCCAGGAGCAGCCGCATCTCGGTGGGTGTCAGCGCCACCGGCGTACCGCTCCTGAGCACCTCCATGCCCTCGGTGTCGATCTCCAGGTCACCGAAGGCGAGCACCCCGCCGTCCACCGGCACGGCCCCCTCGCCCGGCGCGCCCACACCGCCGCTCGCGTGCCCGAAGCGGCGCAGCACCGCGCGGATACGGGCGACGAGCACGGCTCCGTCGAACGGCTTGGTCACATAGTCGTCGGCGCCGGCCTCCAGGCCGAGCACCACGTCGATCGAGTCGGCGCGCGCGGACAGCATGATGACCGGCACGGTCGACTCGTCGCGGATACGGCGGCACAGCGAGACACCGTCGAGTCCGGGGACCATCACGTCCAGCAGGGCGATGTCGGGACGGTCGGCACGGAACGCCTCCAGGCCCGAGAGCCCGTCGGGCATGGCCGTGACCGCGAAGCCGTCGCGCTCCAGGGCGAGTTGCGTGGCCTCGCGGATGACGTCGTCGTCCTCGACGAACAGGACGTGGGTCTGCTCTGCCATCCGGCTGCTCCGCCCGCTCTCAGTTCCCGTCGGGGGCGGCCGAACTGCCACCGCCCACCGCGTTGCTGTAGTCGTTGTGGATCCGGGACTGCTCGACGAAGCGCGTCGCGGACCAGTTGTAGGTGATCACTTCCTCGCTGGAGGGGTACGACACCGGGTCGCCCTTCTCGTACAGCTGCTGGGTGACCACCAGGTCGCCCCGGTCGATCTCGGCGTAGACCGGCGGCTCCTCGGCCTTGAAGACATTCTGGTACCTGCCGTTCGCCTCGCGATAGACGTACGAGCCGACGCCGACGGCATCGGCACAGGTCATCACGTTGATCACGACGTCGTTCGAGGACCCGCCGGTCAGGTTCCCGTACGACACGTCGACCGGGTACTCGTCGGCGACGCACGGCTTCAGGTCGCGCTTGACCGCCGCGCTGACCGCCGGGTCGTCTTCGACGATCTTGACCGCGTCCACGCGCTTGGGCGCCTTGGAGGGCGAGCCGGAGACGACCGGCGCGATGCTGCCCTTGGCGACCGCGTCACTGCCCGCCGGGCCCTCGTCGCGGGCACCGGTGCCGCCGGTGGCGCACGCGGTCACGAAAAGGCCGAGGGCGGTGAGCCCGGCCGCCGCCGAACTCCCCGCCTTCAGGGCCGCTCTGGCCCGAACTCCTAGGCCGCGCAACGCTCCCGCTCCTCACGTTCGAGCGCGCGGGCGTCCAGGTCGCGGTTCTCCAGCTCCTCGCGGAGCCGGGCCAGCGCCCGGTGCAGCGTGCTCTTGACCGTTCCGGCCGACATACCGAGTGCGGCGGCCGTCTCCTCCGTGGACATCTGCTCCCAGTGTCGCAGCACCACGACACTGCGCTGCTTGGGTGCCAGCACCTTCATGATGTCCATCAGCAGCGCGCGGTCCGCGTGCTGCTCGGTGGCGTCCTCCACGCACGCGTCCGGAAGCTGCTCGGTGGGCACCTCCTCGAGCTTGCGGGCCCGCCACCACTCGGTGCGCGTATTGATCATCACGCGGCGCAGGTAGGCGTCGGCGAGGCGCTTGTCCGCGATGCCCTCCCAGCGGCCGTACGTCCGCACGAGCGCCGTCTGGAGCAGGTCCTGGGCGTCGACCGGGTCGGGGACCAGGCGGCGGGCACTGCGCAGCAGCGCGTCCTGCCGAGTGCGGACGTACTCCTCGAATTCGAGCACCTCGCCGTGCGCCATGATCAACCGCCTCCATCCCCGTTTCCGACCTGCCTGCTGCCGGTTGTCCGTTTCCTGCGAACCGCCGCTCATCCGCCGCTTGTTGCGGCCTTTCCTGCGGTACGGCACTGAAGCTACGGAGGGGTTGTCACGGGGTTGTCCGAGACAGCCTGCGGCCAGCACTCGGCTGTCCGTCGGTTGTGTAACGGTCGTAGGTGCGGGGTAAAGGGAGGGGGTCGTACGTCCCGGTTGATCCGGTTCTGGTGTCGTCGCTGCGTCAGCCGCTATGTCAGGGGCAGCCGATACAGACCGCCGGGGAGCGGCTCCACCAGTCCGTCGGCGACGAGTCCGTCGAGCGCCCGGCCCCGCTGGACCGGTTCGTCCCACACCCGGTCCAGCGCGGTCTGCGGAACCGGCACATGCGCCTCCCGCAGGACGGCCAGCAGCTTGCCGCGCACCTGGCGGTCCGTGCCCGCGTACGTCTGTCCCTTGCGCGGCGGTCCTTCGTGCTCCGGCTTGCCGGCCAGCCGCCACGCGCACTGCGCGGCGATCGGGCAGCGGTGACACGTCTCGTTCCTCGCCGTGCAGACCAGCGCGCCGAGCTCCATGGACGCGGCGGCCCAGCGCGCCGCCGTGCTCTCGCTCTCGGGCAGCAGGGCGCGGGCGAGCCTGCGTTCGGCGGCGGTGGTGGCGTTCGGCGGGTACCGCACGCCGGTGACGGCGCGGGCGAAGACCCTGCGGACGTTCGTGTCCAGTACGGGATACCGCTGGCCGTACGCGAACGACGCGACCGCCGCCGCCGTGTACTCCCCGATGCCGGGCAGCGCGAGAAGCTGCGCGTGCTCCGTCGGTACGTCGCCGCCGTGCCGCTCCGTTATGGCCACCGCGGCGCCGTGCAGTCGCAGGGCGCGGCGCGGGTAGCCGAGCCGCCCCCAGGCCCGGACGGCCTCCCCTGGCGCGTCCTTCGCCAGATCGGCGGGGCGCGGCCAGCGGGCCAGCCACTGCTCGTACACGGGCAGGACGCGGTTGACCGGGGTCTGCTGGAGCATGAACTCGCTGACCATCACGGCCCAGGGGCCGGCATCGGGATGCCGCCAGGGCAGATCGCGGGCGTGCTCGTCGAACCAGGCGATGACGGGGGTGTGGAGGTTCTCGCCGGGAGCGTTCCGGGTGGGCTCGGTGGGCTTGGTGGGTGCAGTCATGGCGATGTCGATCCTGCCATGCGGCGGTGAGGATGGGGGGACGACGCCGGGGCGGGCGGTGGTGAAAGACCGCATCCGACGGCCGTCGCGGCGCCGGGGAGGGTGGCCGCCGGGATGATGATCCGGAAAAGTTGGTACCGGGGCGGCGGGTGGGGCGAGCGGCGCGGCCGATCTCTCGTACAGTTTGCGCCGTGGGATCTCTGCGCAATCCGGTTGGGCCGCTCCCCTCCACCATCTACTGGCGTCGGAGGGCCGTTCTGCTGTCCGTAGTAGGGCTGTTGGCGCTGTTCACCGTCTGGGTGGTCGGCACCGGCGGCGGGGGCGGCAACAACGCCGCGGGCGGGTCGAACGGCAAGAACCCCGCGACCTCGATCACACCGGGCCCGTCCGGTTCGGGTCCCGCGATCAGCCAACACCCGGGCGGCCGCGACGAGTCGAGCGGCGGGGGTGACAGCGGCGGCGGTACCGGCGGGAGCGGGAGCGACAGCGGCGGGGGCTCCGGCGGCGGCTCCGGTGACGGTTCCGGCGACGGCTCCACGGACTCCGGCGCAAGCTCCGGCGGCAGCTCCGACGACGGGGCGAAGAACGGCGGCGGCGGATCGGCCGATCAGCTTCCGGCCGGTTCCACTCTCCCCAACTGCACTCCGGACAACGTGAAGTTGACGCTCAAGAGCGTGCACAACACGTACGCGCCCGGTGACCGGCCCGAGATCCAGCTCATCGCCAAGAACACCTCGGGCAGCGACTGCAAGGTCGATCTCGGCCCGAAGAGCACGGTTCTGACGATCACTCAGGCGGGCGGCGACAAGGACATCTGGGCCTCGGACGACTGCCCGAAGAACGCCGCGGGCGTCCTCTACCGCGTACCGGCCGGCAGCCAGGTCGTCTACACGGTGAAGTGGGACCGCAGGCCCGGCGCCCCCGCGTGCGCGACGCCCCCCTCGGGTTCGGCCCCCGCGGGCACCTACCTGGTCGAGGCGAAGGCGCCGGGCCTGACGAAGGCGCAGACGTCGTTCGTCCTGTCCAAGGACTGAGGGCCCTCGGCCGGCCGGCCCCGATCCGAGGGGCCGCGCCGCGTAAGGCGTGAACCGGGGGGCCTCGGCCGACGAGGAACCCTTAGACGTAGCGCTCCAGGATCGACGACTCGGCGAGCCGGGACAGCCCCTCGCGGACGCTGCGGGCCCGTGCCTCGCCCACGCCGTCGACCGTCTGGAGGTCGTCCACGCTCGCGGCGAGCAGCTTCTGGAGCCCGCCGAAGTGCTCCACGAGCCGGTCGATGATCGCGCCGGGCAGGCGCGGCACCTTGGCCAGGAGACGGAAGCCGCGCGGGGAGACCGCGGAGTCGAGCGCCTCGGGGGAGCCGGTGTAGCCCAACGCCTTTGCCACCGTGGAGAGTTCGAGCAGCTCGGCGTGGGCGAGCGCGTCCAGCTCGGACAGCGCCTCGTCGACCGTGCGGGACCGCTTGGCGGTCGGCTCGGGCACGTAGTCCCGTACGACCAGCTCGCGGTCGGGCTCGACGCCGGCGATCAGCTCGTCGAGCTGAAGGGTCAGCAGCCGTCCGTCCGTGCCCAGTTCGACGACGTACTCGGCGATCTCGGTGGCGATGCGGCGCACCATCTCCAGACGCTGGGCGACCGCGGAGACGTCCCGGACGGTGACGAGGTCCTCGATCTCCAGCGCCGACAGCGTTCCCGCGACCTCGTCCAGGCGGAGCTTGTACCGCTCCAGCGTGGCGAGGGCCTGGTTGGCGCGGGAGAGGATCGCGGCGGAGTCCTCCAGGACGCGGCGCTGACCGCCGACGTACAAGGCGATCAGACGCATCGACTGGGAGACCGAGACGATGGGGTAGCCGACCTGTTTGCTCACCCGGTCCGCGGTGCGGTGCCGGGTGCCCGTCTCCTCCGTCGGGATCGTCGGGTCGGGCACCAGCTGCACGCCCGCCCGGAGGATCTTGGTGATGTCCTTGTCGAGCACGATGCCGCCGTCGAGCTTGCACAGTTCACGCAGACGGGTCGCGGTGAACTCCACATCCAGGACGAATCCACCCGTACACATCGCTTCGACGGTCTTGTCGGAGCCGAGCACGATGAGTCCGCCCGTGTTGCCGCGGAGGATCCGTTCAAGCCCGTCGCGCAGCGCCGTGCCGGGTGCCACGGCGCTCAGTGCGGCGCGCATCAGGCCATCGGCACCGGAGCTCCCACCGGACTTTCCGGGAGCTGCTGCCCGGTCGTTGGCTGCCACTGCACTCCTCCGGTCGAAGGTTTCCGGCCGCCCTCGGTTCGTACGGACGGGCGAGACCAGGGCAAAGTCTACCGGCGCTGCTCCTCGTCCCGTGGGGCCTCTCTGCGACGCGAGCGCGGAAGGACACTCAGCGCCGCGCCGATGTCCGCCACTTCCAGGACCTTCATACCGGCCGGGACCTTGCCCGGATCGGTCGGTACGAGAGCGTGCGTGAAGCCCAGCCGGTGTGCTTCGGACAGCCTGCGCTGGACGCCCGTGACCCGTCTGACCTCGCCCGCGAGCCCCACCTCGCCGATCGCCACGAGGTTCTTGGGCAGCGGGGTGTCGCTGGCCGCGGACGCCAGGGCGAGCGCGATGGCGAGGTCCGCGGCGGGCTCGGAGAGCTTCACGCCGCCGACCGTCGCCGAGTAGATGTCCCGCTTCCCGAGGGCGCTGATCTTGCCGCGCTGCTCCAGGACGGCGAGCATCATCGAGACGCGGGAGGTCTCCAGGCCGGAGGTCGTACGGCGCGGGGAGGGGATCTGGGAGTCCACGGTGAGCGCCTGCACTTCGGCGACCAGCGGACGGCGGCCTTCGAGGGTGACGGTCAGACAGGTGCCGGGGACGGGCTCGGTGCGGCGCGTCAGGAAGAGCCCCGAGGGGTCGGTGAGGCCGGTGATGCCCTCGTCGTGCAGCTCGAAGCAGCCGACCTCGTCCGTCGTGCCGTAGCGGTTCTTGACTCCTCGGACCAGCCTCAGGCGCGCGTGCCGGTCGCCCTCGAAGGACAGGACGACATCCACGAGGTGTTCGAGCAGCCGGGGTCCGGCGATCGCGCCGTCCTTCGTGACATGGCCCACGAGCAGGGTGGACATGCCGCGCTCCTTGGAGACGCGGATGAGCGCGCCCGCGACCTCCCGGACCTGGGCCATGCCGCCGGGCGCGCCGTCGATCTCCGGGGAGGCGATGGTCTGGACGGAGTCCAGGATGAGCAGGGACGGCTTCACCGCGTCCAAGTGGCCGAGGACGGCCGCCAGATCGGTCTCCGCGGCGAGATAGAGGTGGTCGTCGATCGCCTTGATGCGGTCCGCGCGGAGCCGCACCTGGCTGGCCGACTCCTCGCCCGTCACATACAGGGTGCGGTGCTCGTCGCTCGCGGACTTGGCCGCCACGTCCAGCAGGAGGGTGGACTTGCCGACGCCCGGCTCGCCCGCGACGAGGACGACCGCCCCGGGCACGAGACCGCCGCCGAGGACACGGTCCAGCTCGGGCACGCCGGTGCTGCGCGCGGTGGCCTGACGGCCGTCGACCTGCCCGATGGGCACCGCGGACGTGGTGACCCGCCCCGGCGCCGTCGTGCGGACAGCGGGCGTGCCGTACTCCTCGACCGTCCCCCAGGCCTGGCACTCGGGGCAGCGGCCGAGCCACTTGGCCGTCTGCCAGCCGCACTCGGTGCAGCGGTAGGACGGCCGGTCCTTCGCGGTTTTCGTACGGGCAGCCATGACCGAACCGTAGCCGGAGCCACTGACAACCCGGCACCCGCCGGTACGGCCCCGCCCTGGGCCTCCGCCCCCGGCCCGTGTTCTGAGCCACATCGACCCGGCTCCGAGCCGTCGTGCCCGATGCCCCGAGCCGTGGTGCCCCCTGTGTTTGAACCCCCGGAGCCCGTGCCGCGAGCCCCCGCGCCCCGTTCCCACCCCCGTGCGACCGGGCCCCGCGCGGAGCCCTCGCCGGCCCATCTGCCATGGACTGCCATCGCCGCCGGTGACGGCCCAGGCCAGGGGTCGGGGGTTCCTGTCCCCTTATGAGGGATCGTTTCACCCGTACGGATTAAATGTGCTCAAGGGGGAGGAAGGGGCTGCCCCAGGGCACCTACGGTCGCACGGGTGATGAGCAGCAGTCCGGAGACCTCCACGCACACCACCGGCGCACACCGGGCGCACGGGGCCGCGCGCAAGCGGGCTGGCGCGCCCCGTGGCGCGATCCCCCGCACCCTGGTCCAGCGTCCCCCCGCGCGGTACGAGCCCTACCTGGACGGCCTGTTCACCTACTGCCTGTCCGTGCTGTGCGACCACGACGCGGCCACCGCGGCCCTCGGGGACGCCCTCGCGCTGGCCGAGCGGCGCGGCCCGCGCGGTCCGGAGTCCGCCGGCGACCGCAGGGCCTGGCTCTACGCGCTCGCCCGCTGGTCCTGTCTGCGCCAGCTCACCGAAGCACGGCGCAAGCGGCAGGCGGCGCACGCCTCAGGGCGGCGCGACTCCCACATGAGCGACCCCCCGGGTGCCTCCAAGGGCCCCCGCGAAGAAGCCGCCCTCACGAGAGCCCACAAGGCCGCCGCGGACCGGCGCGCGGCCGAGGCGCTGAGCGCCGTTCCCTTGTCCGAGGAGGTCCAGGACCACCGTCGGCGTGAACTCGGCCTGCTGGCCTGGCCGGAGGCCGCCGGGACCACCCCGGAGCAGCGCGAGGCGCTCGAACTCGCCGTGCGCCACCAGCTCGCCGCCCACGAGGTCGCCGCCGTCCTCGGCATGGACCTCCCCGCGGCGCGCGAGCTGCTGGCCTCCGCCGCCTGCGAGGTCGAACGCACCCGCGCGGCCCTCGCCGTCGTGGAGACCGGCGCCTGTCCCAGCGTCGCCCGGCTGACCGGCGACAGCCGGCTCGTGCTGAGCACCACCCTGCGCGGCGAGCTGGTCCGGCACGTCGACGACTGCCCGCGCTGCCGACGCACCGCCGAGCGAGCGGTCCCCGGAGCCTGGCCCGGCACCAGCGTCACGCCCGCCGCGCTTCCCGTGCTGGAGGCCCCGCACGCGGCCCTGCGCGTCGCGATGGCGCACGCCCCACGCGCGCGGGGCAGCGCTCCACGCTTCGACCGGCGCGGTTTCCCGATGGACCCCAAGGATCACGCCGCCCGCAGGGACCGTCTCCGCGCGCGTGCCGTCACGACGACGATCGTCGCCACCGTCGTCGCCGCGCCCGTTCTCGCCCTCTGGGCGGCGTACCGGGGCGCGCCCCTGACCGGCGAGGGCGTGGACGGCCGCCCGGCCAGCACGAGCGAGGCCCAGGATCCCGAGGGCCTGGACGGCGGGCAGGCGGGCGGCTACGAGAACGCCGGCAACGCCAGCGCGGGACCCGGCTCCCGTTTCACCAAGGGCAGCGGATCGCCGGATGTCTCCGTGGAGGTCGTCAGCGCCCGCGGAACCACCCCGGGGCACCTGTCGGTGGCGGCCGCGAGCAGCGGCGACACGACCCTGGTCACGCTGACCGCGTCGGGCAGTTCACCGGTCCGGTGGTCC
The DNA here is from genome assembly GCF_055588305.1 of Streptomyces sp. NPDC042002. Lineage (NCBI taxonomy): Bacteria > Bacillati > Actinomycetota > Actinomycetes > Kitasatosporales > Streptomycetaceae > Streptomyces > Streptomyces sp. NPDC042002. Next base: position 15,817 of record NZ_JBVJCT010000035.1, on the reverse strand, counting down.
GCGCGCACCGGAGTGTCCTGGCTCTACTTCAGCAAGTCCTCGGGAACGCTCGAACCGGGCGGGTCGTTGACGATCAAGGTGTACGTCGATCACCTTCGCGAGCCGGTGGGCCACTGGACCGCGCGGGTGGCGATCGCCCCGGCGGGCGCGGTGGTCACCATCGCCGGGTACGGGGCGGCGGGCTCGTCCCACCCCACCCCCACCGCGAGCAGTCCGAGCCCCTCAGGACCGGGTTCCACCCCGACGGCGACCCCGGCCGGCCCGGACCCGTCCCCGACTCCGCCCGACCCGACGCCGACGCCGACGGTCACCGACTCGTCCTCCGGCGACCCGGGCGGCTCGTCACCGCCGCCGGGTGACAGCGGCGACCCGGGCGCGTCGTAGGCTCCCGAGCCATTGGCCGCACGGCCCGGACGCGGACGCGCACCCGGTCCACGCACCACCCGGTCCACGCACCACCCGGACGCGCACGCGGACTCGGTCGGCGTACCTCCCGGACGCGGACTCAGTCCACCGGGTCCGCGGGATGCGGTGCCAGCAGCGGCAGCTGCGAGGCCAGCCGCTCCTCGCACAGCTGGACCAGGCGGTCGTATCCCGCCTTGCCCATCAGCTCGATCAGCTCCGGACGGTACGAGACGTACACCGGGTCGCCCGCGCCGTGTGCCGAGGTCGCCGACGTGCACCACCAGTGCAGGTCGTGGCCGCCCGGTCCCCAGCCGCGGCGGTCGTACTCGCCGATGGAGACCTGGAGCACGCGGGTGTCGTCGGGCCGGTCGATCCACTCGTACGTGCGCCGCACGGGGAGCTGCCAGCAGACGTCCGGCTTGGTCTCCAGCGGCTCGCGTCCCTCCTTGATGGCCAGGATGTGCAGCGAGCAGCCCGCGCCACCGGCGAAGCCGGGACGGTTCTGGAAGATGCAGGAGCCCTCGTACGGGCGGGTCTGGCGGTCGCCGTCCTCGTCCTTGGACACCCAGCCCGTCTCCACGCCCACGTCATGGTGCTGCCAGATCTCCGGCGTGAGCCGGGCCACGTGCCCGGCCACCCGCTTCTCGTCGTCCTCGTCGGAGAAGTGGGCCCCCAGCGTGCAGCAGCCGTCGTCGGCGCGACCCGCCTGGATGCCCTGGCAGCCGCTTCCGAAGATGCAGTTCCAGCGGGAGGTCAGCCAGGTCAGATCGCACCGGAAGACCTGCTCGTCGTCGGCCGGATCAGGGAACTCCACCCACGCGCGAGCGAAATCGAGCCCCTTCTCGTCGCTCTTCTTCACGGACTTTCCGGACTTCGTGGCCTTCGCCTGCGGGGAACCCGTGGCTGATTTGTCGGGCTTCGCCTTTTTCGTCTTTGGCACGGGTCCAGGGTAAGTCGCTTCCGCCCGCTCCGGGGACGTCCCGGCGGCGCTGCCCGTAGATCACCGTTCGACGTGGGCTTTCGCCCCACCCCTCGTGAATCGCCGTGTGGGCAGTAGCGTTCCGTCCATGAGACTCGGTGTCCTCGACGTGGGATCGAACACGGTGCATCTGCTGGTGGTGGACGCCCACCCCGGCGCCCGGCCGCTGCCCGCCCACTCGCACAAGGCCGAATTGCGGCTTGCCCAACTGCTCGACGAGAGCGGGGCGATCGGCCCCGAAGGCGTCGACAAACTGATCGAGACCGTCCAGGACGCCCTGGAGGCCGCCGAGGACAAGGGCGTCGAGGCCCTGCTGCCGTTCGCGACGTCGGCCGTGCGCGAGGCCAGCAACGCCGACGAGGTTCTCGCCCGGGTGCAGGCCGAGACCGATGTCGAGCTGCAGGTCCTCACCGGCGCGGAGGAGGCCCGGCTCACCTTCCTGGCGGCCCGCCGCTGGTTCGGCTGGTCGGCGGGCAAGCTCCTCGTCCTCGACATCGGCGGCGGCTCCCTGGAGATCGCGTACGGCATGGACGAGGAGCCGGACGCGGCGGTGTCGCTGCCGCTCGGCGCGGGCCGGCTCACCGCGGGCTGGCTGTCCACCGATCCGGCGGACCCGGCGGACGTGCGGGCGCTGCGCCGGCATGTACGGGCCCAGATCGCCCGGACGGTCGGAGAGTTCAGCCGCTTCGGCGCCCCGGACCACGTGGTCGCCACCTCCAAGACGTTCAAGCAGCTCGCCCGGCTCGCCGGCGCCGCACGCTCCACCGACGGCCTGTACGTCCAGCGCGAGCTCAAGCGCCGCTCCCTGCAGGACTGGGTCCCCCGCCTCACATCCATGACGGCCGACGAACGGGCGGAGCTGCCGGGCGTCTCCCCTGGCCGCTCCGGCCAACTCCTGGCCGGCGCCCTGGTCGCCGAGGCCGCCATGGACCTCTTCGGCGTGGAAACCCTGGAGATCTGCCCCTGGGCCCTCCGGGAGGGCGTCATCCTGCGCCGTCTGGACCAGATGGCCTCGGAGTAGCCGCCTGGACCAGACGCCCTCGTACTGGACTGACGCCGTAGTACGGAACGGGTCCCGACCGACGCCACGCGAGCACCCCGCCCGGGTGCGTGGCGTCGATCACGTGAGCACCCCGGCAGGTGTGTGGCGTCGATCACCGGAGCGTCCTGGCGGGGTCCCGCGTCCTTCGGGCCGACGGCCACCGCACCCCGGGCCGGAGGTCCATCCACCCCCAGGTCGGAGGCCGGTCCACCGCCGGCCCGGAGGGCCCGGACACCTCCCGGCGGGAGCCCAACGAACGCCCGCCGGGGGCCCACAGGAGCCTCCCGGCCAAGCTCCCCGCCCCTCGCCCGACCGCCGGAAGCACCCCGTACGCTGTCCCTCGTGGCAGAACCAGTGGTGCGCATCCCGGATGCGAAGGTCGCCCTGTCCACGGCCTCCGTGTACCCGGAGTCGACCGCGACGGCCTTCGAGATCGCCGCGCGCCTCGGGTACGACGGCGTCGAGGTCATGGTGTGGACCGATCCCGTCAGCCAGGACATCGACGCTCTGCGCCGCCTCAGCGACTACCACCGGATGCCGATCCTCGCCGTTCACGCCCCCTGCCTGCTGATCACCCAGCGGGTCTGGTCCACCGACCCGTGGATCAAGCTCCAGCGCGCCAGGGCGGCAGCCGAGAAGCTCGGCGCGAGCACCGTCGTGGTCCATCCCCCGTTCCGCTGGCAGCGCCAGTACTCCCGTGACTTCGTCACCGGGATCTGGCGCATGGCCGACGAGACGGACGTGCGATTCGCCGTCGAGAACATGTACCCGTGGCGCTACCGCGACCGCGAGATGCTCGCGTACGCCCCCGACTGGGACGTGACGAAGGACGACTACCGGCACTTCACGATCGACCTCAGCCACACCGCGACCGCCCGCACGGACGCCCTGCGGATGATCGACCGCATGGGCGACCGCCTCGGACACGTCCACCTCGCCGACGGCAACGGTTCCAACAAGGACGAGCACCTGGTCCCGGGCCGCGGCACCCAGCCCTGTGCCGAACTCCTGGACCGGCTCGCGCTGTCCGGCTTCGACGGCCATGTCGTCATCGAGGTCAACACCCGCCGCGCGATGTCCAGCGCCGAACGCGAGGCCGACCTCGCGGAGGCCCTCGCCTTCACCCGGCTCCACCTCGCCTCCGCCGTGAAGGTGCCCCGCGGATGACGGACGCCGCCCCCCGCCGCGGCCGGGGACGCCCCACCCGTACGCAGACGGAGGCGGGCCCCGCCACCCGCGACCGCATCCTGGAGGCGGCCCGCGAGGAGTTCTCCGAGCGCGGGTACGAGAAGACGTCGGTCCGCGGTATCGCCAAGTCCGCCGGGGTGGACTCAGCGCTCGTGCACCACTACTTCGGCACCAAGGAACAGGTCTTCGAGGCGGCCGTCGAAGGAGCCATGGCCCCCGCGCTCGGCGCCCCCGACACGATCGAGACGATCGTCGAGGGGCCGCTCGACGGCGTCGGGGAACGCCTGACCCGCTTCTTCCTCGGCGTCTGGGAGAACCCCAAGACCCGTACGCCGCTGCTGGCGATCGTCCGCTCGGCGGTGAACAACGACACCGCCGCCGCCGTCTTCCGCAGGCTCGTCGCCGCGCAGCTGCTGCGCCGGCTCGCGGCCCGGCTCGACGCCCCCGACGCGGAACTGCGCGCGGAGCTGGCGGCGGCCCAGCTGGTCGGGGTCGCGATGCTGCGCCATGTGATCAAGGTCGAGCCGCTGGCCTCCGTGGACCTGGAGCGCGTCGTGGCCAGGGTGGCGCCCGTGGTCCAGGGACACCTGACGAACCCGTGAGGCAGGCGCCGAACTCATGGGGGCGTCCGACGAGCCCGCCCGGACACCTGACGAACCCGTCACGGCACCTGACGGCACCTGACGAACCCATGAGCGAGTGGACCGTCCGTCGAAGTGGTTCCGTTGCCCCAGAACGCCGCCGACATGCGCGTATGCCGTGCGCGGACGGCCGCTGGTCGAGACGCGTGTTCCGAGATGCGGACGGCCTGTCCGGATCCTGGAGCACCGGCGTACGCTCGACTCCAGTCATAACCCTCCTCATACCTCCCCGAAGGAGCGAGCGACGATGCCCGAGCTGAGGTCCCGCACAGTCACCCACGGCCGCAATATGGCGGGCGCACGCGCCCTGATGCGCGCCTCCGGTGTACCGGGCGCGGACATCGGACGGAAGCCGATCATCGCGGTCGCCAACTCCTTCACGGAGTTCGTGCCGGGCCACACCCACCTCCAGCCGGTCGGCCGGATCGTCAGCGAGGCCATCACGGCGGCCGGCGGCATCGCCCGCGAGTTCAACACGATCGCGGTCGACGACGGCATCGCGATGGGCCACGGCGGCATGCTGTACTCGCTGCCGTCCCGCGACCTGATCGCGGACTCGGTGGAGTACATGGTCGAGGCGCACTGCGCCGACGCCCTGATCTGCATCTCGAACTGCGACAAGATCACGCCCGGCATGCTCATGGCCGCGCTGCGCCTGAACATCCCGACCGTGTTCGTCTCCGGCGGTCCCATGGAGTCCGGCCGCGCCACCCTGGTCGACGGCACGGTCCGTACGCTCGACCTGGTCGACGCGATCTCCGACGCCGTGAACGACAAGATCTCGGACGAGGACATCCTCCGTATCGAGGAGAACGCCTGTCCGACCTGCGGCTCCTGTTCCGGCATGTTCACCGCCAACTCGATGAACTGCCTGACCGAGGCCATCGGCCTGAGCCTGCCCGGCAACGGCTCGGTCCTCGCCACCCACACCGCCCGCAAGGGCCTGTACGAGGACGCGGGCCGCACGGTCGTCGACATCACGCGCCGCTACTACGACCAGGACGACGAGTCGGTCCTGCCCCGCAACATCGCCACCCACGCGGCCTTCGAGAACGCCATGGCCCTCGACATCGCCATGGGCGGCTCGACCAACACGATCCTGCACCTGCTGGCCGCCGCCCAGGAGGCGGGCGTCCCCTTCGGCTTGGACGAGATCAACGCGGTCTCGCGCCGGGTGCCGTGCCTCGCCAAGGTCGCCCCGAACGTCGCCAAGGACCGCACGTACTACATGGAGGACGTGCACCGCGCCGGCGGCATCCCCGCCCTCCTCGGCGAGCTGCACCGCGCGGGCCTGCTCAACGAGGACGTGCACTCCGTCCACAGCCCGTCCCTGTCGGACTGGCTGAAGACGTGGGACGTGCGCGCGGGCTCCCCGTCCCCCGAGGCGATCGAACTGTGGCACGCGGCCCCCGGCTGCGTCCGCTCGTCCGAGGCCTTCTCCCAGTCCGAGCGCTGGGAGGCGCTGGACGAGGACGCCGAGGGCGGCTGCATCCGCTCCTCCGAGCACGCCTACTCCAAGGACGGCGGACTCGCGGTCCTCAAGGGCAACCTGGCCGTCGACGGCTGCGTCGTGAAGACGGCCGGCGTCGACGAGTCCATCTGGACCTTCGAGGGTCCGGCGGTCGTCTGCGAGTCCCAGGACGAGGCCGTCGACAAGATCCTCCGCAAGGAGATCACCCACGGCGACGTCGTCGTCATCCGTTACGAGGGTCCCAAGGGCGGCCCCGGTATGCAGGAGATGCTCTACCCGACCTCCTTCCTCAAGGGCCGTGGCCTCGGCAAGACCTGCGCCCTGATCACCGACGGCCGCTTCTCCGGCGGGACTTCGGGCCTGTCGATCGGCCACGCGTCCCCCGAGGCCGCGTCCGGCGGCACGATCGCCCTCGTCCGGGACGGCGACCGCATCCGCATCGACATCCCGAACCGCTCGGTCGAACTGCTCGTGTCCGACGAGGAGTTGGCCACCCGCCGCGACGCCCTGAACGGCGTCTACGCCCCCGCGAACCGCGAGCGCAAGGTCTCGGCAGCCCTGCGCGCGTACGCCGCGATGGCGACGAGCGCGGACAAGGGCGCGGTGCGGGACGTCTCGAAGCTGGGCTAGCCGTAAGGGCTGCAAAGCCTGTGAAGCCGCGAAGGGGCCGCTCCTGCCGGGGCGGCCCCTTCGCGGCTCGCCGGGCCGATCACCAGGCCGAGGGATCCCCCGCGTCGACCGCGAAGAGGGAACCGTCGGGGGCGGTGGCGTAGATGTGGTTGCCGGCGGGGAGGGGGGCGGGGAGCACGCTGACGAGCGAGCCCCGGTCGCTTTCCAGCCGCACCTTCGTCTGCCCGAGCAGCGTTCCTCGATCCGTGTCGACGGCGACGAGCCGCCCGTCCGCCGCGGTGAGGTAGAGACGATGACCGGCCACAGTGGGAGCCGACGCCCTGCTGACGGACGTCTCCGCCCGCCACAGCTGCTCCGACGTCCTGGTGTTCACGGCGACCAGCGAACCGTCGCTTCCCAGCAGGTACGCGGTGTCCCCTCGTAGGGCCACCTGCGCCTGCGCCTGCGGGATGCGCAGCGTGGTGCGCCGAATCCTGCGGTTCACCACGTCGTAGCGCAGGACCGAGTCCGTGTACTGGTCGACGGTGGTCGAGGTGAACCAGACGGTTCCGCCTCGGGCGGCCACGAGGCTGAGTGCCCCGTCCATGCGTCGCTGCCAGGTCGTGGCACCGGTCGCCGGGTCCACCGCGGTCACCCGGGTCTCGGTACCGCTCCCGGTCCCGGCGGGGGTCGAGACCGCGTAGGCGACCCCGTCCCCGTACGACTGGAATTGCGGGACGGCCAGCCCCGGGATCGCGTGACGCCACTTCTCCTCGCCGGTGGCGGCGTTCAGCGCGGTGACCTTGGAGTCGGGGCCGGTGAGCAGGACGACACCGGCGACGGGCGTGACTCGGCCTTCGTAGCGCGTGACGTCGCGGCTCCAGCGCGTCGTGCCCGTGGCGGGATCCAGGGCGGTCAGCCGATGCCCGCTCCGGCTGCCGACGAGCAGGAGCCCCCCGGAGAGGACCGGCGCCGGGATGGAGTAGGAGTTCCCGTTCCCCGTGTCGCTCCGGGACCACAACACCTTGCCGTCGTCCGGATCGATCGCCGCGGCGAGGACACCGGGCCGGACGCACAGCAGCGCTCGGGGGGTGTACGCGCACCGCGACTGACCGCGGGCCTTGGCGCCCGAGGCCCGCAGGTCGAGTTGCCACGACTGGAAGGCGCTCTTGGACGGCCGCGCGGTGTGCTGCTTCGCCACGGGGCTCTGCGACCCGCCCAGCAGACCGAAGGCGCCGACGGCCCCACCGGCGACGGCGAGCCCGGCGACGGCGATGACGGCGGGCAGCCGACGGACCCGTCCGCCCCTCTTCCGGGCAGCCACATGGGTACGGTCCTCGGCGCCCTCGGGACGCTCGGGCCTCGGCCGCGGAGCCGTTTCCCGCACGGACGGCGTCGGCTCCCCTTTCCCGGTGCGCTGTTCCGGAATGAAGGCCCGGGTGTCGTACGAGGCCGAGACCGAGCGCAGCGCCACCATCAGCTCGTCCGGGGTGGGCCGGTCCTCGGGCTCCTTGGCGAGGCAGCACGAGACGAGGCCGACCATGTCCTCCGGCACGCCCGTCAAGTCCGGTTCGTCGTGGACGACTTGATAGGCGACGAGATAGGGGCTGTCCGAGTCGAACGGTCCGCTCCCGGTGGCCGCGTGCACGATCACCGAACCGAGGGCGAACACGTCGGCGGCCGGCCCGACATGGCGTGGCCTGCTGAACTGTTCCGGCGCCATGAACGGCGGAGTGCCGATCAACTTCCCGGTCTCCGTGCGCAGTTCACTGTCGGCGGGGCGTGAGATGCCGAAGTCGATGACTTTCGGCCCGTCCTCCGCCAACAGGACGTTGCTCGGCTTGAGATCGCGGTGGACGACCCCGGCCCGGTGGATGTCCCGCAGTGCCTCGGCGAGTCCGGCCATCAGATGGCGCAACCGGGTCGAGGACAGCGCGCCGTTCCGCTTCACGTGCTCGGCGAGCGTCGGCCCGGGGATGAACAGGGTTGCCATCCAAGGGTGTTCGGCCTCGGGGTCGGCGTCCACCACGGGCGCCGTGAAGGCACCGCTGACCCGGCGGGCGGCCGCGATCTCCTGGCGGAACCGCCCCCGGAACTCGGGGTCTTGAGAGAACTCGGCATGCACGACCTTGACGGCCAGCCGCAACCCGGAGGCGGATCGCGCCAGATGCACGATTCCCATGCCACCGGAGCCGAGTCTCGCCTCCAGCAGGTACTGCCCGGCATAGCGCGGATGTTCCGCTTCCGAGTCCGTACCGGTGCTGCGCTGTGGCGGCATCACTCACCCCCGTGGGTTCGACCGCGTGCGCGACGCGCAGAGCCTAGTCGATCCTTCGTGCGAAACCTCGACGGCTTGCTAGCCTCGGCGCCCAGCAAGTCTTTGGCGTGAATCAATCAAACGGGGGAGATCGATATGGCCGTGGAAGACATCGCCGTCGCAGACTCGGCTGAGGCGGCGGAAGCGGAGCCGTTGTCGGCCGAGACACTCCGCACCTACGCGCTCGCTCCGGGCCACAACGTCAACGTCCGCAGCGGCCCGGGCACTCATTTCAGCATCGTCCGCACCCTGCCGCCGGGCTCGCGTGTCCCGATCTACTGCCAGTGCTCGGGAGAGTCCGTCGCGGGCCCCTACGGCACGAGCAAGATCTGGGACAACATCTCCAACGGCCAGTTCGTGTCGGACGCGTATGTGCAAACGGGCAGCGACGGCTATGTAGCCCCGACGTGCTCCTGACCGACACCTCGGCCCAAGGGCGCCCGCGGTGGCCGACAGGGCTGTGACCGGAGCGATAGCCGACGGAGCCGCGACCGGAGCGATAATCGTGGCGTGAGCGACGAGACCAGCACCGGAACCGGCACCCCCGCGGGGCCCCAGCCCGAGCCCCTGCGCTTCTTCGGGACGACCTGGGTGGAGCACGACGGCGGCTACACCGGCCGTCGGATCGGCGTGGCCGTCGGCTCCCTCGCAGCCGCCGTGGCCGCCTGCTTCGTGCTCCGCTTCGCCTACCAGGGCCTGGCCATCGCGGACGTGGGGACGCTCGTGAGCGTGCTGGTCGTGGTGATGTTCGCGGTGTGCAGCGCCCTCGCGTTCCGGCACACCTCGGAGGCATTCACCAAGCGGCCCGACCCCGACCGCCAGGCCTCCCTGCGTGGTCTGCTCGCCATCGGCTTCGTCGGCTCCCTCCTCGCCTACTGCTTCCGCTCCCTCACCGAGGCCCCGGGCGAGAAGCTCCACCGCGAGGAGTACGAGGCGGCGAAGAAGCAGTACACCCGCCGCACCACGCGCCGCGCCGGCAACCCCTCGAAGAAGACCCGCCGCTCCTGACCCGCTCCTGCCCGGATCTGACCCGCACCTGACCACGCCCCCCCCCACGGTGCGACCCGCCGGGCCAGCGAGAACAGGGCGCGCCCCGGCCAACTGGGGAACACAGTCCCTGGCCCAGCCAGCCCAGCCCGGTCCGTCCCCGGCCAGGCAGCCCAGCCCGGTCCGTCCCAGTCCCGGTCCGTCCCAGTCCCGGTCCGGCCCAGTCCCGGTCCGGCCCATCCCCGGCCCGGCCCAGAGCCGGGCCCAAAGCCCGGCCCAGCGCGCAAGTCGATCCAGCCGAGCACGACGGCAGGAACACGCCCTACCCCACCCCCGCACCACTCGCGATCATGAATCCATGACCACTTCCCCTTCTTCTCCCCCCTCCTCCCAGACCGCGTCCCCCTCCCCCTCCACCGTTCCCGACGGCACGCAACGCACCGAGCGCGCCCACTCCTTCAACGCCGCCGCCGCGCAGTACGCAGCGAACCGTCCGTCGTATCCGCCGGCCCTCTTCGACGCCGTCGAAGCCCTCGCGGCCCGTTCGCTGGCCGGTGCCAAGGCCGTCGACGTGGGCGCGGGCACCGGGATCTCCACCGGACTCCTGCACGCCCGCGGGGCGGATGTCCTCGCCGTGGAACCCGGCCCCGGCATGGCCGCCGAGTTCCGTCGCGCCCACCCCCGCATCCCGATCGTCCGGGGCAGCGGCGACGCACTGCCCCTCGCGACCGCCTCCGCGGACTTCCTCACCTACGCCCAGGCGTGGCACTGGACCGACCCGAGCCGTTCGGTGCCGGAGGCGCTGCGCGTGCTGCGTCCCGGCGGGGCGCTGGCCCTGTGGTGGAACACCGAGGCGCTCGACGTCCCGTGGATCGAGGCGGCGGCCCGGCGCGCCGAGCGTTTCCTCGGCAGGGACCAGGAGGCGGAGAAGGGCACCGCCGCCACCCGCGCCGCCCGGTCCCTCGCCGCGGACCCGGAGGGCCGCCTCTCCTTCGAGCGCCGCCAGGTCCGATGGAGCCGGCGCGTCGCGATCGACACCCGCCTCGCCAGTCTCGGCAGCCACTCGCAGTTCCTGGTCCTCGGCGAGGAGGCCACCGGAGCGTTCTTCGCCGAGGAACGGAACCACCTCCTCCAGGCGTTCCCGGAAGGGTTCGTGGAGGAGACCTACGTCGTCGAGCTGCTGGTGGCGATCCGTTCGTGATCGCGTCCGGCGGCCCATGCGTCGAGGGCCGCCGCACACGCGTGATCGACATGCCGCAGCCCGCCCAACTCCAGCCGTACGTCATGGTCGTGCGGCAGCGCCTCCAAGGCGTCCAGCAGCTTCGGCAGCCGTAGGGACGTGGTGTTGCCAGCCACTCGTACGACCATTCCCGCTGTGCCCCGCTTCTCGGTCTCCACGTGCACATGACCGATGTCCCAGGCGGTCCGAGCTGCACCAGCCCGGCCCCGAGCACCAGAACACCCGTGCCTGGACCCGTACGACCGCACCGCCTCGTACACCGACACGGTCAGCCCGGCCGCGGGTTCGCTCACCTGAAGGCTGCTGCCAGGCGGTATCCCGGCGACCGGCCCACCGACGATTCCGGTCACCAGCCCCAGTCCGGCGGGCACACCGGACACCATGGCGACCCCGGCACACGGGGCAGCGCCACCGGTACATCGTGGCCCTTCGGCCGGTCCATCGCGGCCCTTGACCGGCGTACCTCGCGAGAGGATATTCATCATGTGATGATTATTCGTCCGCGTCCGCCCGACCCCACAGGAACACCCGTGCCCCTTTCCCCGCCCGCCGTCCGCGCCGAAGGCCTCACGGTCGTCCGCGGCACCCGCACCGTCCTGCGCGGACTCGACTTCACCGTCCCGCGCGGCCAGATCACCGGACTGCTCGGCCCCTCCGGCTGCGGAAAATCCACCCTGATGCGCGCGACGGTCGGCACCCAGGCCAAGGTCAGCGGCACCCTCGAAGTCCTCGGCCGCCCCGCCGGCGACGCCGCGCTCCGCTCCCGCATCGGTTACGTCACCCAGGCGCCCTCCGTCTACGACGACCTGACCGTCCGCCAGAACCTCGACTACTTCGCCGCGATCCTCGACCCGGGCCGGGCCGCCTCCGAGCGCCGTCGCGCCGATGTCACCCGGGCCATCGACGACGTCGACCTCGCCTCCCACGCCGGCTCCCTCGCCGGCAACCTCTCGGGCGGCCAGCGCAGCCGTGTCTCCCTCGCCGTCGCACTCCTCGGAACCCCGGAACTCCTCGTCCTCGACGAACCGACCGTCGGCCTCGACCCCGTCCTGCGCCGCGACCTGTGGAACCTCTTCCACGCCATCGCCGAGCAGCGCGGTACGACCCTGCTGATCTCCTCCCACGTCATGGACGAGGCCGAGCGCTGCCACCGGCTCCTCCTGATGCGCGAGGGCGGGATCCTCGCCGACGACACCCCCGACGCCCTGCGCGAACGGACCGGCTCGGACACCGTCGAAGCCGCCTTCCTCCACCTCGTGGACGAGGCGGCCGCGCACCGGCCCGCGACGACCAGCACGACCTCACCGCGGAACCCCACCACCGCCGAGCCCCCGGCCCCGGAGCCCTCCGTCCCGGCCTCGGAGCCCTCGGCCCCCGGCGCCGACCCCCGCCCCGCCGGTGCCCAGCCCCGCGAGGAGACCGCACGATGAGTTCCACCGCGCCCACGAGCCCCACCGCGCCCACCACAGCCGCGAGCGCCGGCCCCATCGGGCAGGCGGCACCGGCGTCACGCCCCAGCGCCCTCAACGTCTCCCGTACGACGGCCACCGCGGCCCGCGCCCTGCGCCAGCTGCGGCACGACCCGCGCACCATCGCGCTGATGATCCTCGTCCCCTGCGTGATGCTGGTTCTGCTCCGCTATGTCTTCGACGGCAGCCCCCGCACCTTCGACTCCATCGGCGCGTCCCTCCTCGGGATCTTCCCGCTGATCACGATGTTCCTGGTGACCTCGATCGCGACCCTGCGCGAGCGCACCTCCGGCACCCTCGAACGCCTCCTCGCCATGCCGCTGGGCAAGGGCGACCTGATCGCCGGCTACGCCCTCGCGTTCGGTGCGCTCGCGATCATCCAGTCGGCCCTGGCCACCGGACTCGCGGTCTGGGTCCTCGGCCTGGACGTCACGGGCTCCCCCTGGCTGCTCCTGCTGGTCGCCCTGCTCGACGCCCTCCTCGGAACGGCCCTCGGCCTCTTCGTCTCGGCGTTCGCCGCCTCCGAGTTCCAGGCCGTCCAGTTCATGCCCGCGGTGATCTTCCCGCAGCTTCTCCTCTGCGGCCTGTTCACCCCGCGCTCCAACATGCACCCCGTCCTGGAGGCCATCTCCGACGTCCTCCCCATGTCGTACGCGGTCGACGCCATGAACGAGGTCCTCAAGCACACCGACATGACCGCGACCTTCCTACGCGACGTGCTGATCGTCGCCGGGAGCGCGCTGCTGGTCCTGGGACTCGGAGCGGCGACGCTGCGACGCAGGACGCCATAGGTCCCCGCGAGGGTGCGGAGCGGGCCGGTCCGCTCCGCACCGGCCCGCCGGGACCGAGAGGAACGTGCTGTCCGGCCCGCCGGGACCGAGGGCAACGCGCAGTCCGCCCACCGGACATCCCACCCGCCTCCGTGACCCCGGTGGGAGGATGAACGCGGACGACTCAACCCTCGGAGGGCACCCGCAACCATGCCGCAGAAAGTCGCAGTCCTCGGCACCGGCAAGATCGGTGAAGCCCTGCTCAGCGGAATGATCCGAGCCGGCTGGGCCCCCACCGACCTCCTGGTCACCGCCCGCCGGCCGGAGCGGGCCAAGGAACTCCAGGAACGCCACGGAGTCACCCCGGTCAGCAACGCGGAAGCGGCGAAGACCGCCGACACCCTGATTCTCACCGTCAAGCCCCAGGACATGGGCTCGCTCCTCGACGAACTCGCCCCGCACATCCCCGCCGACCGTCTGATCATCAGCGGTGCGGCAGGCATCCCGACCTCGTTCTTCGAGGAGCGGTTGGCCGCGGGTACCCCCGTCGTCCGTGTCATGACGAACACCCCCGCCCTCGTCGACGAGGCGATGTCCGTCATCTCCGCCGGGAGCCACGCCACCGCCGAGCACGTGGCGTACGCCGAGGAGATCTTCGGCGCCGTCGGCAAGACCCTCCTCGTCCCCGAGTCCCAGCAGGACGCCTGCACCGCGCTTTCCGGTTCGGGACCGGCGTACTTCTTCTATCTGGTCGAGGCCATGACGGACGCGGGCATCCTGCTCGGTCTGCCGCGGGACAAGGCGCACGACCTGATCGTCCAGTCGGCGATCGGCGCCGCCGTGATGCTCCGCGACAGCGGCGAGCACCCCGTGAAGCTCCGCGAGAACGTCACGTCTCCCGCGGGCACCACGATCAACGCGATCCGCGAACTCGAGAACCACGGCGTACGCGCGGCGCTCATCGCCGCACTGGAAGCAGCCCGCGACCGCAGCCGCGAACTCGCCTCCGGCAACAGCTGACCCACCGTTCCCGGCGGTCCCCCGACACCGGGGGCCGGCCGGGAACGGCCCTCGGTGCCGAGGACGACCATCAGACAGTCCTCAGCCACCGTCGGTCCTCGGTCGGTCCGCGGCCCTCTGCCGGTCATCAGCAGCCGGTCAGTCCTCAGCAGGCCGTAGGCGGCAGCAACCCGATCGCCCCGTACGCCGCGTCCACCGTCGGCCGCGCCATTTCTCTGGCCCTCGCCGCACCGTCCCGCAACACCCCCTCCACGTAAGCGGGATCCGCACACAACTGTTTGTGCCTCTCCTGTACGGGCCGGAGCAGTTCGACCACGGCCTCGGCGGTGTCCTTCTTCAGAGCGCCGTACGACTCGTACGCACCGGCCAAGGCCGCGGGGTCCCCGCCCTCACAGGCCGCGAGGATCTCCAGCAGGTTCGAGACGCCGGGCCGCCCCTCCGGGTCGTACTCGACGTCCTGTCCGCTGTCCGTCACCGCGCGCATGAACTTCTTCCGCACGGCATCCGGCTCGTCGAGCAAATAGACGACGCCCGGTCCGACGTCGTCGCTCTTCCCCATCTTCGACGTCGGTTCCTGCAGGTTCATGACCCGCGCCGCGACCTCAGGACGGGTCGCCCGAGGTACCACGAACGTATGGCCGTACCGCTGGTTGAACCGCACCGCCAGATCCCGGGTCAACTCGACATGCTGCGTCTGGTCGTCCCCGACCGGCACCTCTTCGCTTCCGTACGCCAGGATGTCGGCCGCCATCAGCACGGGATACGTCAGCAACGACAGCCGCACGCTCCCACCGCGTTTCCGTTCCAGCGCGGCTTTCTCCTTGTACTGGATCATCCGTCGCATCTCTCCGTCGGTCGCGACGCACTCCAGCAGATACGACAGCCGCGCGTGCTCGTCCACATGACTCTGTACGAACACGGTGCACAGCTCGGGATCCAGCCCTGAGGCCAGCAACAACGTCGCCGCCTGCCTGCTGAGCCTGCGGACCCGCCCCGGATCGTGGTCCACGGTCAGCGCGTGCAGATCGACGATGCAGAACAGGGCTTCGGCCCGGTGCTGATCGACGGCGGCCCAGCGGCGTACGGCTCCCAGATAGTTCCCCAGCGTCAGATGCCCGGTCGGCTTGACCCCACTGAAGATCCGCGTCATCTCTCCACCTCCTGGTCGAGGCCGCCGCGCCCACCGGCCGGCTCCAGGAGGGAGACACAAAAACGGCCGCCGAGGGCGGCGGCCGTTGGGTACATACGTGTGTACGGCCGCCTGTCAGGCGGCCCACCACTGTCGGGTGCACGTACGCGTAGTCATGGACGCAGCGTACGCCTCGGGTGGCCCGTCCGGAGGGGAGTTGACACGACCCCTGCCCGTACGTAGTGTTCTCCGAGTTGTCCGACGTGAGCGTCGACTCCGGTCGGTCCCCGGACAGCCATTCCGCACCACCATTCAACGATCGACGACTCGTCGTCGGCTCGTTTTCATGTGTGTTTGCGAAATGAGGATTCCGCGTTCGAAAGGGCGCCACCCCGATTAGCTCGGGAGCCAGGAATCCGCTAAAGTCTCACTCGTCGGAACGGCCCAACAGCCGGGAAGACAAGCCCCGCTGACTGGGAGTCAGGCCCGAAAGGATCTGATAGAGTCGGACTCGCCGGAAAGGGAAACGCGGAAGCGGGAACCTGGAAAG